>CAYZUX010000034.1:0-21277 GCA_964481775.1 uncultured bacterium | reverse complement strand
GCCTTCTCCTTATTGTTGTCACAGATAGCCTTGAGTACGGGTTGCATCTCAAGGTCAAAAAAGTTGCCCACCTTGTGGTGTGCATTGGAATGGGTACGGCCCATGAAGCCGCAACCAATCAGCCCGACATTCAATGGTTTCTTAGTTGTTGACATGAAATGGTCTCCTTCTGTCCAAGTTCAATCATTTAACCTCACCCCCCTACCCCCCTCCCCCGCAAGGCGAGGGGGAATGTCCCCCCCTCTCCCCATGGGAGAGGGGGGTAGGGGGGTGAGGTTTTTTTATCCATACTTCTCGTTCAGCTTGTCGATGGCCTTCTTGCAGCGCTCGGTCACCGCCCAGGCATCCGGCCAGAAACACAGGTCGATGGTCCACCAGTCGTGCTTGCAGCGGGCCGCCTTGTTGAGAGCGGGTACGACCTCATCGAAGTTGATCACCCCATCCCCAAAGGGAGCATGGGCGGAAGTTTCATCATTCCCTTCGGCATCCTTGTGGCAGGTGTTGTCCGAATCGATCAGGTGGATATGATTGATGCGCCCATCCAGCTTTCCTATAAACTCCAGCTGGCCACCCTTGAGTGTTTCCTTCTGGCCAGGCTGACGTGCGCCGTTGACTGCCACCATCTGGCCATGGCAGGTGTCATACTGAACACCGAAATTGTCATCCGGGATCGCATCCAGGATCCGGAGCACATCCGAAGGCTTGTTGAAAGCAAATCCCGGTTCGAACTCCCAAGTCACATAAATACCACGATCCGCGGCCTCCTTGACACAGATCTTCCATGTGTCCACCACCCGTTTCTGGGCGGTTTGCGGATCCACCTCGGAGAAGATGGTGGGGGGCTGGACCGTATCCACCCGAATCCCTTTAATGCCCAGGTCTTCGCAGAAATCAAGGTTCTTTTTGAAGCAGTTGATGTAATCGGTGGTATCGGCGGTATTGATGAGCTTCTCGCCCCAAAGGTTGGCTGCGATCCCAGACCAACCCAGGCCAAGGTCCTCAAGCTGCTTGCGGCACTCCTGGCGCGACTCTTTGGTGGGGAGGTTCTCCGGGTTTGGATGCACCCCAAAACTACCCAACTCAACGCCATCAAATCCAAGCTTCTTCAAGGTAGTGATCACTTCCACCCAGGGGATTGGGTTGTCGGCATACGGACCAATCGAATAGGCCCAGGTACCAATGGAAATCTTTTTCATTATCTAAACTCCTCCCGAAATCAGGTGACAGGGTCCACAACGGGACAGCATGTAATGGAGCGAAGTATCGTACGAGATTGCGGGGATGTCCACCTTACCTCACCCCCCCAAACTCCCACTTTCTGGAAGATGAGATGAGACGTTCCCCCCTCTCCCGGCGGGAGAGGGGGGCCAAGGGGGTGAGGTGAGCGGCTCCCCCGTAAACCGTCTCCGCTTGAAAGCACCACCTGAGAGTGACAACATCCCCCGTTCCCACGTTGGACCGAAACGCGATTGGCCCGCGCGGGGCTATCCCTCATCAAATAGAAACGGAGGAACTTCTAGTGTCGGATCGGAAGTCAGTTAGTCGTCGTGATTTTTTGCGTGTGGCCGCGGCGGGAACCGCAGCCTTGGGTATCCTGGGCCAGAGCGCCAAGTCCTATGCCAATGTGGAAGGAGCCAACGGGAGGATCCGTTTTGGTGCCATTGGATGCGGTGGGCAGGGGAGAAGCCTGATCGGCATCTTCACTGAGAACAAGGATGCCTGGAACTGCGAGGTCACCAAGGTCTGCGATGTCTATGAAAAACGTCAGCAGATGGGCAAGGAAAAGGCGGGCGGGAACGCCGAGTTGTTTGGCGATTACCGTAAGCTCCTGGAATGCAAAGACATCGATGCAGTCATTGTGGCCACCCCGGACCATTGGCACGCCAAGATGGCTATCGAGGCCCTCGAAGCCGGTAAGCATGTCTATCTTGAGAAACCCATGGCTCACACACCCTATGAGGCCCTGGCGATCAAGAAAAAAGTGGAACAGACAGGACTGAAGCTCCAGGTCGGTTCCCAGCACACCGCGGATGGCGCTTACTTCGCGGCACGCAAGGCGATCGCCGAGGGACGTATCGGCCAGGTCGTCTGGACCACCACGGGATATAGCCGCAACAACAAGGGCGGCGAGTGGAACTGGACCATCGATCCCGATGCCAAGCCAGGGGTCAACCTGGATTGGGATATGTGGCTCGGTCACAAGTGGGGGCTTGCCCCAAAGCGGCCTTGGGATCCAGACCGGTATTTCCGCTTCCGCAAGTACTATGACTACTCAGGCGGTATTGCCACCGACCTGTTCTACCACAAGCTGGCCCCCTTCATGATTGCCTTTGACAATGAGTTGCCGAAACGTGTCACCGCCAGTGGCGGCATCTACCTGTTCCCCGACCGTGAGGTCCCCGATAACTCCTTTGTCCTCGTCGACTACCCCAGCAAGCACACCATCTGCATCCTGGCATCCATGACCAATGACTCTGGTATCGCGGATAGAATCTATGGACAGAAGGGAACCCTCGATCTGCTCAGCAATGACAAGATCAAGATCACCGGCCAGAAGGAGTTCGAGGAGGAATTCAAGGCTCTCAATGGCGGGCAGATGGAGGTTGAGATTCAAGGCGATCCGCGTCCTAACCATCGCAAGAACTTCCTCGATGCCATTCGCGAGGGCGCCGATCAGAATCTGGATGCAGCCCGTGGCTATGCCGCCCAGGTGGCCATTTCTCTCTCGCTTTATGCCTTCCGTCAGGGCAAGACCCTGAGCTGGTCCGAGGAACGTGGAGTGTTTGCCTCCGGCCCGGATGATAAGGGTGGCGCCAACGCAGGTATGATCGCCCCATCCTTCCTGAAGAAGGAATCCCCAAAGAAGAACACCGATTCTAGGCGTGGTTCATTCGGACATAAGAGCCATCGGTAAGCGGACACCTTCGAATGAATCTTAGCAGGGCCAGGAGTTCATCTTCTGGCCCTGCTTTCCTGGATGATCTTCGTGCCCCTCACACCTGAAACCCGTATCGATCACGAGCATCCGCTCATCATTTTACAGACCTCGGACCGTTTCGAAGATCATTCCAGACATGGGCGTGAGATCGTACGCGTCTGGCGCGAGACAGTCCCCGATGGCATCAAACCCTACTGCCAGCTCCAGGTCGAGATTCGCATCCGGGATCATGAGGAACGTTACGAGGCCTTCCGGTGCCTCTTTGATGAGACTGAAAAAGCGGGGGTCCCCACCACGTTCCAGTTCGCCGATCCGCATGACATCTATGTCTTCGACCCCGTGTATGTGGAGAAACTGGTGCAGGAGTATCCTTCCATCAAAACCCTTGGCATCACCGAGATGCGTTTTGAGCACTACAGCACCTTCAATGTGCCCCGTTATGCGATCCCGCCGGAAACCCGCTACGCCATCGATATCCTGAAGCTCGGTGCCCAGTATGGAAAGCATGTCAGTATGTCTTTCCAGTCGCTCAAGTGGATGCACATCGGGGTGGATTTGCTCAATGAACCTTTGGTGGAGACGATCCGTGAGCTGGGAGAGTACTGTCTTCCCCAGAATGAACACATTGGCCCACAGCATCTCCCCCGTCAGACCTCGGTGTGGGGTTTCTGGATCGCCGGGTTTGTCCGTAACTGGGGGATCGAGCCTCAGTCCTGGTGGTTCGAGAATGGACGCATGTTGTCTCCGGGCCTCTTTGGCCAGGATCCCGACAACACACGGCTCATGCCGCCGCTGCTCTACCGGGCCATGATTCTCGAAGGAATTAAAATGGGGGCTACGGTCTTCCAGTTCGAACCGTTCTGGGATCTGTTTGATTATGACAACTCGGTGTGTTGGCGCGAGGTTATTTATCCCACGCTCAAGCAGGCCATCCACGAGAAGTTGATCCCCACCCGCGAGCAGGTGATGGAGAAGACCAAGGTGGCCTATCACCTTAAACCCGCCAGGAATATCAACGAGTTCCATGAGAATGTGCGGGATGTCGATTGGATCCATGACGAGGGGCACATGGCGCGTGCGGCCTATGGAGTGTGGGAGCGTTTCCTTGAACATGAGCTCATCCCTAACAAAGGGCGTTACTACTACATCCCTCTGTTACCGCCCAAGACGCCGGTTGAAGTGCTCAACCATTTCGACCGGGTGATCACGCCGGGGATGTGCGCGAGTGAGGCGGATTATGAGGTCTTGCTCAATCAGCATTACCAGGGCGACGGCGAAGGCACGGCATGCATTATGGCGGTCAACCACCATGTGTATGTCATGCAGACCCATGAGAACCTGTATGAGCGTCAAACCTATGCGATTGATCTGCCCGGACCTGTGCGAGGTCTTAAAGCGAGAAAGGTCGAAGCGGGTGTTGAGTTGACGTGGGATGAGGATCCGGAGGCGGAGGAGTACTGCGTCCATCGTCTACCGCACTCCCCAACGGTAGGGTGGGGCTTGCCCCACCAGTCAGCGGGGATTCCCCTCGCAAGCACCTCCACAAATGGCTATATCGATTGCGAACCGTTGCCAGATGGCCCTCTTTTCTACACGGTCACCGCGAAAACCACATCCACCGAACGCCATGAGGGCACGGTGAACTACCTCGATTACCTTATCTTCAGTCTCGATGAGAGTCTCCCCGCCGAGTGGGTGGAGGTTTCAGCAGCTGGAGTTGTAAGAATCCATCCTGTCACCACTCCAGAGGACACACGGCCAGCCTCTCAGGAGGTCTTCCCCACATTCGAAGGCGCCGAAGGGAAACATTTACGAATCGCCCGCCAGATCGTGACCCGCATCGAACAACTCAAGGCCGCCTACGAGGAAATGGACTGGAGGAAAATGACCGAGTTCTACTCTTCAGACTACCAGGATGCGAATGGTTTTCACCGGGAATATGTGGGACGTGCCTGGAAGTGGTGGTTCATGCGTAATAACACCACCTGCCTGTTGCGTCAGATCCGCCATTGGGATTTCTCGGACTATGCCAGGAGCGGCGAGGTGCGTGTACGCATGTTCAGCCTCTTCCGTGCTCTGCGCCGCGATGACCAGCCCTTCGGATATGGCTGGAGCGGAACCCTGCGCATCCCCCGTACCGCCGATGAGGAGGTCACCTGGACCTGGGTCAGAGAGAAGGACAAGGTCTGGCGTGTCATCCACACCGATCCAGCGGTACCCAACCTGGCGGAGATCCTCTGGAACAGCCGTGGCTGCGACAAGACCGAGCTCAAACTGGTTCCTGGGGTGGATGAGTAGGAGCGACGCTTACTTTTTCAACCTCCCCAATGACTCCTCAAAAGGCGGATAGAGCACGCCTGCCTCACAGATGATGGCGGTAATATAGCGCGCGGGGGTGACATCAAAGGCCGGATTGTAGACCGCTACACCCTCCGGAGCCGAGGGGACCCCCTTCCAGGCGGCCACCTCGATTGGGTTACGTTCTTCGATGGGAATCGCGGAGCCATCGGGGATGCTGAAGTCCACAGTGGAGAGCGGCGCGGCCACATAAACTGGAACACCATGCTCTTTGGCCAGGACCGCCAGTGAGTAACTCCCGATCTTGTTGGCGGTGTCTCCATTCGCAGCGATCCGGTCAGCTCCGAAGATGACCCCCTGCACTCCACGAGTCCGCATGATATGCCCCGCCATGTTGTCGCAGATCAGGGTCGCCTCGACCCCGGCCCGCATGAGCTCATAGGCGGTCAGACGGCTGCCCTGGAGGAGCGGACGGGTCTCATCGACATAAACCGAGATCTTCTTTCCCTGTTCCGCCGCTTTCAGGATGACTCCGAGCGCAGTGCCATAGTGGTTTCCGCAAGCCAGTCCGCCAGCATTGCAGTGGGTGATCAGATGGTCGCCATCTTTGAGCAGCGTTGCTCCCGCCTCGGAGAGGGTTTCGCACACCCGGTTGTTCTCCTTTTCGATGGCGATCGCCTCTGAGAGCAGTCGTTCACGCTGGATTTGGATGGGCTGTCCGGCTACTTCATCCAGCGCTTTCTTCATCCGTTCCAAGGCCCAGAACAGGTTGACCGCTGTGGGGCGCGAAGTGGCCAGGAAGTCGCAACCCCTGCGGACCTCCTCCGCAAAACGTTCCGGGTTGGTTTCCAGGCTTACTTTCCCCGCGAGGACCACCCCATAGGCCGCCGCGACACCGATCGCCGGAGCGCCACGGACTCGCAGGTTCTTGATGGCTTCCCAGAGCGCGGGCAGGGTGTAACAGAGGATTTCCTTTTCCTCCCAGGGGAGGAGTGTTTGATCGAGAAGGCCTACGGCATGGCCATCCCAGAAGATGATGCGGGTGTTGGATTTTTGTGTGTCAGTCATGGGATTGGTGGACACTATACTACAACATATGTCCGTCTCCACGGGGGCACCATGTTGAAATGAGGTACATGGATGTGCTCGGGATAGCCTTTCAGGGAAACATTCACACTCCGCTCAACTTGCCAAGTTCTCTCCCCCCATGCGAAAATCCCGGCTTGTTATTCTGGAATTCCATCCGCAAGGATTTCAACGATAAAGGAGAAGTGAAGAACCATGTCCATACTTACAGGTAAGGTCCTGGTCGCCCAGGGTGGCGGCCCGACTGCGGTCATCAATCAAAGTCTGGTGGGAGCGGTCCTGGAATCCAGGAAGTTCCCCCAGGTCACTCGTGTCTACGGTGCCCTCCATGGAGTACGCGGTGTGATCAACGAGGATTTCCTCGACCTCACCGAGGCCACCACCCACAATCTCGAGGCGGTCGCGGTGACCCCCTCCTCCGGTCTTCTTTCCACGCGCGATAAACCGGATGTCGAGTACTGCCGTGAGATCTTCAAGGTCTGCCAGGCCCATGATGTCCGTTATTTTTTCTACATCGGCGGCAACGACAGTGCCGACACCTGCCGCATCGTGAACCAGGAGTCCGAGAAGGCGGGCTATGAACTGCGCGTCATCCACATCCCCAAGACGATCGACAATGATCTTAAGGTCACAGACCATTGCCCGGGATATGGTTCAGCGGCCAAATTTGTGGCCCAGGCCTTTGCGGGGGCTAACCTCGATAACCGCGCCCTGCCCGGGGTCTACATTGCGGTGGTGATGGGACGTCACGCCGGCTTCCTGACAGCCGCTTCCTGCCTG
The DNA here is from genome assembly GCA_964481775.1 of uncultured bacterium. Taxonomy (GTDB): domain Bacteria; phylum Hinthialibacterota; class Hinthialibacteria; order OLB16; family OLB16; genus OLB16. Next base: position 14,175 of record CAYZUX010000034.1, on the reverse strand, counting down.
GCCAAGAAATACCCTGATGATGGCCCGCACCTCATCTATCTTCCGGAGCGTCCCCTCACCAAGGATCAATTCATCAAGGATGTCAAAGCGGCTTATGATCAATACGGGCGCTGCATCGTGGCGGCCTCCGAGGGGATCGTGGGGCCCTCCGGCCAGCCGATCGCAGCGGAGTTCACCGGGGGCGAGAAAGACTCCCATGGCAATGTCCAGCTTTCAGGTACCGGCGCATTAGGGGACTTGCTCAGCGAGTGGGTCAAGAAAGAAACTGGCATCAAACGTGTCCGTGCCGACACCTTCGGTTACCTCCAGCGCAGTTTCCTGGGGTGTGTCAGCGAAGTCGATCAGTACGAAGCCCGCGAGGTCGGCGAGAAAGCGGCTCAATATGCCATCTGGCATAATATGGATGGATCTGTTGCTATCCGCCGGATCGGAGATTATGCAGTCGAATACTTCCTTGCCAAGCTCGATGATGTAGCCCGTGTCGCAACTCACATGGGAGACCATTTCATCAATACCGCCGGGAATTATGTGACGGATGCCTTCAAGGATTATGTACGTCCTCTTGTCGGAGATCTGCCGTTGATGAAACGGATTTCGGCACCCACTGTGGCGAAGATTCTTAAGAAGTAAAAATACGTGAGCGGGATCCCGGAAACAGGGCTTCAGATTGGAAAAATCCAAGCTGAAGCCCTACCGGATGATCTCCCCTTCGACTGGACGGGTGAATTCCTCCCGGACTTCCGCCAGATCGTCGAGATCTTTTTCCCACCAGGGCGCTTTCATGATTTCCGCGATTGTTTCCGCGGAAAAACGGTAGCGTACTGCAGTCGCGGGATAGCCCACCATCACGGCAAATGGGGGGACATTCCCCGCCACGACCGAACCACTTCCAATCACGGCACCATCTCCGATTTCCTCAGTGGGCACAATGACATGAACATTGTGTCCCAGGAAAACATCATTGCCGATCTTCAAGCGGACACGTGGAACAAAGTCAGCTTCAGCGAAGCTTGTTGCCGGATTGAAAAAGAATCCGCTTGTTGAAAGAGTGTTCATCGGATGATTGGCTGTTTCTGTACGCGCGGTTCCAGATATGGAACAGTACCTCCCCACCGTGGTTCCCGGACGGAAACGATTGAGGTCAAATACTCCCGAACTGTAGTCACCAATATGAACATCAAATGTTTCAGCCCAGATTTTCCGGAGGGTGACCGTGTATGCCTCCCCACCCTCAAGACGTGTAATCAAGCGAACAAGTATTCGCCTTAGAAGGTCCCACCGAAACTTGAAAAGGGGCCTGAGTATCCGTGCGCAAATCCAGGATTCACGCATCCGGAACTTTCCTTTCCGGCCCTTGGCATTTTGAATCTTTTCGAGTATGGGCCTGAGGTGGGTTATCTCATCCTGCCTGTCTTGAGCTACTTGAGATGCTCCAGAAGGCGTTGACGCATACGAACTCTCAATGGGAAGTGTTACCGAGACAGATTGTGATAGTGAATTACCGGTTTTTGACCGCAAAATAAGGTCAACCAGTGAGGTGATTGTTGGATATTGGAACAGTGTCAATGGAGAGAATGCTGTTCCAAAATGTTCGTTGATGCCATGGACGACACGGAGCGATGCGAGTGAGTGACCTCCGATCTCGAAAAAATCACCCGAGGGATCTTTCAGTGTTTTCCCCAGTACTTCCTCCCAGATTTTGATAAGCGAAAGTTCGATGATGTCCCTATCAATGGCGGTACTTCCGGTAGTATGACAGACCGGCTTGGCAAGAATCTTATCCGGTGGAGGCGGCAGCTGCTTCCTGTCTACTTTTCCATTCAATGTCAGGGGCAGTTTATCCAATTGTATGAAAAGGGGGGGGATCATGTGAGGAGGAAGTGTCTCTTTGAGCCAGGTGCGAAGTTCTTCCTGAGGAAGCGTAATATTCCCTTCAGTGGTAAAATACGCTGCAAGGCTTTTCTCTCCGGCTGGGTCTTCCCTGGCGACGACAACAGACTGCAGCACCATGGGATGTTCCCTCAGACGAAACTCAATTTCTCCCAGCTCGATTCTGAATCCTCGAATTTTAACCTGGTGATCGATCCGTCCGATCAGCTCGACATTTCCATCCGGACGGAATCGGGCGAGGTCACCTGTCCGGTACAGGCGTGAGCCTGCCTGGACGCTAAATGGATTCTCAACAAACTTTTCGTCAGTAAGTTCGGGACGGTGATAGTAACCCCGTGCTAATCCCGCGCCACCGAGATAAATCTCACCAGGCACCCCGACCGGGACTGGCCGTCTCCTGGCATCCAGGATATACAGTTGGGTATTGGCAATTGGACGGCCGATGGTGGGAGGCCCCTCAGCAGATCGCAAGGTCCATGTGGAATAAGTCGTATCCTCGGATGGACCATAAAGATCGTAGACTTTTCGAACATTCGTAGTCTCATATATCTCGCGAACAATTTCTGTATGAAGGAGTTCCCCGGCCAGGCAAACAGTCGTTACAGTGGAGGGGATACCCTTGAAGGAGAGGATTTCCCTGATTGCTGAAGGAACTGTGTTGATCAGCGAGACATTCTCCGGATGCGGCAATTCAAGCAGCTCCAGAGCTGATTGGACAAGGACAATTCTTCCTCCCATGGAAAGAGTTACAAAGATCTCGAAGACGGATAGGTCAAAACAAATCGAAGTGGATGCGAGAACACCGGACATTTCCTCCTTGGAGAAAATCGTTTTGGCCCATTCAATAAAGGCTAGAGTGCTCCCGTGCTCAATGGCTACCCCTTTCGGCTTTCCGGTGGAACCCGATGTGTAAATGACGTACGCAAGATTGTCCTTTTGGGACAGAGGTTCGAGATTCGTGGCCTCTTGTCGCTCGATTTCTCTCCAATCTCGATCTATTTGAATGACTTGGGCGTGATGATGATGGAATAACTGGTGGTACTTGGACTGAGTCAGGATAACATTCGCACATGAATCCTCCAGCATAAAATCGATCCGTTCACTCGGGTAAGTGGGGTCGAGCGGCACATAGGCTCCTCCTGCCTTGAGGATGCCCATGAGTCCTATGATCAGATCGATGCTGCGGTCCATGCAGATACCGACAAGCTTTTCAGGATGAACACCTGAAGTTCTCAGATACCGAGCAAGTTGATTCGCTTTCTGGTTGAGTTGAGTGTAGGTGATCGATTGACTCTTGAAGGATACAGCAATTGCGTCCGGTACCTCTCTCACCCTGGCTTCAAAAAGTTCGTTGAGACTGCGTGTATCCGGCAGGTCCAGTTTGTTTTGATTCCAATCCACCACGATACGTTCCCATTCTTCATCAGAAAGCAAGGGGAGATCGGCGATGGTTTTTCCTGGTTCCTCAAGGATTCCTTTTAAGAGAGTTTCATAATGTGATAACCATCTTTGAACCGTGGCTTGTTCCAGAACATCGGTGTTGAAATCAATCTCCGCTGTCAGCGTGTCTTCATTTTCGACAAGGTAGAGCTCAAGATCGAAGTTGCAGTACTTCCTGATTGCCTGTACGGGTTTGCATTCGAGGCCGGCGAAATTAATCCCGCGTGTTTGCGTTTCATGGGTTGCGATAACGGATACCAGCGGAAAATGAGCAAGGTCTCTTGGAAGGTTCAGTGCCTTAACGATTTGTCCAAATCCAAAAGTTCGGTGATCATAGGCTTCCCAAAGAGAGGACATGACATCCCGAACAAAAGTTACTGCAGGAATATCGACTGATATATTCTTCCGGATGGGGAGGAGACTTACGCTGTGGCCTGTTAAGTTTTGGTTGCTTGGATCCGATTGACCGGCCACAGCGACTCCGATGACGAGATCCTCCGAGGAAGAAAGACGGTGGAGGAGGGCATAAAAGGCTCCCAGTAAAGTGCTGAAGATTGTCAATCCATGATTCCCGGCGAATTGCCGCAGTTTAATGAGAGTCTCGTTTCGAAGCGTTAGGGTGGATTGGCCCGCCTGAAAACTCTTGATGGGGGGATGTGGTCTGTCCGTAGGAAGATTGATTCCAGCAACTGGAGTCTCGTACTTGTGGAGCCAGTAAGCCTTGGCATCCGCCCTGACTGCAGAGAAATTACGCTCCTTTTCCAAAGCCGCGTAATCCCGGAATTGAACAGGAGATCCTAATTCCGCCGGCATGCCGTTGATCCTGGAGGAATAGAGGATACTCAGATCTCTCCACAGCACACCTTTCGACCATCCATCGCAGATGATGTGATGGGTTGAGAAAATAATGCGGTGATAATGATCTTCCAGTTTAAGGATAAGCAATCGGAGCAACGGGCCAGTCTCGAGATTGAAAGGGGTTCTACATTCCTGTTCGATAATCCGTTTGACTTCCTCATCCCGTGAATTCACATCAAGAACTGATAAATCTATCTCTCTGGGTAAAATTGTTATGCTTGGCCAGATACGTTGTGAGGAGCCATCCGGCGCGAATGTGATTCGAAGGGAATCATGGCGCATGACAAGATCCTGCAGGGCCTGCCGCATCGCATCCGGTTGGAAAGGACCATGCAGGTCCATGATGTGGCACCCATTGAAAACGCATGATGCCGCATCGCCAGCTTGACAGGATAGCCATATCTCCAATTGGTTATCTGTTATGGGAACCTTATCCTTTGTGATGGTTAACGATGTCTTTCTGCCATCTTCATCATCATATTTCGAGTGGTTCTGTTTTATCGCATGAAGAGTGGAAACTGGAGCAGGAGTATATGGTCTATGCTTAGCGGTATATGGTAGGGTATGGTTCTCATCTGTGGATAACTCATTTTTGTCTTGTAGAAATCCATGCGATTCCATTCTTTTGAGAGTTTCAGAGACAGAATCGATAATAAACTGAATGTCCTGTTGGCTATGCGCGGTAGAAAGGAAGACTGGACGGTCCCATACATGAACCCCCAAGCCGCGCATGTAGAAAAACAGAAGGCGGCTAAGATCATTTTCATCAAGAAAATGGAAATGGAGCATGGATCCACAGTTGGTTAATCTGATCGGAGCATGCACCTTGGCAAAACATTCATTGATAGACTCTGTCATTTTTTGTGTACGTTCATTAAGTTCAATCTGTAGTCCGGGGCCTTGTTCCTTGAGATACCTCAAGACAGCGATCCCGGCGGCAAGACCAGCTGGATGCCGGACGAACGTACCACCAAAAAAAGTGACGCCAGCCTCGGGAAATGAGTCATCACCATATCGCCATTGCCCACCGTCGAACGCGTCCATGAAACAGGACTTCCCGGCAACGGCTGCAAGAGGAAATCCACCACTGATCGTTTTACCATAAGCGGCCAAATCGGCCTGAATCCCATACCATTCCTGAGCTCCACCTCCGGCCAGGCGGAAACCGGTGATGACTTCATCAAAAATCAGGGCAGTACCACTTTGTTCCGTTATCCGGCGTACAGATTGCAGAATCTCACGCGGCTGCCGGTCCAGGCACCGGCTCTGGACAGGTTCAACAATAACTGCAGCAAGATCACGGGACTCTGTTTGAAGGACATCCAGACAATTTGGATCCTCGTAATCTAATATCAGCACACGTCCAACGGAATCGACAGGAATACCCGGTGCAACCGGCAGTGCGCGTATTTTATCTCCGGATCGAACCGGACGCGCCAGGACCTCATCAAAAATGCCGTGATAATCACCCGCGAAAAAGGCTATCCGGTCTCTTCCGGTAACAGTTCTCGCAGCACGGATGGCGGCCATGACTGCTTCGGAGCCGGTGGTCACGAAATTGACCCGCTCGTGGCCTGTAAATTCACAGATCAGCTCTGCCAGTTCCGACGCCAGAGGGCTAAGGACTCCAAGCTCGACACCCTGCTTGAGTTGTTCTTGAACTGCGGCGGTAACAATATCAGGGGAGTGGCCAAGAAGGTTGATGCCAAATCCCATCGTGAGATCGACATATTCATTTCCATCAATATCCCAGATTCTTGAACCATAGGATCTCCTGGTGGCTATCTGGTAAACCATTTCCTTCCAGATCTTCCGGAAGTGCGAAACCGCCCTTGGATCGGCCAGGTGTTTGCGCTGGGACTCCGCCAACTGTTTGGAACGGCGTGTCTTTTGTGTATACCAGTTGATGAGATGATCCAATCCGTTGCGTTGTTGCGTTGTCAGTTCGGCTGCGGCACCCTTGGGAATCGGACGCCACGGCCCAAATGCCCGAGGAGCCTCTTCTCCCGCATCCACGATGCTGACTTTTTCTTCCAGTCCTTGCGAGTCTGCAGAGATTTCGGGCTCTTGACTGTGCCGGTCTCTATACCCAATCCCGAGTTTTGAATGTTTGAGGAGGTAATCGGCCAGTTTGCCTACTGAAGGAGTTTCGTCAAATATCTGCTTAAAAGTGATACGTACGCCAAATTCCTTCTGAATGGAAACATTCACCTGGGTGAGAAAAAGAGAATCAAAACCGAGTTCGAGAAACTGTTTGTCCTCACCTAATGCCGTCACATCCATCCCGCTCATGTTACTCAGGATTTGTTTGACCCGATCAAGTACTACAGTTCTTGTGTCAAACGCTTCCTCCAGGACTTCAGTGGATGCAACGTGGGAGACCCGGCGAGTATCGTCGCTGTGAACATGTCCTTGCTCTCTCGAGATGGAACCGGATTGACTCAACGTTTGACTGTTCTGTCCCGGGAAGGACTTTTGAGCGGCCTTCGGTGCCGGGGGATCAATCCAGAACCGCTTTCTTTCGAAGGGGTAAGTGGGGAGATGAATTCGGGTCCGTTGTTCATTTCGATAGAATTGTTCCCAACTGACAGTTATTCCTGAGATCCAGAGCTGCCCGACTGCGGTGAGTAATACTTCATATTCATTTTTATTTTCTTTGGGATGTGGAAGGGTTGAAAGAGTAATCTGGCTGGAAGTCCGTTCAGGATGAATGCGTGCAAGTGAAGTCAGAGTAGTCCCGGGACCAACCTCAAGCAGAATATTGTTTTTTTCCTTGAGTAAATGCCCCAGACCATCAGTGAAAAGGACTGTTTGTCGAAGCTGGCTTGTCCAATAATCAGGACTGGTGGCATCACTTTCAGATATCCAGTTTCCGGTCAGGTTTGAAATGAATGGAATCTGAGGCGGGGATAAACGAAGAGCGGATACGGCATCGTGGAATTCCGCGAGGAAGGGATCCAACATGGTGGAATGCAGCCCGACACGTGTGTGAAGCAGGTGGGGTTCAATCGACACTTTTTCCAAGTCTTCGATTAATTTCTGAATGGCCCCAGTTGATCCGGATATAACGCAATATCCCGGTGTATTCACAACCGCGAGCGAGAGACCATCCCTCAGATATTCCTGAACCTCGGTTACACTGAGCGGAACACTCACCATCCTCCCTTCTGGCAGACGTGAGAAGATATCTCCACGAACCTGGACAATCTTCAAGGCATCTTCAAGATAAAGAACTCCGCTGATACAGGCCGCGGTATATTCCCCGAGGCTGTGGCCAATCATTCCGCCTGTCGGCTGAATCCCCCAGGATATGAGAAGCTTCGCAAGCGAATATTCCGTAATAAATATCGACAAGACAGTCAACATCGGATTTTCAAGACCGGTCGAGACTTCAGTGCTTTTGGAAATGGATGGATATTGGTTCGCAAGCAGAGAGGTTGCCAGGTCATTCGGGAGGTATGAAAGGCATTCATCAAATGCAGAGCGGAAAACCGGTTCATTCTGGTAGAATGGAAAACCCATCCCAACGTATTGTGAACCGACACCGGGAAACATGAATGTCAGTGTAGGAGTTTTTCCAGACTGATTAACTGCGGCACTTTGGGTTACCTTTGCCCGCAGCTTGTCAATAGCCTGCTTTGGATCCTCGCAAACCACCATTTTTCGCTGGTTAAACCTGACTCTTCCAGAATGCAGAGTGTATGCAAGGTCAGCCAGATTCAGGGACCTCCCGGAGGCTTCTATAAAATTGGCCAACGACTCCGATAATGTATCGAGAGCAGCAGAGGTTTTGGCGGACAGCAGAAAAAGCTGTGCAGGTCTTGAAGAGGGGGGAGAAGACAACTGGGGTGGCTCCTCAAGGATGGCGTGGAAATTGGTGCCACCTAATCCGAACGAGCTCACTGCAGCCCGGCGTGGGCTGTCAGACAAGACCCACTTGCGAAGCTCAGTATTCACAAAGAATGGGGAATTCTCAAAGTCAATTTGAGGATTAGGAGTGGTGAAATTAAGGCTAGGAGGAATCAGTTGGTGTTGTAGTGCAAGCGCACACTTGATGGTCCCTGCAACACCTGCTCCCGCATCAAGATGGCCGATATTCGTTTTAATCGAGCCAATCGGGCAGAAGCATTTTCGTGATGTAAATTTGCGGAAGGCTTGAGTAAGCGCGGCGATCTCTATGGGATCTCCCAGAGAGGTTCCAGTACCATGTGCCTCAACAAGTCCAAGGCTGTCCGGTGAGATTCCAGCGATTGCAAGCGCTTCCTCGATAACCCGGGCTTGTCCCGCGACACTTGGCGCAGTGAAGCCGACCTTGCTGCTTCCATCATTATTCACCGCGGATCCCTTGATGACTGCATAAATGGAATCTCTGTCCTGGAGCGCCTCCTGGAGTGATTTAAGGAGAATAAAGGCAGCACCGGATCCTATCAGTGCGCCATTGGCCCTCGCATCAAATGCATAACAACGTCCATCGGGTGAAGGGATTCCATCGGGTTCATAGATATAACCCGCTCTCAGGGGGACCCGTATCCGGACACCTCCTGCGAGGGCCATGTCACATTCACCATTCAGGATACTCTGGCAAGCCAGGTGTATGGCGACACCCGAGGTTGAACATGCTGTCTGGACATTGACGCATGGGCCATTGAGACCAAGAATGAAGGCGGTCCTGGTAACAGCATATTCTTTATCTGTGGCCAGCATGGCCTGGTAAGATCCGAGTGAATCGAGAAGATCCTCATGATGAACCAGGTTGTGTGTATAGTAGGTATTGCGGGCGACACCACCAAATAATCCTATAAGGCCCTTGTATTCACGGATATCGTAGCCGGCATCCTCGATGGCGGACCAGGCACATTCAAGAAAAATCCGGTGTTGGGGATCCATCACCTGGGCTTCACGCGGCGTCATTCCGAAAAAGGATGCATCAAAACAATCAGCGTCATCCAGGACTGCCCCGCGACGCACGTAATCGGAACGAGACAGCAGCGATGGATCAACTCCAGAGGCGATCAAGTCCTCCGCGGAAAATTCAACCGTGGACTCCACTCCAGCGCATATATTTTTCCATAATGCTCGTATGTCAGCAGCGCCGGGGAAACGGCCAGCCATGCCGATAATGGCGATTTCCTGGCCGTTGGTATGGGGAGAAGCAGTATGATGGCTCATAACGGTTTGGTTTCCCTGTTTGCTCTCAGGGAATGACGTGTTTCTCGGCGTTGACGGTGCGATTCTCTGCGATTGATCCTGGTGACTGGGGGATCCTGGATATCGATCGAATTATTATTTGGATCGCTTTCTGAGGAACGAGAGTACCCAAGGAGAGTGGCAACACTCCAGGTAGGGTCTCCAAGAAAGTCATTGGTGGTTACCTCCCTCCAACTATCGGCCTGTCTTGGATTAATCTTCTGGTGTTTGAAGAAGTGCGTATCACCCATGGGTGTCGATTCAGCATAGATTCCATTCGCCATCTTTGAATCGAGATTTTGATAGGGATTCAGCAGGCCTGTTTCGAAATCCAGGTTAATTGTCGCACACATTTGACGCATCATTTTCTCGGGATCAGTCACCAGGTCTTCATATCTCATATGAAACTGGCGATGCGCAGGAACATGAGCGAGGAAATCAAGAATATTCCGATGACTGATTGTCCAGATGAGCTCCCCAAGTTGTACCGGGGTAAAGGGGTGGTCATAAAGGAACAGAACCTGGTCCATGTGGTAGTTCGCAAAGGACCGTGACATTGCATAGGATGACGAGAGAGATGGATATAGATAGGATTGTCAAAGTCTCTCTCAGCTTTCTGCAGCGTTGCAAGGTCACTGGCATAGGAAGGGGATTTATCCACCAGGGTCCTTCCTCCAATCGAGTCCTGCAGCACTTTATAAAACTGCTTGGTGGTGAAATCCCTGGCTTCATGTTCCTCCATGATCTGCTTGGCCTGGTCCGCATCACAACCATGAATCTCCATGAGCGCCCTGATGGTTCCCTCGAGCCACAGGCTATATTTTCCAGAGAAGGCATGACGACGTTCCGCCAGGGTATGAAAACTCAAAAGCTGCAGTTCAGCAGGGCAAAAGAGTGACGAGTGCCCGGCCAGCATAATCCTCAGCAAGGTGGTGCCAGACCGAGGTGGAGCCAGGATAAAAATGGCGGGGGGATTCCTCGGTTCTGAAGCATCTTTTTCCGTGAAATCGCGTGGCAGGGTTGGGATGGCTTTCCTCATGGCTGAGATATCTGAGTCGTTAATTTTTCGTTGACCTGCCCGGGTCTTCAGTTGATGCTTCGAAAGCGAGGGAAACCTGGCTGTGACAGGAACAGGATAATCCTTGAGAAGAAAATCGGCATATTCAGCGATCGTAGGTGACTGAAAAATCGTGACAATATAAATTGTTTCCCCCAAAAGCTGCTGGAGTTCATTGATAAACCGAGCTGCCTGTAAGGAGCTTCCACCCAGTTGAAAGAAACGGTCATGGATGCCTATCTGGTCAATCTGCAGAATTCGCGACCAGATATCGGCAATATATTTTTCAAGTTCATTGCGTGGAGCGGCATATTCCGTCTCGAGGTCCGGACGCTCACGGCGTGGCTCCGGAAGCGACTTTCGGTCAATCTTGCCACTGGGAGTTCTCGGAAAAAATTCCAGAGGAATAAAGAACGGGGGAACCATATACTCGGGAAGCTTCACGGAAAGGAAATTACGCAAACTTTCAACATTGGGGACATTTCCCGGATTGGGAATGAAATAAGCAATCAGGCGAGCCTCCCCTGCATCATCCTTTTTCGCAATGACAACAGAACTGTCAACTGATGGGTGTTCATTGAGAATGGTCTCGATTTCACCCAGCTCCACACGGAATCCTCGAATCTTTACCTGGTGATCGATACGTCCCAGATATTCCAGGTTTCCATCCGGCCTGAAACGTCCCAAATCTCCTGTCCTGTAAATCCGTGCCTCGGGATCATCGATAAAAGGATTCCTGAGGAATCTTTGGGCTGTCAGTTCCGGACGGTTCAGATAACCACGCGCCAGCCCGGCACCACCCAGGAATATCTCACCGGGAACCCCCACGGGCACGGGTTGAAGGTGGGAATCCAGGACATACAGTTGGGTGCCGGGGAAAGGCCGTCCCACACTGGGAGGACCATCCGGTGTCCGCAGTGCGAGGGTGGAGTGCGTGGTATCCTCCGTGGCACCATAGAGGTCATAGACACGTTGGACCTGGGAAGAAGAATATATGGCCTGAACCAGTTCCTGGGAAGAATATTCACCTGCCAGGTTGATGGTCAGAACCGATGGAGGAAGAGCTTTCATCCGGACCACTTCCGCGATCACCGAGGGAACCGTATTGATCAATGTCACTTCATTGGCCTCAGGCAGCCGGGCCAGTTCGAGGGCATCCTCTGCAAGAATCACCCGGCCACCGGCGCTCAGTGGAGCGAAAATTTCAAAAACGGAGAGGTCAAAGCAAATGGAGGTCGCAAAGAGGACACCTGAATATTCTTCAGAGGAGTAGACCGTGTTGGCCCAATCCACCAGTGCTACCGCGCTCTGGTGCATGAGAGCCACCCCTTTGGGACGTCCAGTGGAACCGGAGGTATAGAGCACATAGGCCAAGTTGTCGCGTTTGGCCGAATGCGAAGGATTCTGTTCACTCTGGTTCCGCCAGGCATGGGAATGCTGGTCAATCAAGACATCCTGTGCCTTGTGGGCTGGAAGCATGTTCAGGTAGCGGCTTTCGGTGAGCAGAATCGGAACTTGAGCGTCCTCCAGCATAAATACAATCCGGTCCTGCGGATAATGGGGGTCAAGGGGGAGATAAGCGGCACCTGATTTAAGGATCGCCACCAAGGCCACCACAGTATCGATGGAACGTCCCAAGCACACTCCCACCAGGGTTTCCGGTCCGGCGCCGAGTTCTTTCAGATAATGGGCCAGCCGGTTCGCGCGAATGTTCAGTTCCCGGTAAGTGATCGCGGTTCCATGATGGAGGATGGCCACCCTGTCGGGGGTTTTTTCCACCTGGGCTTCAAAGGTTTCGTGGAGACACTCATGGGAGGGGCAGGGAGGGACCGCGCTGTTCCACTCCACAACAATCTGGTGGCGTTCCTTGGGTGACAGCAAAGGAAGAGAGGCAACATCCTGAGTGGGTTTCTCCAGGGCCGCTTCGAGAAAGATCCGAAAATGTCCCAGGAAGCGTTTCACGGTGTCCAGTTCGAATAAGTGGGTGTTCCCAATCAGCCACAGCGAGTACTCATCCCCAGTCTGGACAACTCTCAGCCAAAGGTCGCATTCAAAGGGTTCTATCCATGCACCAGCTGGTAAATTTCCCGCGTCAGGCAGATCCCCCGGTGAGGTGACCTCCTGAAAAGTAAAGAGGACATTGGAGGGCAGCCTGTCGCTTCCGGAATCCTCACGGTTTTTGTACTCAGTTGTTTGTTTATTGACCCGTGAGAGAAAGGATGGATTGCCCAGGAAGGTCTGAGAAGCGATGAATAACTGGGATTTCCAGTCAGCCGGGACGGCTTGTTTCCCTGCCTGTGTGGTCAGGTGGAGGCAGGCGATTGTGATCTCCTCCTGACCGGTATAACGGGAGAGCACTGCCTGGTATGCGGTCAAAAGGACAGAAAACGCGGTCAGGGACTCTTTTTGACAGAAATCGTTTAATTTCCTGGAAAGGTCCTTCCCTAATGGAAAGAACTGAGAACCGGCGCGGTATTCCTGCGGAGAAGAACGTGCAAAATCGGGGAGCAGATTGACATGCCACTCCACCGCGCTACTGGTGGCCTTGGGGGAGGAGGATCTTTCTGGCATTCCTGAATCCACACCAGTAAACGGGTTGATCTCAGCGGAAACCTGAGGATGGGTATGGTGACCCAGTGAGGGTGAACTCGTGCCGGAAACACTGGGGTTCTTGCATTTGGTATCGAAGGTCATGGCCTCTCTTGGTAGTCAGTTTCCGATCTCAGGTCGGTTATTTTACATCTGAGTTTCGGAATTTCCAACTGTTTTCACTGGTTAAGGGGAAACTTTCAGGGAGATTGCGGGGGCAGGACCAGGAGGGGTGGGATGGAGGAAGGGGTGTGGAGGCTGGTAGGCGGGGCGGGACTCGAACCCGCATGAGGTTGCCCCCAGGGGATTTTAAGTCCCCCGTGTCTGCCATTTCACCACCCGCCCGGAAACCAGCCTGACCGGACGAGGGGGATTGTACACGGAGTTGAGGGTTGGGGGGAGGGCGTGCATTGCTTCAACTGTCCTGTATCTGAGCCAACTTGGGAGGCCGGATATTGAATGGTTATCGCATTGGGTCGTTCAAGGCGAAGCAGAGATTGAACGAGATAACGGGTGAGCATGGAGTCCATCCGGTGCAGGTCACGCAGTGACGGAAGAGGGTGTTAGAGGTGGCTGCCTGGATTGTTCGTGAATAGGCGGGCGAATGAGGACCGGGATCGGGATTGAAATTGTGAAGCTGGATCCCTATTTGATATGAATGGGGGGGGATCCTTTCATTTTATCGAGCCGTATCTCTCAGATTTTTCAAGGCTTAAATACTATATACCCCCCCCCATATCCGTTTACCGTTATTTCTATAAATATTTGATTGACATTTTCGGAATGTCCATCTATATTGCCTTAATGGTAATTAGCTGATTCAGGTCATGCTGGGAGGTGCTTTGTGCCAAATTTCCCCGCATTTTCTCCCTTCTTAGGCGCTCGAAAGAGTCTTGAGCGGTTTGATCCTGAACCGACCCAGCTTGTTCGCAAGGATGTAGTCGGAACAACACTTGTCACGGGAGGGATTTCATTGTTGACTGGAAATCCGGCGGGTTGCCCAGTCTACCGGAGTGATACCCAAACACCACGTTCGAGAGGATATATCCATATCTTTAATGTGGACCACACGGTTGCCTCAAATGATATTGGGGGGTTGACGATCACATATTCCATTAATCAACCGACCTTTAATGCCAGCTACCCGCCATGTC
>CAYZUX010000033.1:0-34777 GCA_964481775.1 uncultured bacterium | reverse complement strand
CCGATCGTCTTTCATGCTGCAGGAAATCTGGATGGTCTTATCCCGCTCAATGCAGTCGATTGCACCGGTGATGGTGAAGTTGATGTTGAGATTCCTTTCTCGGATCCCCAGGGTGGTAACATGGCTCGTATCGAGTTCAGCGAGGAAGCCTGTGGCGGATCCAATCCCATCGAAGTGAGTATCTTCCTGCGCAATGGAGGGGCTGAAGGGGCTCTTCATGCCACCGATTCGATGGGGAATCCGGCGGGCAGTATTGCAATCCAACCCGGAATCGAGGTCCAGTCACTTTCCCTATCAAACACACAGGGAATCTCGCGGATTGATATCGAAGGTGCGGAAATATGCATCCAACGGATATGTTGGGAGTGCGGGTATCAGGAACCCCCCATGATCCCTCTGGAGATATGCAATCCCCAGACTCACTCTGTTGAGGTTACTCTTCAGGCAAATCTGGTGGGACTACCGGGCTGGCAGGTACAGATACCAGACCACCTCTCTCTGCCAGGTGAGGGAACCACAATGGTTCAGGTCTCTTTAAGCCCGCCGGGCTATGGTGAGTTTTATGCGGGCGATCAGTCGTATGTGGACCTTTACCCTCTAACCTTGGATGGAGTGGCCCTGGGGGGTGCCAGGATCGAGGTTCTGCATTGATCCGTTGTCACTATGTGCAACCAATGAAAGGATGCGGAGGACTTGCTGCAGTAAACCTGGATTTGGTGGAAAGGACGGTTTTTATATGAAGCCAGGCTTCACCCTCATTGAATTACTGGTTGTTATTGCCATCATCCTGATTCTGATCTCGATTGCGATGCCCAACTACATCAGTGCTCAGGCACGGTCGAAAATCGCGAGGATGCATGGAGAGATTCAAACTCTGGCGGTCGCTGTAACAGCCTATTGCTCAACCTATAATCACTACCCCCCGCATCGGACCCCAGCGGGTGAGGAAATCGCCTATCCTGACCGGTTTGTCCCTCTGACCACTCCCATCAGGTTCCTGACCAGACTTCCCTCACGGGATGTGTTTCACATTGAGCCGATCACGGGCAAGGGAGGTTCCCTGGAATGGATCTCCTGGACCAATTTTGCGAGCTATCCCAGCTCACATCAACTCTATCCTGCCCAATGGACCCATCGATGGCTTCTGAGAAGCCGTGGGCCTGATAGCGTCAATGAACCCAATGATATCCGTGACCGATTCATCCTGTTTGGAATTGGCGAGGCGCCCTCGATGATCTATTCCCCCACCAATGGAACTTTCTCCAGGGGAGACATTGTTCGGACCCATAAAGTGTTGCCCTGATGAATGGCCGGATTTCTCAACCAAATTGAGAATACCAAGTCCATGATCTCCCTCTTCCCAAAAGAGACATTTCAATGGGATAATTAAGCCCATGGTTGCACTGGAGCGCCAACATCCCGTATCCTGCGTGGATTTTTTTCATGGATGATGATTGTATGACAGTACCCAATAGACAACTTGTAAGTGGTGATGAGGCGGTGGCATTAGCCGCCAAACATGCCGGTGTCCAGCTCGGAACAGGATATCCAGGCACCCCCTCGACCGAGATTCTTGAGGAGTTCTCTCGGCTGGGGGGCAATGCCCAATGGGCGCCCAATGAGAAAGTGGCTCTCGAGGTTGGGCTGGGGGCCTCCCTGGCCAAGGCCCGTGTCCTGGTGACCATGAAGCATGTTGGCGTCAATGTGGCCGCTGACCCGCTCTTCACCGCCGCCTACACCGGCACCCCGGGCGCGCTGGTGGTGGTTTCCGCCGATGATCCAGGCATGGCTTCCAGCCAAAATGAACAGGACAACCGCCACTTTGCGGTGGCGGCGGGGCTGCCGATGCTGGAGCCTTCCGATTCCCAGGAAGCCTATGATTTCACGCATGTAGCCTTGGAGATTTCGGAACGCTGGCATATTCCAGTCCTTTTGCGCATGACCACACGAGTCTGCCATTCGAAAACCTTGCTCAAATCAAATGGGAAACACCATGAGCCATCGAAGGCCTCTTTCGAACGCGATATCCCGGGTTTAGTCATGATTCCCGCTTATGCGCGTCCTGCACACAGGCGTTTACGTGCCAAGCTGGCGCAGATGGCAGAGTGGAATGAGACCTCCAAACTGAACCGCATCCTCTTTGGTGGAAATGACCTTGGGATTATCACCTCCGGGATTGGCTTCATGCATGCCCGTGAAGCCGCGCCTGAGGCGAGCTTCCTGAAACTCGGGATGACCCACCCGCTCCCCATCGAGACCATCCGCTCGTTTGTGGCGGGGATGAAGCGTTGTGTGGTGATTGAAGAGGGAGACCCTTACCTGGCGGATGCGATCCGCGCCGAGGGAATACAGGTGGAACGCAAACCGATGGAGTTTCGTTTCGGCGAACTCGATGTGGAACGTGTACGGAAGATCCTCGATGGTGACCTGACCGCTGATCCCCCAGTCCCCCCCGGAAAACCCCCACAGCTTTGTAATGGCTGCCCGCATCGTTCCGTGTTCGAGATTCTGCGTGATATGAAGTGCATTGTCAGCGGCGATATCGGCTGTTACACCCTGGGTGTCCTGCCGCCCTTCCAAGCCATGGACACCTGCGTCTGCATGGGTGCCAGTATCGGAGTGGGCCTGGGGTTGCGCCACGTGTTACCCGATGAAGAGGCCCGGCGGGTAGTCAGTGTGATCGGCGACAGCACCTTCGTGCACAGTGGCATCACCGGGCTGGTAGAAATGGTCTACAATCCTCCCAAGACAGGACATGTGGTCATCATCCTCGACAATGGAACTACCGCCATGACCGGCCTTCAGGAGCATCCAGGCACAGGAAGGTCACTTGATCATTCGCCTACCGGCAAGATCCGCTTTGAAGAGCTGGCACGTTCGATCGGAATCCAGCGTGTGCAAACAGTCGATCCCATGCGCGATCAGGAAGGCTTTGGCAGGTTGCTCGCTGAGAACCTCCAGAGCGGAGATCTGGTTCTGATGATCGCACGCCGTCCCTGTTTACTGGCCGCGGGAAAGATCCGCGAGTATGAGAAAACAGCGGCCAGGGAAACATGCGAATGTGAGGCGGTGGGGGGGTGCGAGCATCATGCCGGGTGAAGTCACCAATATCGTGATTGCGGGTCTTGGGGGGCAGGGAGTCCTCAAGGCCTCGGATGTCCTGTCAGAGGCCGTCTTCCGGGCGGGATATGATGTCAAAAAAAGTGAGATCCATGGCATGAGCCAGCGCGGCGGATCGGTGAGCAGCGATGTCCGTTTCGGCGAAGAGGTCTTCAGCCCGATGGTACCGCCACATTGCGCCGACTTTCTGGTGGTTCTGGAACTCGATCAGGTGGCTCCCAACCAGCACCGTCTCCGCGAGGGAGGCGTGTTGATTGATCCCTCTCTCCTGGAGGGGATCAAGATTCCAAATCGCAAGAGCTTGAATATCATTCTGCTGGGAACACTGAGTGTATTTCTGGAAATCCCAATCGAGATTTGGCTGGAAGCTGTCCGTGCTAACCTGCCGGAACATTTGCACGAAGTGAATCTGAAATCTTTCGAAATCGGCCGTGAGGCTGGTGACCGCTTGAGGTCGGAATGGCTCGCGGCACATTCCTGAATGGGAGGCGATAACATCCATGACTGCGAAAGCCAAAGGGCCTGATGGTCCCTTCCATCCTGTAAGCGGGGTGGATTTCCTTCCTCCGGAACGGTTGTGTGAACTACAAACACAACGATTGAAGTCGATGGTTGATCTGGCCTATGGGAATGTTCAACTTTTCCGTTCACGCATGGAAAAACTGGGACTCAAACCCGAGGATATCCACTCCATCAAGGATATCACCAAATTACCTTTCACCGAGAAATCTGACCTGCGAGACACCTACCCCTTCGGGATGTTTGCGGTCCCAGTCAAGGATGTGGTGCGCCTGCATGCCTCCAGCGGCACAACCGGTAAGCCGACCGTGGTGGGTTACACTCGCGAAGATGTCGCGGTCTGGTCGGAGGTGATTCTCCGCTCTTTCGTGGCCTGTGGAGTTCACTCCGGAGACATTGTCCAGAACGCCTACGGGTATGGCCTCTTCACCGGAGGACTGGGAGCCCATTACGGAGCAGAGGCTCTCGGGGCGACCGTCATCCCCATCTCAGGCGGGAATACGGATCGTCAGATCATGGTCCTCAAGGATTTCAATGTCACCGTGATTTGTTGCACACCGAGTTATTTTTGTTTTCTGATTGAGCAGGCCGAGAAGAAGGGAATCGATATCCGTCAGCTCCCGCTGCGTGTGGGAGTTTTCGGAGCGGAACCCTGGAGCGATGAGATGCGCCGTCGTATCGAGGCGGGCAGCGGGATTCGTGCACATGACATCTATGGTCTCTCTGAGATTATTGGCCCCGGTGTGGGCATCGAGTGCACACAGCAGGCGGGAATCCACATCTTCGAGGATTACTTCTATCCCGAGGTCATCCGGCCCGGGAGTGATGAGACCTGTGCGGAAGGTGAAGAGGGCGAACTGGTTCTAACCACCCTCTCGAAAAGAGCCCTTCCGATGATCCGCTACAGGACCCATGACATCACCGCATTCATTGACGAACCCTGCCCTTGCGGTAGAACCATTCGCAGGATCCAGCGGATCGGACGCCGTAGCGATGACATGTTCATCATCCGGGGTGTCAATGTCTTCCCATCACAAGTCGAATCGGCCCTGTTGGCGGCGGAGGGAACCCTTCCGCATTACCAGATCATCCTCACACGCCGTGAGGGGCTCGACAACATGGAGGTGCAGGTGGAGGTCACACCCGAGGTCTTCAGCGACAAGGTGAGCGGACTCGAAAACCTGCAGGCCCACCTGAACCACACCCTGGAGAGCACCCTGGGACTTCGGGTCGATGTTCGTCTTGTGGAACCGAATACCCTTCAGCGGAGCGAAGGTAAAGCCAGGCGGGTCAGCGATCAGAGAAATCTGAGCTGATGAATCCCGCATAGAGACTACTGGACAGGAGAGATACCCCATGAAAATCAAACAATTATCCCTGTTCCTGGAGAACCAGGCTGGAAAGCTGAGGTTTCCCTGCAAGGTCTTGGCTGAGGCCGGCATCGATATCCTCACACTATCCCTGGCGGACACCCAGCAGTTCGGGATTCTGCGCCTGATCGTGGATGACTGGGAACGGGCTAAAAAGGTTCTTGAAACCGCCGGAAGCGTGGTCAAAGTCACTGAAGTAGTGGCTGTCGAGGTCGAGAACCGCCCCGGGGGATTATCACGGATCCTGGAGATTCTCGATGATGCCGGAATCAACATTGAGTACATGTATGCCTTCACCTTTGGAAGGGGGGACCGGGCTGTGCTTATCTTCCGTTTCGAGGATAGCGATGGAGCGATGCGGATCCTTGAAACCAAGGGTGTGAATATAGTTGCGCAGAATGATCTGCAAGCCAGGAACTAAGCAGGCCCCATGTCCAAACCACTCAAGCCCCCCAAAAACCACCCTATGGGTGCTCCCAATCGTGCCCCTGATTTCGACAACCGAATCTGGGACTTGGCCGAATCCATGCCTATCGAGGAACTGCGCAGCCTCCAGCTTCACCGCCTGCGGGAAACCGTCGCTCGAGTCAGGAACGTTCCCTTTTACAAGAAAGCCTTTGCCCGTGAAGGGATTACCCAGGAGTCCATCCGTACCCTGGATGATCTCCAGAGACTGCCCATTACGACCAAAGCCGATCTTCGCGAACACTACCCGCTCGGATTCCTGGCGGTGCCACGTGAGGAAATCGCCCGCATCCATGGTTCCACCGGCACCACCGGGCAACAAACCTTCGTGGCTTACACCTCTGATGACCTCGACCTGTGGGCCAACCTGTGTGCACGTTTCCTGTATGCCGGGGGTCTGAGGAAGAACCACCTGGTGCACATCGCTTTCGGATATGGTCTTTTCACGGGTGGTTTTGGATTGCATTACGGAGTCGAGAGGGTGGGTGCAGCTGTGGTCCCGGCGGCATCGGGAAACACCAACCGCCAGATCACCCTCATCCGCGACCTGGGTGCCGATGTCCTGGTATGCACCCCGAGTTACGCTCTCAACATTGCTGAGGTGGCGACAGGGATGGGATTCGACTCGAAGCAGCTGCCCATCTGTTATGGCCATTTTGGAGCGGAGCCCTGGACGGAGGATATGCGAGTCCGGATCGAGGAAGATCTGGGAATTTATGCATTCAACAACTATGGCTTGAGCGAGGTCATTGGCCCCGGGGTGAGCGGTGAGTGTATCGAACGGCGTGGGATGCATATCCAGGAGGATCATTTCCTCGTGGAATGTGTCAATCCGGACACCCTCGAACCCGTCCAGGAGGGAGAGCTGGGGGAACTGGTGATCACTACCCTGACCAAACGGGCCATGCCGATCATACGCTACCGGACTAGGGACCTCTGCTCTCTGGATTCCTCCCCCTGTCCCTGCGGCCGGACCACCAGGCGCATGAGCCGTCTGACAGGACGGACCGATGACATGCTCATCGTACGTGGCGTGAACCTCTTCCCTTCACAGATCGAGGAAGCTCTGCTGCGGGTCGAGGGAACTGCTCCCCATTATCTTATCGAGGTGGAACGTCCTGGAACACTGGATGAAATAACCGTTCGCGTGGAGATTCGCCCGCAGGATTTTTCAGATCGCATGGATCGTATGCAGGCCCTGCATGACCGTATCGAGCGTGAAATCCATTCAGCGACGGGCCTGCGGATGAAAGTGGTTCTCGTGGACCCTCAAACCCTTGAGCGTTTCACCGGGAAGGCCAAGCGAGTGATCGATCACCGGAAGATGTAATAAATCCAGAGCCTGGAAGGCCGAGAGCCGCTCCGGCCTGGATCATGTCAGTTACAGGAGTTTGTAGCCATGGTGTGCCGCCCAATCCTGAGGGGATTTCTCCTCCTGTTGCTACTGGCTTCCCCTGCTGCCGCTGTTCCTTTTGAGGATGATGATTGCCTCACTTGTCATGGTGAGAAGAGCAGCTGGGACCTGTCCAAACCGGAGGAAGCTGCCCGCTATATCGTCCCAGCTTCCTGGGAGGGGAGTGTCCATGCTGAACTTGCCTGTACGGATTGCCATGATGGAATTGCGGAACTGCCCCATGAGGAGAAACTGCCACAACCCGCTTGCGCGAGTTGCCATGACGAGGAACAACAGATCTACCACAAGAGCCTCCATGGCCAGGCGGTCGAAAAAAATGATCCTCTTGCCCCACATTGCTGGGATTGCCATGGGAATCACCTGATCCTTCCCTCCTCCAATCCGAAAGCACGTTCCAATCCCATCAACATCCCGCAAATGTGTGGAGCCTGCCACGATGAGAATGCCCCGGTAGCGCGTGAGAGGAACATCGACCAGCACAACATATTACAGAATTATGCCGAGAGCATTCATGGAGAGGGGATCCTTCAAAAGGGCCTCACAGTTTCAGCGGTCTGTTCCAGTTGCCACACCGCCCACAATGTGTTGCCCCATACCGATCCGGAATCCAGCATTCACCGGGAAAATGTCGTCAAGACCTGCACTCGTTGCCATGCACTGATCGAACAGGTGCATCGAAAAGTGATCGAAGGGAAGCTTTGGGAAGAGGAACCTGAAAAGGTTCCGATATGTATCGACTGCCATCAACCTCATGAGGCTCGCAAGGTCTATTATGAGGAGGGTGTCAGCGATCGAGACTGCATGGTCTGCCATGCGAATCCTGTCCAGGGGGCGCGGGGAGAAATTGCCGCAGTGGACACGCAACTCCTGGCGGGATCGACCCATGCCAAGGTAAGGTGTTCCCAATGCCACACAGGGGCGGATGCGCGCCTTAACCGGCCCTGTGAAACTGTCGCCGCCAAGGTGGACTGCTCGATCTGCCACGCCGACCAGGTACAGCAACACCAGAAAAGCTACCATGGCCGTCTGGCCCAGCAGGGTGATCCGGATGCCCCGGTATGTCTTGACTGTCACAGTTCACATGGAACACTCTCGAAGAAGGATCCTGCTTCTTCAACATTCCCGAACAATGTGCCCGCTCTCTGTGGTCAATGCCACCAGGAAGGACACAAGGCGGCGGAACGAAAACACAGCACGCAAACTGAAATCATTAACCACTACTCGGAAAGTATTCATGGCAAGGGCTTGCTGGAAAGCGGCCTGGTGGTGACCGCTGTTTGCACGAACTGTCACACTTCGCACCTGATCCTTCCCAAGGATGATCCTGAGTCGAGTGTCCATCCCCAGAACATCCGCAAAACCTGTGGAGCCTGTCATCATGGAATCCAGGAGGCATTCGAAAAAAGCATCCATTCACCCCTGGTCAGCAAGTCAGATCAACCACTTCCAGTCTGCAGCGATTGCCACACTGCCCACTCGATTTCGCGGACCGATGCGGAGGGGTTCAAACTGGGGATGCTGGAAACCTGTGGACGTTGTCATCAATCCGTCTCGGAGACCTATTTTGACACTTACCATGGCAAAGTCTCCAAGCTGGGATCGGCAAACGCCGCAAAATGCCATGATTGCCATGGGGCCCATGATATTCTTCCGGTAACCGATCCCGAATCTCACCTGAGTCGTGACAACATTGTTGAGACCTGTGCCAAATGCCACCCGGGCTCTCACCGGCGTTTCGCGGGGTACCTGACTCATGCGACACACCATGACCCTGTCAAATATCCAGCGCTTTTCTGGACGTTCTGGGGAATGACCGGTCTGCTGGTGGGAACATTTGCCTTTTTCGGCCTTCATACCCTGATCTGGATTCCCAGATCATTCGTCGAACAACGTAGGAAACGTAAAGAACTGTTGGAATCTGAGGACCGTTATGTAGTGCGGTTCGACCGTGTCACCCGCCAGTTCCATTTCACCATGATCCTGTCCTTCTTTGGACTGGCGTTGACCGGAATGACCCTGAAATTTTCCTATATGCCGTGGGCTGTGTGGCTCTCAAAAATCCTGGGAGGATTCAGTGCGGCTGGAACCATCCACCGTATTTGTGCGGTTGTGATGGTCACTCTTTTCGCGTTTCACATCGGTTATGTCCTGTCACAGAAGAGACATCAGGGATTTACCTGGAAGCAAATGTTGACTGGGACCAGGACCCTTGTCCCGACGTGGCGTGATATCGTCGAGTTCTTCCAATCCCTGAAGTGGTTTGTACGCCTTGGTCCACGTCCCCAATATGGGATGTGGACATACTGGGAGAAATTCGATTATCTGGCGGTTTTCTGGGGGATTGCAATTATCGGCTCGACAGGTTGCATCCTCTGGTTCCCTGAGTTTTTCACCTATTTTCTGCCAGGTTGGATGATCAATGTGGCCACCATTATCCACAGTGATGAGGCCCTGCTCGCGGTTGGTTTCATCTTCACGATTCACTTTTTCAATACCCATTTCCGTCCCGATAAATTCCCGATGGATATGGTCATGTTCACAGGCACCGTGCCCCTGGAAGAGTTGAAGCGAGACAAACCAGGCCTTTATAAAGAGCTTGAAGAGAGTGGCCAACTCGAGGAATTGATCGTTCCGCCTCCAAGCAAGGATTTCCAGTTCTGGGCGAAGGTCTTTGGTTTCACGGCGCTTTTCACAGGGCTTACACTCGCCCTGTTTATTATTTGGACGATGTTATTCGGCTACAGGTAAAAAGGGAGTCAGAAATGAGGATCAGAACACTCTCGCGATTAGCACAGGTATGCTTGATCCTGGGGGCACTCTCCCTCGCTGCTCAAGCCAAGCCCTTTGAGGATAGCGATTGTCTCACTTGCCATGGGGAAAAGAGCAGCTGGGATATGTCCAAGCCTGAGACCGCACGTCTTTTCATTCTTCCTGCCTCTTATGAAGGCAGTGTTCATGCGGATCTTTCCTGTACGGATTGCCATGATTCCATGGAAGATCTTCCCCACCCTGAAAAACTTCCCAAGGTCAGCTGCGGCGGTTGCCATGAAGATGCCTTTGCCGTCTACCAGAAGAGTGTTCATGGCACCTCCACCAATCCAGGAGAGCAGGGAGAAGCCGCCACCTGTGTCTCCTGTCATGGAACCCACGCCATCTACCCCTCCAAAGATGAGCGCTCCAAGGTCCACCACCACAATTTGGCGGTCACCTGTATTCAATGTCATGAAGATCAGGCGGTGATCGAGAAGCATGACCTGGCTTCCAAGGACAAAATCCAGACCTACGTGGTCAGCGTTCATGGCCAATCCAATGTCGATGATGTCACTTCCCGCGCCGCGACCTGTAATGATTGTCATGGGTGGCATGACATCAAGAAAGCGGATTCTCCGGAGTCGCGTGTGAGCCGGGAGTCGGTTGCGAAAACCTGCAGTCAATGCCATGACGATGTGCTTCAGGAGTATTACTCCAGTGTCCATGGCAATCTGGCCAAGGAAGGCAATCCTGATGTGCCGGTTTGCACTGATTGTCACGGTGAACACAAAATCCGTTCTGTCCAGGACCGGGAGTCGACAGTCAGTAAGTTCCACATTGCTGAAACTTGTGGACGTTGCCATGAAGACCAGAATATTGTGAAGAAGTACAACATCCCGATCTCTTCACCCAGCACGATGTACCGTCAGAGTGTCCATGGCAAAGCCCTCCTTTCGGGAAAGAACCCTGAAGCTGCTGCCTGCCAGGATTGCCATGGATTTCATTCCATCCTGGGAGGACATGATCCCAAATCAACCGTGAACCGGATGAATATCAGTTCAACCTGCGGTGGCTGCCATCAACACGAGGATATCCGGACCAAGTACGAGGAGAGTGTTCACGGACAGGCAGTCAAAAAGGGAGTCCGCGAAGCTCCAGTTTGTACCGATTGCCATGGGGAGCACACTATCCTCAGTCACTTGAATCCGGACTCACCGGTTTATTCAACTCATGTGGCGAAGGAGGTTTGTGCCCGTTGCCATGATTCCGTGGTTATCAACCGTAAGTACGGTCTTCCAGGTCAGGTGGTTCAGACCTTCCTTGAGAGCTACCATGGTTTGGCGGGACGTCTTGGGGACACTAATGTCGCCAATTGTGCCTCCTGCCATGGAGTTCATGACATTCTCCCCTCATCAGACCCCCGCTCGTCCATTAATCATGCCAATCTGCAGAAAACCTGTGGACAATGCCATCAGAATGTAACCCCCGCCTTCGTGACAGGCATGATTCATGTCCCCCCCAAGTCCACTGAAGAATGGATAACCTCTCTTGTCCGTAACGTTTACATCATCCTCATCATCTTCTCGATTGGCGGGATGACTCTCCATAACCTCTTGATCATCGGGAGGCATGTCCGCGACAAGTACTACAACCAGCGCCATGTGGCCCATGTGGTCCGGTTCCGTACCGTGGCTCTGGTCCAACACATCCTGCTCACGATCTGCTTCATTACGTTGGTCATCACAGGATTCTCCCTGTCCTATCCTGATTCGGTGTTCTCACGGATCATGACGGATTGGGTTTCGCTGGGAGAGGCTCATCGTTCATTGGTGCACCGGATCGCGGGAGTGGGCCTGATCCTGACTACCATCTGGCATCTGGGGGCGATGTTCCTGACGCGGCGAGGACGGCAGGAAGCCAAAGCGTTGTGGTTCCGTTTTCAGGATCTCAAGGATGTCTTTCAGAATGTGGGGTATCACATTGGCCTGTGCAAAGAGAAACCGAGGTACGACCGTTATGACTATTCCGAGAAGTTTGAATATTGGGCTTTTATCTGGGGTACCCTGGTGATGATTGTCACCGGGCTTCTCATGTGGTTCCCCGCCGCGGCCGCGGTCTATCTCGGGATCACACGGATGTGGGTCGAGGTCGGCGCGGTGATTCACTTCTATGAGGCCTGGCTGGCTACTCTGGCGATTCTCATCTGGCACTTCTTCTTTGTGATCTTCCATCCCGAAGAATACCCCATGGATGTTTCCTGGCTGACAGGAAAACTTTCCATCAAGGCCATGGAAGAACGTCACCCATTGGAGCTTGAACGGTTAATCCAGGAGGGTCAGGTGGAGGGGCTGGAGAAGGACAGGAAGGAGAAGGGCAATTAAGCAGTCTTACAGCAACTTCAGTTCCCCCGCATCACTGGGGGCGTTGAGTATCACAGAAGGAGCGGGCGCAGGTGAAAGTTCCGCTCCCTCTGTTTTCCTATGTAATTCCATTCCCACCATTCCTTGCACGATTCCACATCATCCCATATACAGCCACCGGGTCATCAACCATGCGGTGAAGATTAACGTTATCTTGGTTGAATGGGGCACAGGAAGGAATAAAAAGAAAGCGGCTCATCATGAGTCGCTTTCCATGCTGTTGTTTGGGACTGTTGCGATTCCATGAAATCACTATCCCTTCTTCAATGCCTCCGCGTAATCGGTCTTCTCCCACGTGAAATCGTCATCCTCGCGTCCGAAATGACCATAGTTGGTCGTCTTGGCGTAAATCGGACGGCGTAGGTTCAGGCGGTCAATGATCGCTCGCGGACGCAGGTCGAAGACTTTCCTGACCCGTGCGGCAATCTCTTCATCGGGGATTGTTCCCGTGCCGAAAGTGTTGACCATCAATGAAACCGGTTGAGCTACCCCGATGGCATAGGCGACCTGGGTTTCGCAACGTTCCGCCAGACCGGCGGCGACAATGTTCTTGGCCACATGACGCATGGCATAGGCGGCTGAACGATCCACTTTCGTGGGATCCTTGCCGGAAAAAGCGCCACCGCCGTGACGTCCCATGCCACCATAGGTGTCGACAATGATCTTCCGTCCGGTCAATCCCGCATCGCCATGTGGCCCGCCGATCACGAAACGCCCGGTCGGATTTATATGAACCCTGGTGTTTTTGTCGAGAAACCCTTGAGGTATCACAGGTTTGATCACCTTCTCCATCAGGTCTTCGGAGATTCTTTGATGGGTGGCCTCTTCATCGTGCTGAGTCGAGAGCACGATAGCCTCCACACGCGTTGGTTTGCCATCGATATACTCCACGGTCACCTGGGACTTGCCATCGGGACGCAGGTAGGAGAGCACGCTGTCCTTGCGGATCTGGCTCAGTTTTTCGGTCAGGCGGTGGGCCAGGTAGATCGGCATGGGCATCAGAGTCGGAGTTTCACGGCAGGCATAACCGAACATCATCCCCTGATCACCCGCACCCTGCTCATGGTCATCGGATTCATCGACTCCCTGGGCAATGTCGGGGGACTGCGGATCGATCGCTACCAGCACTGCGCAGGTCTTCCAATCGAAACCCATCGAACCATCCGTGTATCCGATACGCTTGATTGCGCTACGCGCCACCTGCTGGAAATCAATGTATGAACTGGTTGAAATCTCCCCGGCAATCACCGCCACACCGGTGGTGACCAGGGTCTCACATGCCACCCTGCCCATCTTGTCCTGGGTGAAGACGGCATCGAGAACTGAATCCGAGATCAGGTCGCAGATCTTATCGGGATGCCCCTCTGTGACCGATTCAGAAGTGAAAAGATAACGCTGCGCCATTTCCTTTGACTGGCCTCCTGTATTGAAATTGCCCCGGTTTTCTCCATCTTGAGAAGTGTGCTGCTCCGGGTTTACCTGCCCTTTCCCCGAGCCGGATAGGGAGGGGGGAGATCTTTTGATACATCATCACATTATCCACTGCCTTAAGACCTTGGTTCGCCGAACCAGATCTGTGCCGAGTCACCTATATTGAGGCTTTGGAAAGTTCCCTCAACCAGAGAAGAATCTCCGAGTAAGGAGCCCTTTAAGGCCGCACGTTTCACCACCGAGTTCCGGTTGATGATGCTGTCCTCAATGATGGACTGTTCGATGATGCTTCCCTCCGCTATGGATACATACGGGCCGATGATCGAGTCAACCAGGGTGACCCCATCAGCGATATGAACCGGTTCGCGGATAATACTGCCTGCAGCCTGGATGGGACGCTGCCTCTTCTTGAGAAGCGCCCGATTGGTTTCAAGCAGGGTTTCCGGTTTCCCGCAGTCATACCAACCCTCGACTGGGAAGGTGGTCATCTTCACTCCCTTGCTGAGCATGATCTGGAGTGCATCGGTCAGCTGATATTCCCCCTTGGTACGGCGGTCCTGTTCCAGAATCAGTTTTTCAAGGGCATTACGTAAGATGAGGGTGTCCTGGATATAATAAAGCCCGACGATCGCCAGGTTGCTGGGGGGGGGATCGGGTTTCTCCACAAGGTTTTTGATCCAGCCATTCTCCAGTACCACCACACCGAACCGGCGTGGGTCATCAACCTCCTTTACCCCAATCGAACAGTTTCCGCTTTCGAGGACTCCTTCGAAGGAACACTCGAAGATCGTGTCGCCCAGAACGATGAGTGCCGGACCACCGGTCAGGTATTCACGCGCCAGGTAAATGGCATGTCCCAGCCCAAGCAGCTTCTCTTGACGGACCACGTGAACCTTGAGGTGGTACTCTTCGGTCACATAATCGGTGACCTGCTGTCCACGATAACCCACCACCAGCACCACTTCATCGACACCGACCGCGATGAGTTTCTCCAGAATATGGCCCAGGATCGGTTTTCCTGCCACATGGACAAGGACCTTGGGGGTGGTATGAGTGTGGGGACGTAACCTTGTTCCTTCTCCTGCTACCGGTATGATGGCCTTCATCGGCGCGATTGATTTCCCTTCTGACATGAATGAGGGGTGGCGAATGTGCCCGCCACCCCCTGTCAGACTCAAAGTATGTCGCAACCCATGGATGGGGTCAAGGACGCTGGCTCAGATCGGTTTTCTTAAGGAATTCTGCCCTTTTCTGCAATAATCTATCGATTGTGCAAGGATTCTCGCTGCTTCCTGGGGGGCATGGAATCCCACCGAATTCTCCGCCTCCACAAAATCCAGAAGGAACTGAGCTTTCCTCTGGAAATCCCGGGAGGGTGCAAGCTGCTCATCCGCGATACCATTGGACTTGGCGGCCTTGATATCTCCAATCAGATCCATCAGTGCATCCATCGCCATGTTCCTCATCTGGAAAGTGCGTTCCTGGATAGTCTCCGCTCGGGCCTTGAGTTCCTCCTCCGGGAACTTGTGGCAGGTCTGGCAGGCATTATTGATGTTGAGAAGTGGACTGCGAACATGGTGGTCACTGATCTTGAGCGCGCCGATACGCTTATAGGGCATATGGCAGTCGGCACAAGCCACTCCGCTGCGCGCATGGATCCCCTGGTTCCACATCTCAAACTCTGGATGCTGGGCTTTGAGGGCATTCGCTCCCGTGTCCGCATGAACCCAGTCCTTGAACCCCACCTCATCGTAATAGGCCAGAATCTGGTCCGCTTTCATTCCTTTGAACCAGGGGTAGGTCAGACGTTTCTCCGGCCCTTTGAAGTAGTACTCCACATGGCACTGTCCACATACGAAGGTCCGCATCTCCTGGCGCGTCGCCATCGTGTTCGGATCGAAATCCTTGATTCCCTGGGTTTCCTTGTAAGCCTTGATGCCTTCCAGGAATCCGGGACGAGTGACACGCAGCTGCATGGTCTGGGGATCATGGCAGTCAATACAGGCCACGGGATGACTGACCTGCTTGCGAGCCTCGGGATAGGGCATCTGGTTCATGATCTCGAAGCCCTTGAAGAGGTCTCCCCCTCCCAGCTTCTTGTACGGGACATAGACCGAGGCATGACAATGAACACAGGTTCCGGGCTGTTGGGAGAATTGCTGGCGTTCCGTAAAGGTCTGGTCATCCAGCATGTAGGCATGACCACGCTCCTCCCGGAAGTCTTTGGAAAAGGCATAGCCTGCCCACATGGTCACCAAACGCGGGTCTTCTTCGAGCCTCGATTCCGAGACCACTGAACGTGGATCCGCCTCCGTTGGGGTTCTTGGCATTGCCTCGCTGCCCCCGAATCGGGTCCGTACCATGTCGACTGTCCGCTGGTAGGCATCAAACTGCTGGGGGAAGTTCTTCCCCCAGATCGCGGGATCCTCAGTTTCGTCATCAAGATCCACAACCCGGAAAAAGGGATTCCGGGCTTCCTGTTTGCGTTCAAAGATGTTGACCAGCAACGCCGCCACTCCAAATGCCACTCCGGCTGCCACGACTGCGGTGATGACAATCAGTGTCAGGACTGAGCCTCTGGATCCGGTCAGGGTATGAATGGTTCGCATCGAGCCTTCCTCCTTGCGTTTCACATCAATCTTCCAAGTGCCCCACTGAGGGGTGGCAACGAATGCACGATAGTGCTTCGGTAGGATTCCTTCTTTCCATGTCAGAATGCACTGGATCGATGCCCTGGACGATGTCAGCATGACAGTATCTGCAAGCTTGCTCAGTGATATTCCGGTTGCGTTCCTTGATCTGGATCGGTTCATGGAATTCACCGGTCGTGAAAGCCAGGGAGTGGTGATACCCATTGATCGCTTTGGTCAGGTATTTCCCGATAAAGTTATGGGGTGTGTGGCAATCATTGCAGACCGCCACTTGATGATGGCTGCCACGGGTCCAGCCTTCGAATTGCTCGCTCATGATATGGCAGTTGGCGCAGGCTCCCGGATCATTGGTCATGTAGGAGGCTCCGCGTGCATACACAAAAGTGAACAGTCCCACACCAGTGGCGGCTCCAGTGGCTACTCCTGCCAGGAGACAGACCATGGTGATGGTCCGGCTAGGTCTACTTGAAAGGAAAGGCATGTGTTCCTGTCACAAAATCACCCGGAGCGGTGTTGAGTAATAGGGATATTCGAACTGTCAGATTTCTATTGTCAAGCCAGGGTGACCCAGGCCTTTTGATTCCTGTGATTTCATGGTGACCTGAAACACCCTCCGCCCGCTTCTGGTTTACCAGGCCTTGTGCTAGCTTGCCTTCCATCAAATGCAATGGAGGGCCTTGGCATCCCGGTCAAATCCGGGGACTGGACCCTGCTTGGACTTACCTCAATCCACCTCAAAGGAGAAATGGTTATGCAGGAGAAGGATAAAACTGGTTTGACTCGGAGGGACTTCGCCAAGATGACAGCGGCTGCGGCGGGATTCGCCATCCTTTCCTCGAAAGGGGCCCGTGCCGAGACGAACTCCGACACGCTCAAGGTTGGACTTCTGGGTTGCGGGAACCGTGGAACTGGCGCCTGTATGGAGATGCTGCGTGGCAATGAAAACATGAAGCTCATCGCCATGGCCGACCTCTTCGAGGATCGTCTCAATGCAGCCCGTGACCGGGTCAAGAACTCGAAGAATGAACAGACCGCCAAGAGCTATGCGGTCGAAGATGATCACTGCTTCACCGGCCTGGATGCTTACAAGAAGATCCTCGAAACGGACATCGATGTGCTGGTCGAGGGAACTCTCCCTTATAGCCGTCCCAAGCATATCGCAGCGGCCATCGATGCGGGGAAACACCTTTTTACCGAAAAACCGGCAGCTGTTGATCCGGTCGGTGTCCGTATGGTGATCAATGCCGCCAATAAAGCCAGGGAGAAGAAACTCTGTTTTGTCGCTGGTACCCAGCGCCGTCACCAGAAGGAGTATGTCGAGACCATCAAGAAGATCCAGGATGGAGCCATCGGAGAAATCCTCGCCATGCGTGCTTACTGGTGTGGCAGTCTACCCTTCTGCCATGAGCGCAAGGAGGGCTGGTCAGACCTCGAATACCGTCTGCGCAACTGGTATGCCCACTGCTGGGTATGCGGGGATAATATCGTCGAGCAGCATGTTCATAACCTCGATGTCTGCAACTGGGTGATGGGAACTCATCCCGTCTCTGTCTTTGCCTCGGGCGGACGTGCCTGGAAGCCGAGGGAAGAGAAGTATGGCGATCTGTGGGATCACTTCAGCTGCGATTTCGAATATCCCAAGGGTGTCCATATGTTCAGCCTCTCGCGTCACTGGGATGGTTGTGACGGTGGTGTCTTTGAGGATGCGATCGGTACCAAGGGACGCAGCAGCTGCTGTGACATGGGCGAAAAAGGCGAGGATCCCTATGTCCAGGAGCACATTGACCTGGTCAATGCCATCCGTGGCAAGACCCCCTATATCAATGAGGGTGTCCAGGTCGCGGAGAGCACCCTGACCGCGATCATGGGACGTATGTCGGCCTACACCGGAAAGAAAATCACCTGGGATGAGGCCCTGGCCTCCGACCTGAGCATCGTGCCCGAGGTTTTGGACTTCAACCTGCCTTACCCGGTTGGTCCGATTCCGGTCCCGGTGGTGAAAGGATAAAGGAAGGACATCTAACCTCCACTCCGCTGGAGTAGTGAATTTATTCGCATCGGCGGGTGGATGTAGTTTGGTACGATGGGGAAGGCGAATGAATTCGCCACTCCGGATTTGGGGGCCGGCTCTTAGCCGGCCCCATCCATCTCACCCAAAGAGGTATCTCTCCATGCCTGATCAGATCAAGACCATCGGTTTCATCGGACTCGGAATCATGGGAATCCCGATGGCGCGCAACCTGATGAAAGCAGGCTTCCAACTGACCGTCTACAACCGCACTCGTGCGAAGTGTGACCTGCTCGTGGCTGAAGGGGCAAAAGTGGCGGGGAGTCCGGCCGAAGCCACTGCAGGTGCTGATGCGGTCATCACCATCGTGACCGACACCCCTGATGTCGAGCAAGTCATCCTGGGTTCCGAGGGAGTCATCCAATCGGTAAAACCGGGAACAGTGGTGATCGACATGAGCACCATCTCGCCAAAGGCTACACGCAAAATGTCCGAGGCACTGGCCGCCAAGGGAGCGGGGATGCTCGATGCCCCGGTCAGCGGGGGGGATGTCGGCGCACAGAAGGGAACCCTGACCATCATGGTGGGCGGCGAGGCTCCGGACTTTGAGAGGGCACTGCCGGTCTTCCAGGCGATGGGGAAAACGATCACCCATGTAGGCCCCTCCGGGGCGGGGCAGTGTACCAAGTTGTGCAACCAGGTCCTCGTGGCGATTCATCTGGTAGCGGTTTCGGAGAGCCTGTTGCTCGCGAAAACCTCTGGACTGGATCTCCATAAAACCCTGGCGGTGCTCACTGGTGGAGCGGCCAACTCCTGGTCATTGCAGAATCTCGGTCCACGTATCGTGGAGGGCGATCACAACCCCGGCTTCATGGTGCGCTTGCTGCTCAAGGATCTGCGTCTGGTCATGGAGGCCGCCGCCGATGGAGACCTTCCCCTGATCGGAACTTCGCTGGCTCATCAGATGTTCATCGCGGTCGAGAAGATGGGCTGTGGAGACCTCGGCACACAGAGCGTGATCCGGGCCTTTGAACAACTCTCGGGGGTGAAGATCGCGTAGGGCGGCGCTGGCCCCACCACTGGGTTGAAGCTTCTGTTTCCTGATGGAAAGGGGAGACTGGAATGGATGCACCGTTGGAAGCAATGGTCTATCCGGTCAAAGTGATCTTGCTTTTCCTCTGTGTATGGGTGACTGCATTCCCAGTTTTCCTGTGGCTGCTATCAAGATCCTCCCTCTCAGGCAGAAGATTGACCTTCCTTAAATCCTTTTTACTTCATCTTGCCACTCTTCCCGTGTTGTTCGTCTGGGCCTTTTTTATGTGTGAACCCACCACCACCCTCTCGCTGGCTTCGGGTCTTGTGGTTTTCGTCCTTATCACTCTTTACTGTCCTTTCTTTTTGCTCTGGTTGTTGAAAACACGTTTCCTCGCAAGCTTGGCTCTGGGAGCCGGGGGTGGCTTGTTCGCAATTGTCTCTCTTTGGGCCATTACATGGATCTGGCCTTACCCCCGCTCACCAACGATTGTCCGCGCGCCGGAGGATATGTGGCACTTGAGTACCGATCTTTTCGACTATGTCCAGTTCACCAAGACGAAAGAGGAAGAGGGGCATTTACCCATCCCGGTGGATGGAGAAGGTCATCCCATTGCTGGCAGTTATCCGGAAGGCACAACAATGACAGCGGTAACCTCCGCGCCAGACTCTAGCCTCCTCTTCTACCGTGGCCCGAGTTTCTTGCCTGATGTACTGACGACTCTTAGTCCAAACCACAAAACTCCACCTGATGCCTTCGACGAGGATGAAAAACGGCCCTATGGATATGGTGTGGGCCCATTACAGGGGCCAGGGGCGGCGTTTCTCCTCAGCTGCTATGGCCCGGATGGAACCAGTCAGGCTGAACAATTGGAGTATCTGCGGCTGGAGAAACACAGAGGGAGTGGAAAAGAATTTCTACGAAACCCGGAGGTGATGCTTTTGACCTACTCCCCCACCAATGGCACGGTCAGTCCTGGAGACCTCTTCCGTGCTGAACCCGGCTGGTAGGGTAGGGCTGGCCCTACCGCTGTGTCCCTAGCCACCCCCACCTTTTCCATTCTTTCTTCCCCCCTCTCTGTGTAAGAATAGCGGTATGAAATACCGACGCTTCGGAAAGACCGAACTCCAATTCCCCATCTTCACCTTCGGCGCCATGCAGATTCCTGTCCCCGAGGATGAGAACCTCGCCGCCGAAACCACACGCCGGGCCATCGAGGCTGGCATCAACCACATCGAAACCGCGCAGGGCTATGGCACCAGCGAGGAGAGGCTTGGACGTATCCTCAAGGACTACCGTCGCGAGGATCTCCTCATCACCACCAAGATCGGCCCTGTAGCCACACGCGATGAGATGTGGAAGCGCATCGAGAAGTCGCTCAAACGCCTCCAGATGACCTACATCGAAAACCTCGATATCCATGGCATTAACACCTTCGACTCGCTCAAGCTCACGATGCGCAAGGGGGGCTGCATGGAGGCGGTGCGCGAAGCCATCGATCAAAAGGTGGTCGGGCATATCGGCTTCTCCGGCCATGGCCCCTGTGAGGTCATTCTCGCTGCGATTAACACCGAGGAGTTCGAGTCGGTCAATCTCCACTACTACTACTTCTTCCAGCGCAACAAGCCAGCCATCAAACGCGCGGCGGAGCTGGACATGGGTATCCTCATCATCTCTCCCAGCGATAAGGGCGGGTTGCTCTACAGGCCGTCAGAGAAACTGCTCGGAATATCCGATCCCTTCACCCCCATCGAGATCAACCACCGCTGGCTCATGGCTCAACCGGAGGTGACTACTCTCACAGTTGGCTGTACTTATGCCAAGGAATGGGATGACTACCTTTTCTTCGCAGACCGGGATGGTCCTTTGACTGAAGAGGAAGCTGATGTGATTGAACATTGGAATGCGCAGTATGGCCTGCTCGGAAACACCTTCTGCTCCGTATGTGGAGATTGCCTGCCCTGCCCGGAAGGGATCAACATCCCCGAGGTGTTGCGTTTGCGCAATCTTGATGTGGCCTTTGACATGACCGAGTATGGCCAGTACCGCTACAAGATGTTCGAGAATGCGGGCGACTGGTATCCCGGCAAGCGTGCCAACAACTGCACCGAGTGCGGAGATTGCCTCCCGCGCTGTCCGTTGCATCTGGAGATCCCCAAGCTCCTCTTTGAAACACATGACCTGCTCTGGGAAGGAGTGGAGGGGAGAAGGCGATGGGGGTGAGGAGTAGTGGGTCAATTCCCAATCAGAAGAAGGAAGAAAAGACTCCCCTGGGTGGCAAAGCATTGCCACGCACACTGGCGGAGCCTCCAGCCTCCAAAAGCACAGGGGAGATCGTGATCTACACCGATGGAGCCTGTTCCGGCAATCCCGGTCCCGGCGGCTGGGCGGCGGTGCTGACCTGGAATGGCCACCAGAAAGAGATTTCGGGTTATGAGGCCCATACCACCAACAACCGCATGGAACTGCGCGCGGCCATCGAGGCTTTGAAATCCCTCAAGCGTAAGAACCTCCCTGTCCGTATCATCACCGACTCACAATATCTCCAACATGCGTTCACCAAGAACTGGCTCGAATCCTGGGTCCGCAAGGGATGGAAAACCTCCTCCAAGGAACCAGTCAAGAACCGTGAACTCTGGGAGGAACTCCTCCACATCACCGCACAACTCAAGGTCCAGTGGGCCTGGACACGCGGTCATGCCCTCAACGAGTTGAATAACCGTTGCGATGAACTCGCGCGGGCCGAAATCGAAAAGCACCGGAAGTCGAAGTGACCGGTGAACGCCTGATTGATCACATCACCTCGCCCACACGAATCTTCGAGGAGATGCGTCTCCTCGGTTGCAGCCCAAATCCCCTGCTCGGACAGCACTTCCTGATCGACCGGAATATCCTCGATGGTTTTGTCCACAGTCTCAAAATTCTTCCCGGCATGTCTGTCCTTGAAATTGGTCCGGGATTGGGACACCTGACACGCTCCCTGGTGGATTCCGGAGCCAGGGTCCTCGCGGTTGAAAAGGACAAACGGCTGGCGGAGGGCTTGGCGGAACGTCTCGGTAATCCGGAGAATCTTACGGTGTGGGAACAGGACATACTCGAGGTGAACCCGGCTGAACTCCGCACATGGGCTGGTGAGGAGGAGATCATCCTGACCGGCAACCTTCCCTATTACTGCTCATCGACCATCCTGGGGAAAGCCTATGAGGAATGGTTCGATTTGTGGGAACGAGCCGGTTTCCTGTTGCAGGAAGAGGTAGTGGACCGGATTGTCTCTCCGCCGGGGGGCAAGGCCTATGGACGCCTCTCCATCCTGGCCCAGATGTTCTCGGTCCCACACAAAGTGCGCCGGGTTCCAGCCTATCTTTTCATACCCGAACCGGAAGTCAGTTCGGCCTGGTGTGTGCTTGTACGCAAAGCCGTGCTCCCGCCGGTAACACCGCTCCAGATCGCGGAAGTATCCGGTATCTGCTTCGCGGAGAGACGCAAGACTCTTCAAAACAACCTGTCGCGTCACCTCGGACGCGAAAGGGCCAACGAGATCCTGCACGCCACCGGGATCGATGGACGCCGCCGGGCTGAGACGCTCAATGTGGAGGAGTTCGTGAAGTTGGCGGAGGAGATGGGAGAGTAGAGGGAGTTACTTCTTCACCATGGAGCCAGAGCTCCGATTCAGCCAAGTCGATGGCATCATTCCAGATGACTCCATAACCATGCAGATCCGCATGGACCTTTTTGAAGAGGATCTCATCTCGCAGAGGCTGGAACGCTTCAATCTCAAGCAGAGGGGTGCAGTCATAGACTTTGGAGATCCCATTTGAAAAGGTGACCCTGAGCCGCTTGTTGGAGAGGGGTTGAACGGTGGAAATGAGGGGAGAAGTGGTGAGTATTACCACCTTAGCCCACTTCTGGAGGTTGCTCATTTGCTTCTTTGAACCACCCAAAGATCACCCTGCAGCTTCGAGATAACTTGTGGGGAAAGCGTGTGTTTCGTGAACTTCGACCGAGGTGGGCTTGATGGGTCTTACCATACGCACCTGTGGATCATCTTGCCAGCGATACTTCAAAGGAATCTCCCGGAGACCAGAAGCTCGAGACAGTTTTACCAGGATCGAGTTATCTCGAACCAAGAAAACGAAGTCCATTTTCTTTGATTCTTCAAGCCGGTGAACCCTGAGAATGATCTCGTCGATGAAGGAGGCCGAAATCATCGGCAGACCAAACAACTCGAGAGCAACTGTCTCCTGAGTCACTTTCCGAATACGTTCTTCAAGGGCTTCGGCGGCCTCAGTTCCTCTCTTTCGAGTCACTGCGGATTCTGTCAGATCGGTGAGTTTGATATCGAGGACTGACATGATGGCTCCATTTCTGGGAATCCGAATTCCATTTGGACACCAGGGAGGCAGAATGGCATTTTGCCCGTGCTAATCCTGCCTTCTTGTATCATATAGTAGCCATCATCGGAGGAACAGTACAAATATCCATTGGTCGAAAGGATGTAGTCTCGGAGATCCGAAAGCCCTGTTCCCCCCTCGGTTCTTCGACTCACTAATGGTTCAAATGCTTTAGCGAGAGCCTTGGAGGCTTCCTTGTTTTGGAGATGTCGGAATCTGGGATTCTCTGAAAGGCTACCTCGTATCCCGACTCCTGTATCACCGATTGCCACACGAAAGGATCTGGCGTTGGGGAAATACTGGACTAGGAATGCACCAAGCCTTTCCCTGGCATGGTTTGAGAAGTTGTCAACGACCTCCGCGATATGCTCGGATACCACACTGGTCTCGATCTGAACACGATTATCGTGGAGAAGTTCAAAAACTCGTCGGCTCACCTCCTCTCCGAGGTAGGGATCGGGTGTGATGTCAAGGATATCGTTTAACGAGGAGGATTTCTCAATCCGCCGAAGGTTTTCTTCATCGATCACCTGTGGATTGAAGTTGAAGCGTTCATAAAAATTGTGGCGGCTGAGGTAGTTGCGTACTTTTTGGTTATCAGGTAAACCAATATCAAAAAATTTGCCATGGCTGTTGTGATATCGAAGCACCATTCCCAGATAGACCACGGCGAATGGTTGGAGGAAGGTAATCTCCCTCAGGTCTAATCTGATCCTTTCTTGGGTCCAGTCTAAAGAGGCAACCCTCTGGGATATCGAGAAGAACGACAATGTGGACATCTTGATCCCCCTCTGCTTCTAGCCTTCTTTCAACTCTCAGGCTTTCTCCAGATCCAACAAATGCCCATACTCCAAGATCTCATCCCCATTAGAGATCGCATATAGTACTATTTCTACCGCTCTGACCACAGGTTGTCAAGCATATATTGTGGATGAAATGTTGTTCAATACAAGATATAGTAGTAACTTACGAGCTTCAACGAACCAAGAATTGTCACAAGAGACGGGATCCTCTCTGTTATGAACAAGAAAAGTCCATTGCTTGAAACTCGATGGACTCCATTCCAATAAATGAGCCTTCATCCCTCCCCCTCAATTCAGCTCCATTTTCCTGTAATCTCCCTCTTATATGAGTCCGGTCAAACTCCTTTGAGAAGGCGGGGACTCGATTTCACAACTACAATATATACGAGGGATTGAAAGAATGGACAAGGCACAGATTGGGCTGGTCGGATTGGCCGTGATGGGTGAAAACCTGGCCCGTAACATTGAACGTAATGGCTTCACCATCGCCGTCTGGAACCGGACTACCTCCAAGGTTGCGGATTTCGTGAAAGCCCACCCAGAGGCATCGCGCCTCAAAGGGACTTACTCGGTTCAGGAATTCGTGGACTCCCTGGAATCTCCGCGCAAGATCATCCTGATGGTTAAAGCCGGCGATCCGGTCGATGACATGATCCGGCAGATCAAACCCTATCTGACCCGTGGTGACATCCTCATCGATGGCGGCAACAGCTACTTCCTCGATACCCGCCGACGACATGCTG
Organism: uncultured bacterium; assembly: GCA_964481775.1. Taxonomy (GTDB): domain Bacteria; phylum Hinthialibacterota; class Hinthialibacteria; order OLB16; family OLB16; genus OLB16. Next base: position 9,658 of record CAYZUX010000033.1, on the reverse strand, counting down.
AACTGGCCAAGGAGGGAATTCACTTCATCGGTTCGGGAGTCTCCGGCGGAGAAGAGGGAGCGCTATGGGGACCCTCGCTCATGCCAGGGGGCCCCAAAGAAGCCTATCTCCAGATCGAACCGATCTGGAAGAAGATCGCGGCGCAGGTCGGCGACAGTCCGTGCACCACTTATGTCGGCCCTGATGGTGCCGGGCATTTCGTGAAGATGGTCCACAACGGCATCGAGTATGGCGACATGCAGCTCATCGCCGAAACCTATGACCTGCTGCGTACCGCACTTGGGATGGAGGCTGCGGAACTGGCCGATGTCTTCGAGAAGTGGAACCAGGGAGTGCTCAGCTCCTACCTGATTGAAATTACCTACAAAGTCTTCCGCAAGCGGGACCCGGAAACCGGGAAGGCGATTGTGGACCTGATACTCGATAAGGCGGGGCAGAAAGGCACAGGCAAGTGGACCACTCAGATCGCTCTTGATCTGGGTGTCCCTACACCCACCATCAATGCCGCCGTGGAGGCGCGAATCCTTTCCGCCTTCAAAGAGGAGCGTGTGGCTGCCTCAGCAAAGCTCAAAGGTCCCAAGCCGGTTTATAAAGGGCCCAAGGACAAACTCATCGAAGCCGCCCATGAGGCCCTCTTCGCCAGCAAGATCTGCTCCTATGCCCAGGGAATGACCCTGATCCGTGTCGCCTCAGAGGAATACAACTGGAAGCTTGACCTTTCTGAAATCGCCCGGATCTGGCGTGGCGGCTGCATCATCCGTGCGCAGTTTCTCGATCACATCCGTGAGGCTTTCACCAAGCGCAAACGCCTTCCCAACCTGCTGCTCGATTCAACTTTCAAATCATGGGTCAGGAAAGCTCAACCCAAGTGGCGTTTCGCCCTCCAAACCGCCTCCAAGATTGGAGTGCCCACCTTGGCGATGAGCGCCAGCCTGGCCTATTTCGACAGCTACCGCCGTGCCGCCCTTCCCGCCAACCTGACCCAGGCACAACGGGACTACTTCGGTGCGCACACTTATGAACGGGTTGACAGACCCGGCACCTTTCACACGGAATGGATCGGTTAAGGAAATACTGGAGAGAAACCAATGGCTGACATCACCCTCGTTCCTGCTGCTCAACTCATCGAATTCGGCCAGGCAATCCTGCGTAAAGTAGGAGTACCTGATGCGGATGCCCGCAAGGTGGCCGAGATCCTGGTGGAATCCAACCTGCGTGGCGTTGACACACACGGTATTTACCTGGTGAACCTTTACTCCAGGCGGATCGAGAAAGGGCTGGTCAATACCAAACCCGAAATGAAGTTCGAGAAGTGCCGTGCAGCAGTGGGGATCCTGGATGCCGACACCGCCCTGGGTCAGCTGGCCACTCTTCATGCGATGGAGTTGGCCATAGGTATGGCCAGGGAGTGCGGCAGCGGAACTGTCCTGGTAAAAAGGTCCACCCACTTCGGTGCGGGAGCCTACTACACCAACTTCGCGGCTGAGCAGGACATGATCGGTATCCTCATGTCCCAGAGTGAAACCGATGTAGTCCTTTTTGGAGGAAAGAAACCCTATCTCGGCACCAATCCTTACAGCGTGGCCATTCCAGCTGGCAAACATCCTCCCTTTCTGATGGATATGGCCACCAGTGAGGTAGCCTTTGGCAAGGTACGTGCTGCCGCCGAGGCTGGCCAGGAGATCCCCGGCAACTGGGCAGTAGATGCGGAGGGTAATCCGGTCACTGATGCACGATTGGCCAAAGCAGTGACTCCCATGAGTGGAGCGAAAGGTTACGCGATCGGGTTAATGATTGAGCTTCTTTCCTCGGCCACCACCGGAATGGCCTTTGGTCCACGAATTGTCCGTAAGTTCGATGATTGGGAACATCCTCAGCAGCTCGGGTATTTTGTGCAGGCGATTGATCCTTCCGCTTTCACTCCCATCGAAACCTTCAAGAACCGGGTCGATGCGGTCATGGATGAAATCGCCGCTCAGCCGGCAGCGGCGGGCAATCCATTCGGACGGGTTCTCATTCCCGGGGAACCTGAGGCGGAAAAACGTGCCAGACGGTTGGCTGAGGGGTGCCCCGTGGCTCCAGTGATTGCGGCTCAGCTCAAAGAGTTGGGAGATCGTCACGGCGTCAAATGGCCGGGGGTATAAAGAAGTCGTTCAACTTCATCCCCCACGACAGACGGAGTAGCGGATTCATTCGCCCTGTGTCACCGAGGAGAATGATTCATTACTTTACTTCAGAAGGCGAATGAATTCGCCACTCCTTCTGTTGAAAGGGTGAATTGGATTCATCTCAGGGCAGCGGTTGGCACTTCCTGGTTTTTATATTGCAACTCATACAGCCGGTAATACAATCCATGCCGGGCGAGTAGCTCCTCATGCGTCCCGCTTTCTGCGATGTGCCCCTTGCTCATCACAATAATCCGGTCGCAGTTCTGTATCGTAGATAAACGGTGTGCCACAATCAGACTGGAACGTCCCTCGGTCAATCGCATCAACGCACGTTGGATCACCCGTTCGGTCTCAGTATCGATACTGGAAGTGGCCTCATCGAGGACCAGGATTGCCGGATCATGTGCCAGGGCGCGTGCGAAGGAAATCAACTGACGTTCCCCTACCGATAGACTTCTTCCCCGTTCTCCCAGGGGAGTGTCGAATCCCTGGGGCAATCGCTCAATGACAGGAGAAATCCCCAGTTCTCGAACCACTCGTTCCGCATCCTCGCGACGGATACCGGGATCACCAAGCGTGATGTTCTCCATGACCGTACTCGAAAACAGGAAGACATCCTGCAACACAATCCCGATATTCCGCCTGAGCCTTCCCATATCCCACTCACGGATATCGACTCCATCAACCCGGATGCTCCCCCCGGTGACATCATAAAAACGGGCCAGCAGACTCATGGTGGTGGTCTTTCCCGACCCGGTCGCTCCCACAACTGCGATACGTTCTCCGGGGCCGACCTCGAAAGAGACATCTCTTAAAACTGGTTCGCCTGCACGGTATTCAAACCATACTTGGTCGAAAACGATATGACCTTTGGCTTTATCGATCGGGTGCGGGTGGGGTGGATTGGGAATCCCGATGGGTTCATCGAGTAACTTGAAAATCCTCTCCGATGAGGCCATTGCTGATTGCAGGGTGCCATACTGCGCGGAGATCTCACGGATTGGCTGAAAGAACTTGAACAGATACTCCATGAAGGCCACCAGTGTTCCCAATGTGACTGCCCCCGCGAACACCTGGATTCCGCCATACCAGAGGACCGCGCCGATACCAAGCGTGGAAACGACCTCCACGGCCGGGAAGAAGACTGCATAAGCTGCGATGGTCTGCACATTGGCCTCATAATGATCCCAGTTCAGTTTTTTGAACTTCTCCAGGTTACGTTTCTCACGCACAAAGGATTGGACAGTCTGAAGCCCGGTCACATTTTCCTGGAGGAAGGAGTTCAATTTGGCGATCCGGGTGCGAACCGCGCGGAATCCCTCACGTGACCAGATCCTGAAATACCGCGAGACGATAGCCATGAGAGGGAGCATGGAAAGTGCCACCAGGGTCATGGGAAGACTCAGCCACAACAGGATTCCCAGGATGCCGATAAGCACGAAGATGGACCCGAAAATCAAGGCGACCCCTTCTGAGAAAAGCTCATTGAGAACTTCGATATCGGCCGTCACCCTGGTCATCAGCCGGCCAACAGGAGTCTTGTCGAAGAAAGAAAGTGAGAGCCGTTGCAGATGATCAAACAGCTCGATTCTCAGGTCATACATCGCATACTGCCCGGTACTGTTGACCATTAGGATGTAAGAAAACTGAAGGACATACTCGAGTGTCATGGTGATCAGAAAGATGGTGAAAAGCAGCATCAGCTCCCGGATATCCCGGTTGGGGATGGAGTGATCGATGGCACGTAACACCAGTAAAGGTTGAACCAGAGAGGAGGCGGCAACCGCCAGTGAGATGCAAACCGAGGTCAACACGCGCCATCTGTATGGACGCAGGTACCCGAGCAGACGTTTCGCCAGACGCGAATCGTAGGCTTTGCCTAGCGCCTCTTCTTCCTGGTGGTCCGCCATCAGGCCGTCATCCCTTCGATTTCCGCTTCGAGCAGTTGGTGGCGGTAGATGGAAGCATAGAGACCATTCAGGGTCACCAGCTCCTCGTGAGTCCCCTCCTCGATGATTCTCCCATCCTCCAGCACGATGATCCGGTCAGCTTCCTGGACAGTCGAGATGCGGTGCGAGATGAGTAAGGTGGTACGGTTACCGGTGACCTTTCGGAGGCCACGCAGGATCCTCTCCTCGGTGTGGGTGTCTACCGATGAAAGGGCATCATCCAGGATCAGAATCTTCGGATCGATGGCAATGGCACGCGCGATTGCGGCTCTCTGCCTCTGCCCGCCGGACAGGGTGATTCCCCGTTCACCGACCAGGGTCTCATAGCCCTGCGGAAACTCAATGACATTGTCATGGAAAGCGGCCAGGCGACTCGCCTCTTCGATGACTCCATCAGCGAGGAACTCCTCCGGTGACAGACCAAATCCGATGTTCTTGCGGACCGTGTTCGAGAACATGAAATGATCCTGCGATACCATACCGATCATCCCGCGCAGGTCCGCGAGCCGATATTGAGGCAGGGCAATTCCGTCGATCAGGATCTCACCTTCATCAGGATCATGGAAACGCGGAATCAGCTGCGCGAGGGTTGACTTTCCGGAACCTGTGGGACCAACAATCCCAAGCAGGGTTCCAGCGGGTATCTCCAGATCGATGGAGTGCAGGACACGGCGATCTTTCCGGTATCCGAATGAAACACCCCGAAACTCAATATGCCCTTGTGCGGGTGGTGTGAGAATTGGATTATCCGGATCACGGATCGCAGGCACCTCATCCAGGACTTCATTGATTCGTGCCAGTGAAGCCACGCCCCGCTGAATCACATTGAGCACCCAGCCAATCGAGATCATTGGAAAGAGCAGCATGTTCAGGTACAGCAGGAAAGCCGCGAAATCACCAACATCGAAGCCCCCAGTGGCATTCAACATGAGGACTCCACCCGCGCTAAGCACCACGAAACGACCCAGGTTGTGACTGAAACTGAAGAATGGGTAAAGAACCCCTTCCGCCTTGAAGTACTGGAGATTCTTCTTCAGGTAATCCGTGTTGAGTTCCTTGATCGCCTCGACTTCACTGTCCTCACGGACATAAGCCTTCACAACCCGGATCCCCGCCAGATTCTCCTGAATCTTTGTGGAGATGGTGGAGTACTGTTCCTGCACCAGCATGAAACGGTCATGCACCAGCTTGGCAAGGCGATTGGTTCCGACAGCCATGATGATGGGAGGAACCAGCGCAATCAGGGTAAGGACAGGCGAGAGATAGGCCATTCCTCCCAATGCGAATATCATCATGAAAACCGCGTTGACCGGGTACATGAGGCCTGGACCAAGCATCGAACGGACCTGGTTGAGGTCATTGGTGGCGCGGGCGATGATGTCGCCTGTGGTCATCCTGTCGAAATATGACGGCGGTAACCGCAACAGGTGCTCAAACAGGTCGTTACGGAGGTCATACTCAATCCTCCGGCTGATACCGATCAGGATCCAGCGTTGATAAAACCTGAACAGGGCACTGGCTACCGCAAATCCCAAAAGGGCGGCGAAATAACGGTGCAGATGGTTCCCCTCACGCAGATACTTCATCGTCACATGGTCTACCCAGGGGCCTTGCAGTTTCCAGATTCCAGGCAGAAGCGATTCGTGATTGGTTCCGGCAGTGATGATGGTTCCCAGAAGGAAAACTGGCCCACGTACATGCAGGGTGCTGGACTCTTGGGCGATATGTTTGAAAGTCTTGCTGACAAGCAGAGGAACCACATTGGCGGTAGCGGCTGTTATCAGGACACACAGAACTCCGGTGATCAGGCCTTTACGGTAACGGCGCAGATAAGGGAAAAGAGTCGGGATCTGTTCGCGCGCGGCTGCAAGACCGGAGAGACGGTTTGGTGGAATGGGAATCTCTTCACTCATCTGACTGGATCAGACTCCTGGAGGCAATACCTTATGTTAGCGGTTGCAGGGAAAAGCGCCAACCCGTTCGAAGTTCACGCGTCTGGGTGGTCTGGTTGCCTGAAGGATGAGCTCCGAATGGTAGTTTCTTCCTTTCCGAACAGCGAATAAAGCACTGGTAGTACCACCAGAGTGAGTAGAGTGGAGGAGATAAGTCCCCCAATGACCACGGTGGCCAGGGGACGTTGCACCTCAGCGCCGATGCCGGTGGAAACCGCCATCGGAATGAACCCGGCCACATCGGTGACTGCCGTGGCCAGGACAGGTCGCAAACGTAACAAGGCACTGTCATGCACCGCTTGCTGCAGCCCCTTTCCCTCGGCCATCAGCCTCTTGGCGCAGGAAACCACGACCAACCCATTCAGGATCGCCACTCCGAAAAGCGCGATGAAACCCACCGCCGCTGAAATGGTAAAAGGCATGCCCCTCCAATGAAGCGCCAACACTCCCCCCACCGCTGCGAAAGGGATCTTACTCGAAACCAGAATCGCATCCCGCAATGAGTCGTAAGTCAGGTAAAGCAGCAGGAAGATCAGGGTGAGTGCCAAAGGAACCACAACCATGAGACGCTTCTGGGCAGCGATCATGTGTTCGAACTGTCCGCCGATCTCATAGTAGTAGCCGGCTGGCAGGTTCACCCCTCTGTCAATAGTTTCACGCAGTTCATTGACAAAAGACCCTACATCCCTTCCACGGACATTGCACTGGATGCTGATCACCCGGCGCGACCACTCCCGGTTGATCGTGGCGGGCCCCTCGGTATAGGCGATGCTGGCAAGCTTCTCCAGGGGGATTGCGGTTCCCTCTCCAACTGGAACCAGCACTTCTTTCAGATCATTGGGGGTGGTCCTGTATTTCTCATCGAGCCGTACCACCAGGTCAAACCGCTGTTGCCCTTCCCGGATCTGCCCGGTGGTGCGTCCCCCGACAGCCTCCACGATATCCAACACACGGCTTCCGGAGATACCCAGGCGGGCGAGAGTCTCGTGATTGACCCTGGCTTGGAGCATTGGAAGTCCGGTCAATTGGTCAGTTCGCACATCAACGGCGCCGGGGATACTCTTGAGTAAACCCTCGACTTGAGAGGCGGATACCTGTAGTTGCTCCAGGTCATCACCGAAAATTTTCACCGCGATGTCTCCCCGTGATCCAGCGGTCATTTCGTTCATCCGCATCTCGATCGGCTGTGTGAAGATCACCCGCATGCCAGGGAGTTCTTCCAGACGTTTCGCCATGAGTTCGGTCAGATCCGCCTGGGTGGATGCCCGTTTCCACTCCTCGCGCGGACGCAGCGTCATGAACAGGTCGGAGACCTCAAGTCCCATCGGGTCGGTTGCCACCTCCGGTGTTCCTGTGCGTGTCCAGGCGCGCTCCACCTCATCGGGGAAGGAGTCCAGCATCACTTTCTCCAGCTGCATGCCATAACGAACGGATTCCTCCAGTGCAACACCGGCCAGACGGACTGTGTTGGCTACAATGGCTCCCTCGGACAAACGGGGAATGAACTCGGTTCCGAGATTGAGTGCGATGGGAGCAGTCAACCCCAGCATGGCGAATGATCCTGCCAACAGGGTCCACCTCCATCTCAGCGCCAACCGCAGCAGGGGAGCATAGAAGGCCAGAGCACCACGCATGATCCAGATTTCACGTTGTTCAATCCGGTTGGGAAGAAAAAGGCTCGCGAGCACAGGCATGAGTGTCAATGACAGGATGAAGGAACCGAGTAGACAAAACAGGAATGTGGCGGCCAGCGGTCTGAAGAGGTTCCCCTCGACTCCATGCAGGGTCAGGATTGGGAGGTAGACAATCATGATGATTGCCTCGCCGAAAAGGGTGGGACGGCGCACCTCGATGCAGGCATTCCGGATGGTTTCCTTGAAACGATCACGGGAGATCGTGTTTCTGCTTTCCGCGATCCGTCTGACCGCATTCTCCACGATGATAATGGAACTGTCGGCGACGATACCGAAGTCGATGGCTCCCAGGCTCATCAGACTTCCCTCGATCCCGAACCAACGCATGGCATTAAAGGTGAAGAGCATCGAGAGTGGGATTGAGAGGGCGGTGATGATCCCCGCACGGAAATTGCCCATCAGGAAAAACAGGACCAGGATCACCAGGACAGCCCCCTCCATCAGGTTTTTCTGGACTGTCCGCAACACCGCATTCACCAGGTGGATGCGGTTATAGACCAGGTCGACATGGACATCGGGCGGAAGGGCCTGACGGACCTCGGTCAGCTTCTCTTCCAGAAGTTGTGAGACAATCCGTGTGTTTTCACCCTTGAGCATGAAGGCCAGACCGAGAACCACCTCGCCCTTGCCCATTGCGGTAACTGCACCACGCCTGATCTCATGCCCAATCTCTACCCGTGCCACATCCCGCACTTTCACAGGCACCCCATCATGGGCGGTCAAAACGATGTTGGCGATGTCCTCCGTGGAGGTGGCCAGTCCAATCCCCTGGACCAGGAACTGCTCTCCAGACCGGACCAGGCTGCCACCCCCCACATTGGCATTGTTGCGCCGTAAAGAGTCCTCGAGATCATCGAGAGCCAGTCCATACTCCAGCAGGCGCATGGGATCCACGAGTACCTGGTATTGCTTGACCATGCCTCCCCAGGAGTTCACTTCCGCTACTCCGGGAACCGATAACAGAATGGGTTTGACCACCCAGTCATGCAGAGTCCGCACCTCGGTCAGGCTCCGTGTGGGTGAGGACACCAGGTAATGGAAAACCTCGCCAAGGCCAGTACTGATGGGGCCCATCCGGGGTGGCTCGATTCCCTCGGGCAATGTGACTCCCGCAAGCCTCTCGCCGATGACCTGACGGGCGCGATAGATATCGGTGTGTTCATCAAAGATGACGATCACTTGAGAGAAACCGAACTTCGAGAGCGACCGGATGACCTGCAGGCCGGGCAGGCCTGACAGGGCGAGCTCGACAGGAAGAGTGACCTGCTGCTCGATTTCCTCCGGTGAGAGATTCGGCGCAACCGTATTGACCTGGGTCTGAACCGGACTGGTATCCGGAAAGGCATCGATCCGGAGATTGCGCAGAGACCACACCCCCGAGACAGTCAGCAGGATGGCGAGAACCAGGACAATCAGCCGGTTCTCCAGCGACCAGGTGATAATGGCGGAGAGCATCGTTTAATGAGCTGTCTTCACGGATGCTGTCCCGCTGTTCAGCGGTTTGCTATCCACCGCACAGCACCCGGCTCCGATGCTGCTCTTGAGGATCTCGGTCTTCATCAGGTAACTTCCCTGAGTGACCACCCGTTCGCCCGGCAGCAATCCGGTCAGAATGGTGCTGTACCCATCTGATTCGCTGCCCACACGGACCTTGCGTGGAATGAAGGTATCCTCCTCCTGTTGAACAAAGACCAGGTTGCAGCAGCCATCCCACTGAACTGCATCCGAGGGAATGCTCAGGATTTCCTCGTTCTCATGGAGGACAACAGTTCCCTGGCCGAACAGGCCAGCGCGTAATAGGCCTCCACTGTTGTCGAGTTCGGCATGCGCTTTGCCTGTCCGTGTTTTCGGATCGATGCTGGAACTGATCCAGGTGATCTTGCCGGGGAATGATT
>CAYZUX010000032.1:0-35229 GCA_964481775.1 uncultured bacterium | reverse complement strand
CTTTCCATTCACTTCCACCTCTTCGATCACACAAGGGGGCACCTCACCGCCGGGAATCTGCACGGTTGTATCAAAACGGAAACCTGCCCTTTCCTGAACCGTGGAGAAATTGACCTCTTGTTCGCCATAAGCACCAGGCTCGATGGCCCCCGAGGGCCGTGGGTGCCGGTAATCAAAAGAACCCGGTTGCCTCAGCGAATTCTCCGAATACGCTGCGTTACCCCAGAATGCCAAAAGAAGAATACCTGAAAAGAAAAAGCGTCTCATCGAAGGACCTCCTGAGCAGTTTGAACCAAAGTATCAGAGGCTCTCTTCTTTTTCCAAGGGAAAATGAAAAGAAACTCAAAATTTCACAATGACAACCCCCTCAACTCTTCCATTCCGCCTGTGGTCCGATACGATACCACTTTAAGATGGAATTGCCTGAAAAGACCCCTCGGCTGAGTCCCGAACGCCATCCCCAGGAGCATATCGTCTTTGGGGAATCTCCCTTGATCATTGCTTCAGATGCCTCGTTGCAACGAGGAGAAGAGTTTAACCGGATTCGTGAACGGATCAGCCAGGTGGTAGGAGAGTGGGAAACCCAGCTGACCGAACTTTTGGCGGAAGCGAACGCCCTGTTGCTCCATCAAAATGATGCCCTGCAATCCCTTTCTGACCGGCTCAAGCTGGAGATCAGCCAGATTCAGGAAATTCAGGAGAGTCTGTTACCACAACAGCTTCCGGAAATCCCCGGACTGGAGTTTGCTGCACACTATCTTCCCAGCACCGAAGCCAGTGGGGATTACTACGACTTTCTCGATTTGAGCAGTAACCACATCGGGATACTGGTCGCCGATGTCTCCGGTCATGGAGCCGCCTCGGCTGTGGTGATGGCCATCACCCGTGTGTTGGCCCAGGCCCATCTTTCCCAGCTGCTATTAGCCGGCGGGGCCTTATCGGTTCTGAACAGCCTGATGGCACGCTATATCCCCGGAGACCAGTTCGTGACAGCGGTCTATGCCATTTACAACCGTCTGAGTCACAACCTCTCCTATGCAACCGCGGGTCATCCTCCTCCGATTCACTGGCGAGCGAAGGACCAATCGGTGGCAGTACTTCCCACCAAACCCCGCTTTCCCTTGCGACTGTTCACCCAGGTCGAATATGAGACGCTGCAGTGCGCAGTGGAACCAGGCGATGTGGTCCTCTTCTATACGGATGGGTTGACTGAGTTGACCGATGCTGAAGGGCACATGGTCGGGGAGCACAAACTGGTGGAATGGGTAACCGAGTGTCCGAACCACACCGCTTCAGGCCTCCTGTGGCACCTGTTGGACCGGGCTTCTCTTTTCACCGAAGGCAAGCCCCCCAAGGATGATTTTACCATCGTGGTCTTACACCGGGCTGAAACTCACCTCTGAATCTCCATCCCCAATCACGCGCCCACGGCACCAGAAGCCCTGGAACGCCACATTCCATTGTGCCCCTGGCCGCATTGGGCAATCGAGCTGCAATGGGCAACCGGGACGCAATGGAATGCGTCCCTCCATCCCCAATCACGCGCCCACGGCACCAGAAGCCCTGGAGGGACACATTCCATTGTGGCCCTGGCCGCATTGGGCAATCGAGCTGCAATCGGCAACCGGGACGCAATGGAATGCATCCCTCCATCCCCAATCACGCGCCCGCAGCACCAGAAACCCTGGAGGGCCACATTCCATGGTGGCCCTGGTTTCTTCATTGGCGATGAGGTATATACCCCGCTTGCCGTCCTCCGCCTTCCGGTACCATAATCAAGGCTCAACGACATGCTGAAGGATTGAATCTCAATGCAAAAAAAGAAACGCACCATCGAGATCATGGACACCACGCTGCGGGATGGAGAGCAGACACGGGGAGTCTCCCTGTCACCCGATGAGAAGCTGACCATTGCCCAGCTCCTCCTGGAAGGGGTTCGTGCTGACCGTATTGAGGTGGCCAGTGCCAAGGTTTCCGAGGGAGAGCAACGCGCGGTCATCGGGATCATGCGCTGGGCGGATTCCCAGGGCAAAGGAGACCAGGTGGAGTGTCTCGGTTTTACCGATGTGAAGACATCGGTGGATTGGCTCCTTCAAGCCGGGTGCCGAGTGATGAACCTGCTCACCAAGGGTTCTTTACGTCACCTCGAGGGTCAACTGCGCAAAACCCCGGAACGCCACCTCGCTGATATTGAAGCCACGGTGGCCTATGCCGGAAGCCAGAAGGTCCGCGTGAACATCTACTTCGAGGACTGGTCAAATGGAGTTCAGCAATCCCCGGAGTATGTCGACTTTCTTTATAAACATTGCAGCCAGATGCCTTTCGAGCGGATTCTCCTGCCGGATACGCTGGGGGTGCTGAATCCCGAGCAAGTCTATCGTTATGTCAGCGAGGCACGCGGGAAGGTGGGGGACAAACGCATCGATTTCCATGGCCACAATGACTATGGCCTGGCCACAGCCAATGCCCTGTTCGCCGCACGGGCTGGGGCGGATGGCCTGCACTGCACCATGAACGGCCTGGGAGAACGCGCCGGCAATACCTCGCTGGATGAAGTCGCGGTGGTGCTCGAGGACCACTCCGAGTTCCGTACTCACATCGACCTCAAACGGCTGAAAGAAGCCAGCCGGATGCTGGAGCTTTTCACCGGTCTGCGGATCTCCTCCAACAAACCGATCACAGGTGACAATGTCTTCACCCAGACCGCCAGCATCCACGCCGATGGCGATAAAAAGGGAAATCTTTACGAGAGCGCCTTGACCCCCAAGCGTTTTGGACGTGACCGTGAATATGCACTGGGGAAAATGTCCGGCAAAGCGAGCATCGAGATGAACCTGCGCCAACTCGGCATCGAGCTGGCCGATGATGTCAAAAAGAAGCTCCTCGACCGGGTGATCGAATTGGGCGACAACAAGGAACTGGTCACCGCCGAGGATCTACCCTACCTGCTGCTAGATCTGATGGAGGCGCCGGAAGGGAAATCCTTCCAGGTGCTCCACAGCGTGATCGTCTCCACCCAGGGCCTGGCCGCCACCGCAGCGGTCAAACTGCGTTACCGAGGCAAGGACTTTGACGCCTATGGAAAGGGCAATGGTGGTTATGATGCTTTCATGAAGGCCCTGCGTTCGGTGGCGGAGCGTTTTCCCTTTGAGATCCCGCTCCTCTCGGATTATGTGGTCCATATCCCACCGGGAGGGAAGTCCGATGCTTTGGTGGAGACCGTGATCGCCTGGAGCAATGGTCTCAAAACACGCGGAGTCGAGTCCGACCAGGTCATGGCCGCTATCGAGGCGACTACCCACATGATGAACCTGATGGACATCCAGGCACACTCGCGCAAGAAGAAGGTGTAAGTAAGGGTGAACTGAAACCTCACCCCTAAATCCCCTCTCCCGCGGGGCGAGGGGACTTGTGGCTCCCCCTTCGCCCTATGGGAGAAGGGGGGTGGGGGGGATGCGGTCTGAAACGTTGCACAACCAAATCAACGAAGCACTAGCTCGATCGGGGGAGTGTATGGTTTCCATTCGAGCGCCCCGATCAGAAAAGGGCGATCAAAGTCTTCCAATGGTACCATCGCATAACTCAAGAATATCCCAGGAAGCACGCACACACAGCAACAAGTGGAGTTAGCCAGTAAAAAAAACAAAGCATGGTAAATTATCATGGGAATTCTGTTATAACTTACAGAAGACCCCATGTACGCTCCGGGAGGTTTTTCCGGACTGGAAACCACTACTGGAGGTTCTCACCATGACACCCGACTTGACCCTTATCAAGGCTCTCAAAAGGTTGGTTCTCTTACTCGGTATGGTGTCCCTTCCTTATGTTAACCTCGCCCCCGTGATGGCCAACGATACGCTCGACAGGACTGGAGACGATATGCTCACCTCTGTCGACCTTCCCATCCTCCTTGGCGAGCTGGTGAACAATCCAGAGGCAGCCAACATCCTCTTCAGCATCGCTGATGTCTGGGGCCTGTATGTCGGACCACCCAAATTCAACTTCAGGGATTATTTCCCACTGGCTCAGAACAGCCACTGGATTTACGTGGGGTTCAATGGCGGCTCCGAGGAAGACAATTTTACATGGACTGTCGAGGATACCCTGCAGGATGCCGGGGGCGGCAAGATGGCCACACGTATCCGTACTGACACTCAGGAGCCTACGGATGACCGGAACCATGATGTGGACTTCTGGTATTGCAATCAGGAAAACGGCGATGTGTTTTATTGTGGGCTGCATATCGGGAGTGTGAAGGGAAGCGGCCTTTTCACTCTTCCCATCCAGGACATTGTATTGACTGATCCGCTCAAGGTGGGGAGTGACAACATGAAAGTGGGAGTCATGCCACCACAGGACTCCACTACCACGGCGTTGAAACTCAACACCCCGTTCGGTCAACACACCTTTAATGGTACTCTGTCGGTCATAGTCAACCCAACCGGGGTGATTCCTGTCCTTAATACCCCACTCGGGAATTTCACAGACGTCCTGCGGTTTGTGATCAACATCACAGTGACGGTATATGGACAGACTTACTCTTTCGAAAACAGCACCTTCTTCCTCAAAAAAGATGTGGGGATGGTGGCACAGGATCAGCAACCCGATCCGAATGATGCCCAGATCCAGGGGGTCCAATCCGGACAGGTGGGTGGAGTGACCATCGTAGCCCATTGAGTCGTAGGAAACTTGATCTGGTTGGAAAGCGGGATTCCGGAAGGTTCCCTGAACGAGGGCGGTATGAGGCTGGTGGCGGGGTGTCCCTCAGGAAAAACTGACGCCAGGCCCACGATGATTTATTCTCATGCCTTTTGCGGCTTAATAGTTTTGCCATCATTCCACTGGTTGAAGTTCATTTTGGGATTTCCCCACAGTTCCATATCATCACTGAGATGAATCCAGGATATCCCGCCATAGATCCTGCGCAAGTTGAACGTTGTGTACTCCGATTTTTTCAGCCTCTTTGATTCGCTGGCTGATACGCTCCCTCCGTGAAACGTCTTCCCTGGGGATACGTTTCAGGCTATTTTCTGATTTTGTCTTAAATTCTCGAAAAGTTTTCATCCAGTCATAGAATAATCCCTCATAGCGATCATTATGACAGGATCGGCAGGCTGCAGCATATTCTGAAAGTGATGTGCCATTTGTATTGACAAGATGGCATTGGTTGCATTTGACTCGCCCGTCATGGGGATCGGGAGGGGCTGATTTTGTTTTTGAAATACCCTTGAATTGACGGCTGATATCCTGATGGCATCCCTCGCATGTTGTTGGCAGTGGACGATAGCGGGTTTTATCTCCAGTACCATGACAGAAAGAGCACTGCAGGCTCTTATGGGTGTTATCAAGCTTGAATATGGAATGTTCATTATGGGAGAACTTCAAGTTTGTGCCTTTCCAGCCTTGTTCAGAATGGCACGTTGAGCAGGTAGCGCTCATTTCTCCATGGTGCGGATCTCTGTGGCAACCCTCACAGTTTTTCGGTGTATCATGAAAGCGTGCCGCCGCTAACAGTTTGCCATCACGAGGTATTGGATGGCATCTTTCGCAGTTGACTTCGGCGTGTTTTCCACGCAAGGGAAAACTGGAGTTTCTCCCATGTGGATCGACCAGCCACCTACCCTTCCAACCATCCGTGGAGTGGCATTCGGTACATTCCTGTTTGAATTGCCCCCGGTGTGGATCTTTGTGGCATCCTTCACAGCTGACCGGCAATGGTTTGGCACGGCTTACGACCATCCGGTTTCCCTTTGCAGTCACCTTGTGGCATTTGTCACAGCTCAGATTGATATGTTTGCCTGTCAGAGGAAACCTGGTACCTGGACCGTGCCCCTCGATGGTTGAACGGCCTTTCCAATCAGTCTCGGAATGACACCGTTCGCAATCAATTCCAAATCCCCCCTTGTGAGGATCCTGGTGACATCCAGCGCATTTATCCGGCAAGGAAACAAACTGTGCAGCGGCCAGTCTGGTTTCTCCTTCCGGGAGTTTGTGGCACTTGGTGCATTCAAGTGTCGCATGTTGTCCAACCAATGGAAACTCAGAATTACGTCCATGAGGATCGGCAACCCATGGTTCATTCCATCCTTTTTCGGAATGGCACGCATCACACCCCTTCTCAAATTGTCCATGATGGGGGTCCTCGTGGCAATTCACGCATTGGGTGCCGATACCGAACAGGCGGGGGCCTCCGCCTGACGCATTGGGACCATGGCACTTCATACAGTCTGTCTGAACATGTTTGCCATTTAACGGGAAAATCGAGTCACGTTCATGATTGAAAACCAGGTGGGGTAAATCCCAGCCATTCATGGTATGACACCTCAGGCAATCCGTGGCCTTCGGGTCTGAATGGATATTCTGATGGCAGTCAGTGCATTGCTGAAAGGCTAACCCCATGTATTTCATACTCTTGGAGCCATCCGGGGATGTTTGCACAAGGTGGCATTTCTCACATTTTACCCTGATATGGGCGCCTTCAAGCGGGAAACGTGAAACATTGTGATTGAACAATTCCGGTTGCAGATCACGGAGATCCGCACTCTCCCCCTGGTGTTCAGCATGGCAGGTTCTACATTCACCCTCGACAAAAGCATGAAGTCCGAATTTCCCGGTGATACTTTCACCCACTTTACTGTGGCACTCCAGGCATCGCTCTGAGGCAGGTGAGGAGAATAATTCATGGCATATGAAGCAATCCTTCGTCCTGGAGTCTTTTGAGTGAGCCATACTGAGTTTGTCTGGCATGATTGCAGCAGTCCCGTGTGTATTCACCAGGTCCAGAAACTGGTTCTTCAGATGCTCAAAACCATATTGCGCCGCCAGACCATAGGCGGTGATTCCTGTCACCAGGAATGAGGCCATGATAACCTTCAATGAGACCAATGATTTGTGAACATTTGCTGCTTCTTTTCCGACCCAAAGGGGGTGGTGTTCTTCTGCAAATTCTTCGGAAACATGACCATGAAATACAGAGCCAAGAGACCGGCGTGTTTCAGGATTGACCAGCGCAAGGAACAGATGTAACGCCAGGAAAGGACCCGCCATGAGAAACAGGATGAGATGAATCATCCAGGGAGCCAATGCACCTGGAACCAACATCATATAGAGGCCTGTCATTGTGAAACTGGGTAATAAAATGATGATGGCCACCAGGTGGACCTTTTGTCCCGGATTGAATCGTCCGACTCCCGGAAGACGTGTTCCTGTACGGATTGATGCAATAAATACTTTGATAAACCAAAGAAAGTCTTTTGGCCCCCAGGAAAGTGATTCCCGCATCGTCTTGATCAGAACTCGAAATGGTTCGGCGAAAATGATCAGCACCAGGATCTGAAGGAGTACAAGAATCAGGATGATAGCGACGACTCGATGGACAACTGAGAGGATATTGAATGAGACCAGATGAAAACCAAACAGTCTCTGCAGTAACAATAGACCACCAGTAGCCACCAGGATAAGATAGGGAATCGCCTGGATCCAATGGTACGCGATCTCTATTTTGGAAAACCTCCGGATTTCCTTTCCATTCATCGCAGTGGAAATCCTTGATGAAAGAGTTGGACAGGCCCTTGATCTCCACATCTGAGCCGCACCAATCGAATCTCAATCCTGCTGCTGTCATCTGGTATTGGGATTTTCCATGTCAGTGATTGACCGGCGGGGATCGCAGTGGAAAGTTTTCTTGTTAATTCCCTTTTTGTGAGGAGTGGATTGTTTTCTGCTGTTTTGCGACAAGGCCTCGAGCGAGACAACTCTGAAGCCAAAATCACCTGTTGGGAGAGAATGCGGTAAATGGTTGTCTATCTGAATTGATGCACTTCCACCCTCAAACTGACACCTGGCTGAATAAGCCGGTGTTTTCAACTCGGTGGGAACTGGCAGGAAAGCATGTTTTTTCTGGATGACGTTGTCTTCGAAGGAGACTATAACCTTGGAAGCCAAATCCGTGGATTGCGTGATTCTCCGGGTCACTTCAGGCATATGGCATTCCTGGCAAGTCTGTTTCCGGCTGGCCTCGACACTCATCCATTCCTTGTAGGTCCCTTCATGGCAACGTCCACAAAGTTTGGCATCGCGAAATCTGTCAGCCACACTGACCGGGTGGGGAGCGACAACACCTGTGCGGTCAATGGGGCCAGACAGTTTACCTTCCTCAAGGTGGCAAGTGACACAGGTAACCCCCTCTTCACGAAAGGAATCCCTTACAACCGGCTGTTGCTCTGTGTATCGGGGTTCCGGTGCATGACAACCCAGGCAGGAATCAAAGCTGTATTCAGAAGTGGCCACACGATATGTCTCATTAAGATATGCATTGGCATGGGGTGATTTTAACCACTCATTGTAAATATCAACATGGCAGCTGCCACAGGTTTCCGCACGTGGGAAACTCCCGGATACGCGATTCAATTCCGATTTTGAAATGGGTTTCAGCTTCTCAAATTCGACACAGCCCATAAGCATCATAATCACTGAAATGATCGTTGCAAAAAGAGGCACCCGTATTGGATAAATGGTCCATATTTCGTCTATAATCAAAAAGTTACTTCCGTTGTCATCCTTCATGGGAGAACACGATCAAGAGCATCCAGCAGGTTTTGCAATTCTTCTGTCGAGATGATCAGCGGAGGTATCAGGGTCAGCACATTGCGGCCGGGGCCGGTCTTTCCCAACAGGAAACCATTATCTTTTAACTTTTCCAGGATCACATCGAGCTGTTTTGTGGCGGGTTCCTGGTTGTCCATCACAAGTTCTACACCCCACATCAGGCCAAGTCCACGCACATCGCCCACGACCGGATGTTTCTCCTTTAGAGTGTTCAGCCCGGACCGGAGAACCTTGTCATGAGTACGAACTCTGCGTATCAGGTCATCACGTTGAAGGACCTCCAGGACCATGAGTGCGGCAGTTGCACAAAGGGGATTGCCACCATTGGTTGAGGCGCTTGGACTGGTGAACCGTTCCGCGATCGAGTCAGTCGTCATGGTCACCGAGATGGGATCCCCATTGCCAAGGGATTTTGAAAGGCAAAGGATGTCAGGTATTACTCCTTCGTGTTCACAAGCAAAGGTACACCCCGTATGCCCGAATCCAGTCTGGATCTCATCCAAAATGAGCAGGACTTCGTGTTCTCTGCAAATCCGGCTGACCCTTTGAAGATAACCTTGAGGCGGAACAATGATACCGCCATTTCCCTGAACCGGTTCAAGGATAACAGCAGCAATATTTTCGGAGCCGAGTGATTTGATGGTTGTCTCAATTTCCCCGGCACAGGCCAGGCCGCACTCCGGAAAGGTTTTTCTCAAGGGACAACGGTAACAATAGGGGTTACTGACATGGGTAACAGAATTCACCGGGAATGGGTCCGCACGCCACATCTCCAGTCCTGTCAGGCTCATACCCAACTTGGTTCTTCCATGCAGGGAATTATTCAGCGCAATGATCTTCTGGCGTCCAGTGTAAACCTCTGCCAATAAAATTGCTGTTTCAACAGATTCACTCCCGCTGGCACAAAAAAAAGACCTGACAAGGTTCCCAGGTGCCAGATACGCCAGTTTCTCCGCGAGATCGATGACTGGTTGGGTCAAATAAATGGATGTTGTGTGAACGAGTGTCTCCGCCTGCTCCTTTACGGCTGCGGTCAAATCGGGATGGCTATGGCCGAGTCCAACAGTTGCCACTCCAGAATAACAATCCAAATACCGCTTCCCTGTACTGTCATACAAGTAGGCGCCCTCGCCTTTCACAATCTGCATGGGCTGGGAATAAAAGTGATATTGGCAGGGGAAAAGGAATTTCTTCTTTTTTTGCAGCAAAACATCGGGACCAGGAAATTCTGTTACGGGTGTCATGGTTATTTCTCAATCTCCGGGAAACAGAAGACCATCGGCAAGCAATCCAACTGCCTCGGAAGGGACTCCATACGAGTCTTTGCGTGTTATCAGGACTTTCTCAGGAATCGAATTTCCAGGCAAAGCCACTTCCTGCATTCTGTTTCCATAGTGGCACAAGCTGAATCCCCGTGGCGAAAGGGAAAGGAGTTTCTGATAGGCTTCATTTTTTTCAAAGTCAAAAAACTTACCATGGAAAACTTCCATCAGTGCATTCCGGTAGCATTCTACCAACACCGAAACAAGTTCTGGCTGGTCATAATGACCTTCTATCCGAAGACAACCAATCCCGGCCGAACAGAGTTGAGGAATAACCTCGAGCGCACAAAGGTCCAGGGGGAGGAGGATATGGTTGCGGCAGTGCCTATCAGTGACGATCTGATGAAGTTGACCAAGCCGGTCCTGTAACGCAAATGATCCGGATTTACACAGATTACGGCAGGTTCCAACCCGGCATCCCCGGCCCAGGGATGCATTGATAATGCAGTGCTCCGAAAGCATTCCAGTCAGGGGTCCATGGATCACGCATTCCGCCTTATCTGTCTGAAATCCCGGAATCCTAACCGCCTGAGAAAGGTCAGCCTCCAGCGATATGGTTACCTGGTCAAAGCCTTCATCCAAAAGGAAATCAAAAGATTCGTTGTTTAACACATTGAGACCATAATCACTGATTAATCTGAGTCCTGCTTGCTTCACCCAACACACCACTCCCAGGTGACTGGTTACAATATGACTCACCCCAAACCTGGCACTTTTGTTGATAAGTATCGGCAAGAATTCCCAATCCTTGGGTGTGAGGATACGATCCAGAACAACTCCCAAATCAGAGCGTTCAGCCAATCCTGAAAGGACTCCTGCTTCCTTGCTCCCGGCATCGATATCCATCAGCGTTTCCTGGCTGACTCGGACAGAATCAGCGCCCGATTCCACAGCCGCAACCGCGGCCACAAGACTCGAGCAGTGAACTGTCAGAGCAGGGGGAGGCCCCAACTGAAGATCCGGTGAAAACCATTCCTTGGATTCAGACCCAAGTGGCTGTTGCTCGATGGCGATACTGAATATACGCGGCTCACGATCCCCCGCGTAGTCAATGGTTTCCGCCTGGGGGTTACCAAAAGTGTAACAGGTCGACTGATTTCTGATCCTCCTTCTGTGCCACTCCTGGAAATCTGAATCGGAAGATTGGAAGGAATCAGGGTTCCACGCATACTCATCAAGTGCCTGGCGGTAAGTTGAGACCACAAAACGCAGATAGTCCGGGGTGCGCGCTCTCCCCTCAATTTTCAGCGCTGCGATTCCTGATCCAGCCACCTCCGCGATTCGCTCGAGGAGGGAAAGGTCTTTACGAGCCAGGAGATAATTCCCTTGGTGGGGATTGGGGAGAGGAGACGAAGCATCATTCAGGTCAACCAGATCGAATTCCCACCGGCATGGCTTCAGGCATTTTCCCCGATTGGAGCTTTCCCCGGCCAATATACCACTTGTCAGGCATTGACCACTGTGAGCAATGCACATATCTCCATGGAGAAAGACCTCACACTCAATCCCGGTTGACTCCTGAATCTCGACAGATTGCCTCAAGGGTATATCCCTGGAAGTTATGATCCGGGAGATTCCCAGTCCACCGAGGTGCCGTGCTGTCTGGATGTCATGGACATTCATCATCGTGCTGGCATGTAAAGGGACTGGAAAAGAGACTCGCCTGCAAAGATGCAGGAGACCAAGATCCTGTATGATCACCGCATCAGGTTGCCTGGTTGCCAGGAAGTCGAGGAATCGCTGAACCAGGAGCATCTCTTTTGAGGTTAGAAGATTATTAACAGCAATGTATATCTTTTTTCCATGATCATGAGCTCTCTGAATCGCTTCAACCAGCTGAGCTTTTGAGAAATTCAGCCAGGAAGCATGTTGACGCATCCCGAAAAGCTTTCCCGCAATGTAGACTGAGTCTGCTCCGGACTCGATCACTACTCTCAGAGCCTCCATAGTCCCCGCGGGTGCCAGGAGCTCAGGAATCCTGTTGGTTCGGTTTGAAGTCATGTAAGAGGAACCTTCCCCCAAATCTCTATATTCATTATACCGCCTGGAAATCCCTTGGTCCACATTTCAGGTGGTGGTCTTGAAACCCGGTTTCAGGCAGGGCAGGATGACCAAGCCTCCAATAATACTCCACAGGCCATTGACATCCCAGTATACAAGCCAACATGTGTTTGCTGGCCACCAGCTCATCGAATCCACAACGATCCCCCCACTTCCGTGATGATCCCCTGTTTCATGATTCTCGCTTTTTCATGTTGGAATTTGTAACATAAGCACAAGATCGCACACCGGCAGATCCTCATGATCCCGGATAGACCTTTCCTGTGTCTATTCTCCATGATGATCAGAGGGTCTGTTTATGTGTGGAATTAAAATGGAGGTGTGATCCAACTCATGAACGGAGAATTGTATGTCTAAGGTCATCGACCGTACCGAAATTGCACGCCAGATTGTCGCCAGTGAAAATTTCAAATGTGAAGAAGAATACATCGCCCGAGGAGGTTTCCGGGTATCCTATCATCCCCGCCTTTTCAAACACCTCGACAATGACCAGTACCGGGTCAACTTCCCTACCACTGTTGAAGAGATCGATGAGGGTACGCCGCTTTGCATTGTGACCCTTTATGATGTGAGCCGAGAAGTAACGGTCTACTGTAACCCGATCCTGGCCGGCCCCACAGTCAACCCCTGCTTACGTTATTTCAACAGCCCTCTCTCTCGTCCGCATCCCCAGCCTGGTGATGCGGGCTACGCCGCCATTACGCAGTTCATCCAGTGGAAGGAGGCGGCCTGGGCACGTTTCCGGCTCGAGGAACTGGAGCTTGGGAAAAGGGCAGCCAGTGAACATTTCATTTCCAATTTCTGGCTTGCACTGGATCGGTTGTTGGGCGGCAATGCACTTGTTGAGGATTAATTCAGAGTGGGTCTTCTCTCAAGCCTCACCAGATACCTCGGCATGAGATCTGATAGATCCCCTTGGAGCAGAGGAGATTCCAAGGGGATTGAGGTCGAATTATGCCCGGCTGTCAATCACTACTTTACAGACTTCCTCCCAGCCTTTACCGGAAAAGCCCTTGTTCCTGGCCTGGATGGGATCGATACTCGCATCCGGTTCACCATCCACCAGCCAGGACATCCGGTCTCGTGGGATGTGACACTCCGGTCGGGCTGCATATCGACAATCAGTCCAATGGAAAGGGAACCGCCCGACATTGAGTACCAGGTTTCCGAAGAGACCTTTCTATCAGTGACAGGCGGGAGCCTATCGGCTGAACGTGCTTTCATGCTGGGAAAGGTAAAGATTCGGGGAAGTCTCCTGAAAGGTCTTAAAATGGCTGTTCTCCTCCAGAGCTTCTTTGAAAGATTTCCATACCGGCATGGGGCTGGTTCAATCGAGATTCAGAAATCCAGGGAAATCGATGGCCAGCTGACTGCCTTCCCAGAAGAACTTGGAATCTTTGAAAAATACGCTGAATCCGAAAATCAGATTTGTGAAGAACTGCTTCATCACATCGAGGGAAAGTCATCCATCGATCTTCGATTAACCTACCCGATGGAGGGTTCATGTCCCTGGAATGTCATTCTGGTTCCTCCCCATCCTCTCCTGGGGGCAACCTCTGACAACGAATTGTTACGCTATCTTGCGCACTTCCTGGCCCTGCACGGATGTTTTGCCGTTCGTTTTGGTTATTCATTCGGTGTGAACACGGGATCTGCTTCGCTCCATGCGGTTCAGACCTTCTGGGACACCTCGGATACAGAGAATGACCTGGGATTGACGGACTTGATCAGTGTATGGGATTGGTTGGAAGGCCAACCCATACGCCCTGATGAAGGCGTGGCCCTGATAGGTTACTCCTATGGGGCTCAACTGGTATTGAAATCACTCTCGAAGATCACACCCACCAAGGAAATACTCATCTCACCGGTGGTCAGCCAACTCGGTGCAGAAATCCGGAATGTCACCGCTCCGCTGTTGATGGTGACCGCTGATACAGACTTTGCCGCTACCCGTGAAGAATCCATGCGTCTGTCAGAATCCTTTCCAGTGAGGCCTGTTTGGATTCCTTTGGCGGGAGCTGACCACTTCTATCAAGGGAAGAAGGAATTGCTTGCTTGCGCGATCCGGGATTTTCTGGGTCTCATACCGAAGGAACCCCGGGAATGAAAAGCCTCTGGCGATACTTCCTGGATTGCCGTACCACCTGTCTCATCCTGGGTGTAGTTTTTTTTCTTCTATTTGGACTGACACGCCTGGAAAGAGACAACACGATCTCTCGCTGGTTGCGTCAGTCAGAAAACCAACGGGAGGACTTCATCCGTTTTAAAAACCTGTTCGGCGCTGATGACTTTATGATTTTGGTGATAGGAAATGCGGATCCCACCGACCCTTCTCTCCTGAAATCGCTTACCTTATTGAAGACCGAGTTGACGGGAAAAATTCCCATGGAAGACTTTGTGGCCCCGGTACCAGCGGGATCCTGCGACACCATGAGAAACCCGCTTGCATTGGCTGCTCAATCAGGTATTGCCTCCTTATTGCTGAACACCCATGAACGATACCTCGGGATACTCATCTTACCATCAGAAATGGGATTTTCCCGCAAAGATGTTGAAATCCTGCGAGACGAAGCCCAGATACATCTGTCTGGGCATGAGTGGCATCTGGCCGGACCTCCGGTCTTTAATGAAGCTTTATCGAACCTCGGTGAGGAAAATGAAATGCGTCTTTACCCCTGGGTAGGTGTGCTTACTACACTGGGTATTGCCTTTGCCTTTCGGTCCTTCTCACTCGCGCTCCTGGCGATGACCATGGCGGGCCTTTGTCTGGGGGGGACATTCGGGTTGGCGGGTTGGATGGGTATCCGCATTGACCTGGTTTCCGGTTCACTACCACCGCTTCTCATGGTGATCACACTGACCACGGCGATACATCTCATCAAGTCGTGGCAGAGATACGGCGGCACATCAGGCCGTCTTGCACTTGCACGTGCTGTCCGCGAAACCATCACTCCCTCCTTCCTGGCCTTTGTCACCACCGCGATCGGATTTGGCACCTTCTCCACAAGTGATATCCCGGCTCTATCGGGTATGGGAATCCTGGCACCATCCGGTATTTTTATCGGATGGCTGCTCACCTACAGCCTCCCCACCCTTGCTGCCAATCTCCCTTTTTTCTCATGTCCCCCATGGGATAGATCCAGGATAAGAATTTCCAGGCGGATGACTACGGATAAGGTTGACTCCATCTGCCGTGCTGACCGGAAGGCACGCTGCATGGTTTATGGAACCTACTTTTTAATAGTGGCCAGCCTGGTCCCCTTGCCATGGCTTTCTTTTGAATCCAACCCGCTCTTGTTTTTTGACAAGGAGGATCCCCTTCCCAAAGCTTACGAGGCTATCGAAACCCATCTCATGGGCCTGTCACCCATCGAAATCCTCCTCAAGGCTGGGGACACCAATCCAGTGGCCATTCCAGCGATGATGAATGAGCTTGCAGGAATTTCCGGAATCACCAAGGTTTTTTCAGCAATCGACCTGTTACCCCCCGGGATGATTCACACAACCTTCACTGGAGAAGACCTTCCAACTCCACCTCTTTTGCGAAGGTATCTGAGTGAGGATGGGCAATTTCAACGGATCACTCTGTTTGCCGAAACGATGGGAAGCAAACAATACAAAGCCCTGCTCAGTCAGGTCGACCATTCCATCGAAAAACATCTTGGATCCAACAATGAGATCATTGTGACAGGGATTGTCCCCACCCTTGTGCGTGCCCAGGACTATCTCCTCCGATCCCAGGCTCAGGGACTGGCTTGGGCTACACTCACCATCTTCATCCTCACAGTATTGGGCATACGTTCCATCTGGCAGGCCCTGCTTTTCATGGTTCCAAATGCGGTCCCCGTGGCCCTGCTTCTCGGAATTCTTTCGATCTGCCGGATCCCATTGGATGTGGGAACCATCATGGTAGCCAATGTCACTCTGGGAATCGCGGTCGATGACTCCTATCACTATCTGCTCACTTTTGGCCGCATACGGAGAAAGGGACTCGGCAGGCATTCAACGATTCGCAAGGTCAAGGAACAAATAGGAGGAGCCATGATTGCGGCAACGGCTACCAATTCAGTTGGATTCCTGGCGTTGGTGCTGTCCACCTTTCCTCCCATGCGTCAATTTGGCATCTTTGTAGCCGGAGGACTTTGGTTAGCTTTGGCGGCGGAATGGTTCCTCACACCAGCCTTGCTGACAGTCTGGAGACCGGTGGTGAAAGTGCATTGATGAAGACAGAAAATTCCATTCCTTATTTGCCATCCATATCAGAACTGATGGCAATCCATTTCGATCCCCATTGGGGGACGGAGTATTGGCTTGCCAGGCGACACACCCTCCCTTTTGATCCCTTGAAAGATATCCGGGAGAGTGAAGATATCGCAATGTTCGGACCGTTCCCGGAGGAGGAACTGCGTCAAGGTTCATGCCTGCGTTTCCTGCCGCGCCGATTTCATCAAAACCTTGCCGATCTGATCCTTTCTGAGACCGGTGGGGCGACGGGTTCGCCGAAACGAGTCCTTTTCAGTCCAGCGGAATTCGCCGCAGGATTCATCGATCCCTTTATCGCCGTTGCTGAACAAGTGGGCTGGCCCAAGAGGATTCCATGGCTCTTTTTGGGGCCAACGGGGCCTCATATCATCGGGCAGGTGGTGGCTCCCATCTGCCGCAAACTGAGCTCCCCGCCCCCTTTTTGTATCGATTTTGATCCACGATGGTCAGCTCGTTTGCCTCCTGGATCAGTAGCGCGGGCACGATACCTCGAGCATCTCGCGGATCAGGCTATGGATGTTCTCCATCGCGAGGACATCGGAGTTCTTTTCTCCACTCCCCCCCTTTTGGAACGTATCGGTCAGCGTCTGGACAACAGGGAACGTGAGAGGATCCAGGGGGTGCACTATGGGGGAATGGCTCTTTCCTTTGATCAGTATATGCTCTTCAGGAAATCTCTTTTTCCAAAAGCAGTTCATCTTTCCGGTTATGGAAATAGTCTGGCCGGGGTTGCTTTCGAGGCCAGTTCCGATGAGGGTGGGATGCTGTGTTACTATCCATCAGCTTCCCGTCACCAGATACGCCTGATACCACTTGAGGGTGAATCTATGGCGGAACGTTTGTCCTGTCAGGTTTCTTCAGGTGCTACCGGACAGGTGGTGATCAGCCGGCTTGATGCCACTTGTTTTGTCCCCAACCTGATCGAACGCGACATTGCTGAATTGGTTGGGCCTTCACCATCTGCCTTGAGTCTGGGCTGGGGACCGGCTGGTATCCGGCAACCACGGCCCGCACCTGAATCCAAAGTCTTTCATGTTGGTTTCTATTAACCACTCAACCCCCAATGAAAGAAGGAGATTTTGCTTTATGAAACCATTCCAGCGACTTCATACCCTTTGCCTTTTATTGTTCCCGGCAATAATGCTGTCCGCTCAAGACACACCCAGGCAATGGCCTTCTCCTGACAGTAAACCATCAAACGATTCAATCGATCAATCTGTGCAATCTCAACCAACAAGTCTGGATGCCTATGAAAGGCGTCTCTCGGAAGCAATAAGGACCTTTAATGATACTGAACTCGTCAAGATTCTTGAGGAATGTCAACCAAAACTCTCATCGCGGACAACAGACTTCCGGGCGCAGATTTTTATCGCCAAATGTTACCTTGCACGATGCGACCTGCGTCGTTTTATGCGCAAGACCTATGACCTGGAACGAAAGAGAGACAAGGAATTGCGCGAAGAGGATGCTGTCTTGGGAGAGATAGGGGTTCCTTTCGCTGAACGAGCCACGACTCTCGATCCCGGTTCTTCGGAGGCTTTTCGTGTCCTGGGTGAGCTCTATATCCATCAGATCACGGGGCCAATTACTGGTTTCCGGTTTGGTCCCAAAGGGAAGCAGAACATCGAAAAGGCCCTGGAACTCGATCCGAAGAACCATGAAGCAAGGCGTGCAATCGGACTCATGTATCTCTACAATCCTCCCATCAATGGTGGAGATACCCAACTTGCCGCGCAAACATTTGATCAAGCCATCCAGCTCGGAGGGGATGATCGTGCTTATGTCCTCTCAGCGAGAGCCTATATCAAGCTGGAAGACAAACCGGCAGCAGTCCAACGCCTGAATAAAGCTCTTTCTCTTAATCCCTCAAACCTGGAGGCAAAGGCGCTTCTTGAAAAAATCAAAAAATAAGATCGCCCACCCAACTGCATTCCGAGGATTCCCGGTTACCTTAAGACTGAAGAAATGAGGTCTTAATAGAGATCCCAATTCCTGACCGCTGAATTAGCCTGAACAAAGTTCGCTACCAGCTCCCGGTTTACTATGCCAATGAACTCATAAATCGGCGATGTACTGACAATTGTGCCTCCATCAGTCCAGTTCACAAATTCATATCCCTGATTTGCTGTTGCTTCCACGGTGGCTGTGGCACCGACAATATACTCGCCATCACCGGATGTAATACCGCCTTCAGGAGGTGATGAATTGGTAGTCACTGTGATATGAAGAGGCTGTTCGATGCCCGCTTCAACAATCGTCAAGTGGTAGGTGTTCGTCACATCACCAGCATTGGCATCAGTGCTATGGATCGTAAACGGGAATGTCCCAGTCACGGTTGGAGTCCCTGAGAGTATCCCGGTGGCTTCATTAAAGACCATTCCATCCGGCAGCTCGCCTGTCCTGGTCGTCACGATGGGAGGTGTGCCTCCAACCACGAGGGTACGTTCGATATACGGAATATTAACCTCCCCATCCTGGAGGTGATCGATCAATCCAATTTGCCCGGCAGGATCAAATCCCGCCATTTGCGCACCGATGTAATCGCCCACGACTTCCACGGTAGAGAGATCCACCTCGACACCGTCAATCTTTTTAATCCCTTCACCATGGATGCCATCCGGACCCACTTTGTCTGCTTTTGCCTCACCCGATTCAGGATCGATTGGGCCAATATATTTGAAAAAATCATAGCGGCGGGTAATGATTTCGTCGCCGTCTGGGAGTTCTTCCGGAGCCCCTACCAGCTCACCATTCGGGCCTCCATCGCCTGAATTATAATCGGTCTGCAGCAATTGCCACTCAACCTCGACTTCGTCCGGTTCACCGTTCTTCCAATTCCTGTCATTCGGATCATCGGGGTCATCAGAAACAAGGTCCCTGAGCTCCACCTTGTTGTTGTTGTGAGTCTCTGTCCTCGTCTCTTTCACCCAGCAGGCTTCACCAAATTCCAAAGGTTCAATCTCGGGTGGTGGAGGTACAATGACGGCTTGAACCTGAGCCGGTGCCCCACCAGCGGGGGGATAGTAGGTAAACGCCGGGGTGGAGATATTCACGGCACCCCCATGGATCAGGTTTCCGGATCCATCATCGATCAACCAGTTGTACCTGATAGCGGTGGGTGCTCCATAGAATCCGACTCCGAAATGTTCGCCGCCGAAATTGACCGATGGGTTGGTGAATTGATGACCATCAGTCGGGGAAATAGGACCCGCTGGCACTGCCGTATAGGATGCCCATGTGCCGTCAGGATTTTTCGCGCTTTCGTAACGTACAAACACCCTCGGGTGGAGAGGATCGGAATTGTCTTCAGTGATTTTGGGAATGCCGTAGTGGTTCCAATCGTAAGTGTAAGTGATATCTCTACTGTGAATATCCTCGATCTCGATTTCAAAACCATGACACTCAACACCCGTGTCATTCACAGTATCGAAGTTATTGATACTGCCGTAGGCCGTGCTGGCCTGAGAAGCCGTACTGATCGTAAGAAAGGCCACTGCAACCATCAAGGTGAACATGCTGTAAAACATTATCCGCTTCATACATTTGCCTCCATAATTGTGATTTTTACTGAGCACCAGGTCTTATACGGCTCGAATCGGCCTGAGGCATGGTTGGAGCAAAGCTTCCAACCATGCCAGGGGACCAGAAGAGTCATTTCGACGTTTGTTGCCAGCGGGTGGAAAGCATGAACAAGTCCAGACAGGTGGTTAAGTCATCACCATTGAGGTCAAGGCTGACACCTTCGTCCTCGCCATGTCTGATGTATAGGACCAAGTCCTTGCCGCAAATGCTGCCATCGTCATCCAGGTCCATGTCCCCAGCCCGCTTAATTTCAATCTTTGTGGCAACTGGCACACCTGTGCCTCTGCAATAGACAACCTTTACAGGCAGTCCAACTGAAAGAATGCTGAAATCGACTGCTCCCTCCACACGGTCGTCCTCAATCCGGGTATTGGCATCGACTCTGATTTCGATCACTCCTACTACAATCGTCATGGTTGTGTCATAAATCTTGTTTACATAACCCCGAATCTTCGCATTACAGTCGTCGCCTCGACGTTTTTTCCTGAAAACATGGGTGGCATGGGCAACAGATCTTTGATCATAGTACCCTCTTACTCTGACAAATTCATTGATTGCCAAATCTCCAAAATCGAAGGATTCGTTATCGTCTCCAATCAACATCGCTTCTCCCGCCTGGATTTCAACGCCCCGAACAGTCAGTACTTTCCGGTCAAAGTCAATAGCTGAGATTTTTCCTTCGATCCTCAGAACGCGTTCTCTCTCTTCCCGATCCTCCAGCTTGATCTTCGTGGCAATGGGAGTCCCGGATACGGTAACGCAGTACTTGAGTTCGACCCGGTCACCGATTTTAAGGTCATTGAAGGATAATTTCTCTCCATGACTATTGATAACTTGCGTTAAGCTGTTTGTTTCGAGACGGACCAAACCGACAACAAGAGTGTGGATGACATGGGTAATCTCAGTGATCACTCCATGCAGCTCCCGGTCACAATCACCGGAAGGAGAATGATGATGCTCCACCTCGATCTTCTCTGCTTCGATAACATCACCGCACCGCACACCTTCCACTTCAACCCGGTCGCCCACGGATAAATCGTCAAATGATAAACGGATGTGGTCATCATCGTCATTTCCATCATCCTTCTCCCTGCTTTCCTCATCTTCACCACGAATACTCGTTTGAGTGGTAATCTGAACTGTATACCCGAGGACAGTAATGGTCTGTGTGGTTAGATCGATCGCTGAAATTTCTCCTTCGATTTCGATCTCCCGGCACGGGCCGGCTCCAGTTGGAGTGGGTTTGAACAATTCAGTAGCTGTCACGGTTGGGGTGGGCTCCCCAGGATTGATTTCTGTTTGGGTTGAGGTCGGTTCCTGGGGGGCTGTTTCGGTCGATGTGGGTGTAGGAACAGATTGCTCAGTGTTTGTGGAGGTTGGCTGCGTTGTGATAGACGGGGTTTTCGTGGGTGTTCCTTCCAAGGAAGTATTTGTTGGAGTCGATGTCGTGGTTGGGGTATTCGTTGGTGGTGCGGTACTCGTTACAGTGGAGGTTGGTAGCTGAGGTGAGAGTGTGTAAGTTGGACTTGAGGTCGTTGTCGACGTAAAGGTTGGTGTGGGGGTGAGAGTTGGAGTGACTGGTGAGTTGGTGTGTGTAGGGGCCGTTGTACTTGTCGCCGTCGGGAACACATCGCCCACTCCAGGGTTGGTCACATTCGCTGAGTTTCCAGGATTTGGTTGACCTTCCCTCCAGGTTCCATTTGGATCAAGAAGCTCCTCACCATTTGTATGCCCGTCTGTATCAGAATCCTCCCCAGCCAATGTTGACGACCAGGCTTTTCCCCGCTTGTCAAAATCGGAACCGAATGGATTTCTTGCAGGTATACTCGTCGTGTGACACGTGAAGCAGGAGAAGGTATTTGAGTTTGGGATTCGCGACAGGAACTCCGGTTTACCGAAAGCCTGTTGAGGCATGAATAGGCATATTGTGGTGAAGAACAGAAAATATCTTGAAATCGTGTGGAGGGTGGATTGCACTGGGTATCTCCTTCCTCAACCACCGGAAATGACAGACTCTATCCCTGGTCTCTTACCGGTTTTTCCCTATAGACGGCATGTTCAGTCAGTGCCCTGAGGTGAGTTATTTTTTACACTCAATAAAAAATTACTCCTTTGAGATAATTCGATTTACTGGTAGCATGAGAGAAACTGATGTCGCTTCGTGGGAGCACATCCTTATAAAAATAGAAGTACTGATATCTGGTGAAAAGAGAAAAACATCTGTCACTTTCAGTAAACCCGGGTATACTGGGTTGACAAACCGGAGGGACTACAGAAAAACCGTAAGACGGTACGAAACCGCTAGAATTGGCCGGGATACACACATGGTGCTTTGTCTAACAGTCTGTTGAAGAAGGGATTAACCGTGGATTCCCGCTTTCGCGGGAATGACGGTATAGAAGAACTTGCTCATGAATCGTCATTCCAGCGAAAGCGGGAATCCACAACATCATCGCATTACAGAGTTATTCAACGGCTGCTAACCCGGATTGACACCACCAGCAAACCTGCTAAATGAGAGAGATCTATGTCATCAAGGGGTTTTTCTCCTCTTCTTTGTAAAATGGAGTCCTCTGAACTGCACCTACAGGGTGAGGCAAGACCTCATCAGAAAAGAGTGGTGGCGGATGATGTCTATGTGGATGCGAAATTGTTCGACGCTTTTCGTGCAGGAGACCACCAGGCGATGAAGACCATCGTCACTCTGTTCCATAAAAGGCTGATCGGATTCATCCGTCTGTACACGCGCACACGGGAGTTGGCGGAGGAGGTGGCGCAGGAAGTTTTTCTTACGGCTTATCTCCAGCGCGAATCGGTCCGCTGTGCGGAAGGGTTGCGCCCTTGGCTTTTCACGGTGGCCAAGCGAAAGGCATTACGGGCAGCCGAAAAGATCTCACGTGCCTCTGAGGTTTCCGATGAGGACCTTGGATTGGTGGAGATGCTGGTTCCTGTTCAGGCTGAACAGGGCAAGAGTCTCTTGCTCTCACAGTTGGGAAATCAACTGCAGGAAGCTCTCAGACAGCTTCCTGAGCGCGATAAAGAGATTCTTTTTTTAAGATATTTTGGAAATCTTCAAGTGAAGGAGATCTCCGAAGTTCTGAGCATTCCTATGGGTAGTATCGGGGTCTTCCTGAACCGGACTCTTGGACGTTTGCGGAAGATTCTTGAAGATCAGGGCATTAGACCAGAAGATGTGATGAGTTGATGAATATGTCAGGCATCGAAACAGACAAACCGGATCTTGTGATGGATTCACTCCTGAGACAGGCCGGAACTTCGTGGACTGAGGATTCCTGTCTCGACAGCGAGAGGTTTCTCGCAACTTTTGAATCCGCATTGCGAGGTGCATCGAGAGTCAGCCGAAATAATACACGACATTTCTTCGACTGGAGACGGTGGTGGGTACCCGCTTTAGCCTCGGCTGTATGTGTGATGGGATTGCTCTTTATTATGAGGATTGATTCACCCTGGACAGGAGCGATCGTTTTTCAGAATGGGAGTGTGATTGTAAAAAACTCTGGAGGTGAGCAGGGTAAACTGGGGGAAGGAAGCCTCATCTCCTCCGGACCGGATGGTGATGCGATTCTTGCGTTGGACAGTGATCGAATTAAGGTTTTTCTGAACCACGGTACTGAGGTTTCGGTGCAGACAGCAAGCGCTATAAGAGTCGATAAAGGCGAAGTCTGGGTACGAGTTCGACCTGATTCTGGGTTCTTCGGGATTGAAACTCCGCATGGATTTGTTCATGTTCAGGGAACCATATTCGGGGTGGTCGTGAGCGAAAAGAAGACCGCTATCGAGATTGCAGCCGGCAAGGTCCTCGTGGGAACAGGACAGAAACAAACCTGTTCCCTTACGCCTGGAACAGCAGCCATTCTTTCCATGGACTCGAACGTCCCCATCCTGCATCAATCACAAGGCGATGTGACTCCAAACTGGGCGGTGGAGCTTTTCAATCGTGCCGTGGCTGCACAAGCCCTGGCTTACTTCCCTTCTGCCGCCCCTCGTGCCAACCCATGATGGAGATTTGTTTCCAGAACACACCTGCCTGGAGAGGCTCTCGAAAAGGTCTGACTCTCATCGAGCTGTTGATAGTCCTCGGTATCATTTTGGTAATGGCAGAGGTGGCTCTCCCCGGGCTACTCACCATGCGCACACGGGGGATGGTCGTTGCGGCACGTGCCAATGTAAGAAGTCTCTGTCATGGGCTGGAGCTCTACGCATTCGACTTTCGTCATTTTCCTGAAACCCGTCCAAGGATGCCAGAGGATCCCCTGGGCCTCCTTTCAGATAATCAATTGGAGGTTCTTCTTCATCCTTTTGCATATACCAATATGGAAACCATGCACGACCCCTTTGGTACAGTCGAATCCTGGGGGGCTCAAGTAAACAGCTCGAATGGGAATGACTTTCCCAAGCTCAAACAACCCAATGCTCAACGAAGCCTGCTGTATTTCGAATATCCTTCCCTGGCAAAACGCGTTCGTATCCCGGTCATCAAGATGGCAGGTGCAGCTGTGGTCAGTATTGGCCCTGACCGGCTGGACTCTTTGGGCGTCTACCGTCCCTTTGATGAACGTTTCCTCTCACAGCATTTCCCCAGCAGTGGAGTCCGGCATCCCTATGATACCGTCTACAACCCAACCAATGGATCCACCAGCTTTGGGGACATCACCGGATTTGTGGGCGAGGCACAACGATTCGTGAGGCCGTGATGTGGCGCCTGGTGCTCCTTCTCCTTCTTTTTTCACAACCAGCCGCATCGGTCACATCCAAAGAGGTCTGGAGCGGAGAAACTCCGCAAGCAATTGTTATCGCTGATTTCAATATCGACGGACGGCAGGATCTTGCTTTCGCGAATGCATTTGACGATACAGTCACAATCCATTTACAGAATTCCTCCGGAGAATTTCCCGTCTCTCACTCCATCGAAGTTGGGTTATACGAAGGAGTTCTGAATGATTTTCCGAGGTACATGGAAGTATGTGATGTCAACCATGACGGACTACCTGACTTGACTATTCTCTGTTCAGGGGACTTCGCCTATGGTTTTGAACCCTGCATCCAGACTATCATCAATCTTGGAAATGCTTCTTTCGCCCCTCTTGCTCCACGCTCCACTGTCGCTTCTTTTCTTACGGATGAGTTCCCTGTTCAATTCTGCCTTGGGGAATTCAATGGAGATCATTACCCGGATGCAGCAATCGCTAACCTGGAGGGACGAACGATACGTATCATGGAGGGCGATGGGAGCGGCACATACAAACTCGGTCCGTCTCTGGCAATCAGTTCCGGGGATGATGGACCTCAGGACCTGACAGTTTACGACCTCAATAAGGATGGCAGGGATGATCTCCTTGCAGTCACAGCAGGAGCGTTGTTCTATGTCAGTCAAACCTCTAATGCGGTCTTCGCTTCGCCTATTGAATTCATCCTACCCGCCTCTGGTAGTGACCTTCGAGCAGCGGTGGTCGATGACTTGGATGGTGATGGACTTGCAGATACTGCCTTGGCAGATGCAGTCGGCCGTGTACAGATCCTTTTTGATATTTCTGCAGCAGGGATCTCTTCCGCATCGGAAATCATAGAGGAAGCCTCCTTATCAGGCTGTTCGGACATCGCCGTGGTCTATTGGGATGGAGACGATCAACCTGACCTTGCGGTGACCAATAGGACTGACAGCTCACTCAGTATCCTGCAGTCCACCGGAGGTGTCGAGGTCATCCAGACAGGTGCTTCACCCCGTCGTTTGGCACTGGGGGATCTGGATGATAATGGCAGAATTGATGTGGTGACTGCAAATGAGGGTGACCTATCAAATCCATCCAACCCTGATGGTTCCATTTGTCTAAACTCCGCCAACCAGAGTTCCAGCTTCCCTTTGACTCCCATCTGGGAAAAACCCTTGAATGATTTATTACACGAGGAGATACCGCATCCAATTGACCTGGTATCGGGGGATGACGACAATTACTGGGTCATTGAAAACAACCATCGATCAATTCGTGAAGTTGACAGAGAAGGGGAAAGAAAAAGGCACATACAGTTTGATTTTGAAGTTGGCGGTCTTTTTTTTACGAAATCTGACAAAGGGTGGGTGCTGGAGCGCTTTGCCCCAATTCTTCGGAAGTTCGAGATTGAAGGCACATCCACTTTGGAATTCGAATCCACCAGAATCCTGCAACAGAGTCCTGGGATACTTGGATTTTGTGGGCTTACTTACAACCCCGGCATGAATCAATTTTATGTCTCAGATCCTGGAAATAATACAGTCTTGTGCTTCAATGAGGATGGAGAGGTGGTAGATCAGATTTCCATCTCTCCACCAGCCTGGAGTCTGACATGGAATAGTGACTCCGGAAGGCTGTTAGCTGCCAACCCCGGGAGATCAGATATCCGGGCTTTTTCCTCATCCGGTGCGCCTGACTTGTCTCATTCAGTTGACCTGACGGATATTGCTGCAGTTTTCAAGCATATGGGTTTGGCTGGAATCTGTTCAGAGCCGGGAGAAAGCCGTTTGATTGCTCTTACCACTAACGGACTTATGATCCAGATTTCCCCGGATGGATCCGTATCGAATGACATTTCGCTGTCACCGTTTTCCGAAACAATTGGGATAGACTATGATGGTTACGAAAACAATCTCTTTGTATTGTCCAAAGACGGATCTGCAAGTCAGGTCTCCCTCCCAGATCTTGAGGATGTCGAACATATTTCGCTCTGGCCACTGTTCGAGAACGATCCATTATTTATTCCTTCCGGAATTGCTGTTGATGAAGATGACGAGCGGATCATCATCGGTGACCGTAATCGTCCCCTGGTTGGCCGTCTCACATTCTCAGGTGTGTTCGATGGATTTCAGGATTTTTCCGGAACAGTTATGTTGGGAGCAGGTTACATCCGAGCCATTGAGCAAGGGTCTGATAACAGCGAGGTTTTTTTTCGGACAAGATTTTCATTGGTATCGAATCAAACAGGATTTTCTTTCTCGATTCCGGATAGTCCTTTTTCTGACTTTGCGATCGGGAACACGGGCCTGGCAACAGTTCTCCCCAATCCCGCGGAGTTGAAGATTTTCGCTCGCTTCCCAGAACCAGTTTCCCAAATTGGAACTCTGCAAACTTCTGTTCACCAGGGAGGCATTGCCTTCGATGGTTCAGATAATTTATTGGTTTTTGAGATCGAAAGAAATCCGGGAGTAAGGATCTTCCGTATTGAAACACAAAGTGCAGTTAGTGCATGGAATGATTTCTAGTGCTTCGTTGATTAGGTTGTGCAACGTTTCAGACCTCATCCCCCCACCCCCCTTCTTCAACAGGCTGCTGTCACTTAGTTGGAAAAACCTGCTTCCAGTTGCGCATGAACTCCATCAGATCGAGTGCATTCACTTCCCCATCTTTATTGAGGTCAGCCCTGAGTCGCGTCGGAGTCGGAGAGGCTGAATCGATGGAGGGTGAAGGAGGAAGAGTCCTTGTTGGTGAGGGTAGAACGACTGATGTATTGGTAGGAATTGGCCCAGTCACAAATCCTCCACCCGTAAATACGGGGGGACTGGTTGGATCTGCCGAAGTATATGACGAGGTTGATTCTGGAATGGGATCCTGGCTTGTTTCCAGGGGAGTCGTCGGAAATGGTGTCACTTCAATTTCAGGTTCAGGGGTTGCCTGGGACTCCCGAGTGGCTACTTCGGTCGATTCCCGTTTGATATGGATCATCCCATTCGAGGTTCGAACCTCGAATGCCTTACTCTCTGTGTTATATAACTTGGCTTTGGTGATACTCACCACTGCCACTTGATCCTGTGAGACAATATTTGTTGCTACTCCCTCAAACGAGAGAAGAACTCCATTTCCCGGAGCTAATCCATCAAAGCTTGCCAATGAAAGAACAAAGGTTCCCGCTTCTTTGCGTTTGACTAACAGAAAAGGTTCCGTCAGATCCGTTTTGTGGACAGTGACCAGATCCACAAGGTCTGGCATGAATTCCAGTCTTATGTCGCAACCGGCAACTCCCTCGGTATTGTCACAAGACAGGTACACCTGAAATCTTTCCCCAGGTTTCACATCAACCGAAGAAAGCGATAAGTGCCGTGTGCCAGGTAATTCCGTCGCTGTTGGGGTTACCGTTCCTTGAATGGTGGGAGAGGAAGTGACCTCTTCAACCACAGTGATCGTTGGTGACTCATTCGGAAGTATAGTTGTCGTTGCTGAAATTTCCTGTGAGATTGCTGTTACGGTGGGGTTAATGGAACTACCGCTGGGTAATGGGGTAGGGGTAAGGAGTGTGGCGGATTGGAGCGCAGAAAGCGCTGAGCTGCTTTGAAGCTCATCCGCAAGAAGGACACTGCCTTGGGGCTGTGTCTCAACCACCTTGTTGACGAGATAGGCATCAGTTCCAACTGGTTGTGGATCCGGATCACTGGTGGGTGAGATCAGGGAGGCAACCCAACCCATGCCAGGGACCGAAGCTATCGACTGAATGGCTTTCTGAAGAATTCCCCCCTCCACATTTGAAGCACCAACAGCCACAATCGCACCCAGAAGAATTGCAGTAACAGCAAAGAGCAATGGCCGCAAATTCATTATGTGGGACGGTGTACGTTGTTTCATGGACGGGATACCTCCTGGAGCCAGGTTTCGATAAAAAGCAGTATGTCTTCATGGACCTCTTGCGGCATTACCAGTCACCTGTAATTCGAAATTACCCAGTCTTTTGTATCAGCGGAAGTAGTGGAGGAAGCATAAAGCAACTGTAACAATCCCACGTAAAGGCAGGGATGAATGGTTGTGGGCTGTATCAGATGAGTTTTGAATCCCATCATCATCCTCTTTTCCGCCTCTCAGTATTCCTCCCAATGATTTACCAGGAGGGGTTCAGGAGGATCAACTATCACCGTGTTCGCTCCATCCAGGCACCGGTATCGAAAATCACCCAGGTTGGAGGCATGTGAATTACTGACGGCCATATCAATTTCGCTTCCTGAAATCGCATCCGGGGAGAGGGTCCAGGTACAGGAGGCAATCAGGGTGATATCAGTTCCACTCAGTTCTGTTGTGTTGGAAAAGAGGAAGTGGATCTGACCAGAGGAATATTGAACCTCTTGGGACCACCCCATGAGCGAAGGGGCCAATTCCACCGAGGGAGACAGCAGAGATATGGCATCATAAGTAAGGATTGCCTCCAGCTGTGCTACTCCAGCAGGAAGTGAGATCCATATACCCGATGTGATCTGCTCATCAGGCCGACCATGCACTGAATCCAACGAAAACACAATTCCCCCATCCTCCGCGGGAGCTATTGAACCGGCCTCAATAACCGCATTGTCACCAAAGAGACTTTGGCGGACACTTAATTCTGTATACCAGCGTGCTTCACGGACGGTGATGGGGGTACGAGTTCCGATCGGTGTCCCTGCAACCACTTCGAGCGAAATTCGTGCAATGGCAGACGGTCCTCCAGCGGGTAATCCCTCGGCACTGGCCATGGCGATGAGCAGCTGACGGGGGAGATTGTTTCCATGGGATAGAAGAAAATCACTGGTGAGAGCGGTTGTATTCACATCCAGCACATTGATGATATTGGAATCATATTCGATCTCGAAGTTGCCTCCCGCAAAACCGTCTACCTCGGACAAAAGGATTTCGATCTGGGTCGTGGCTCCAGGAAAAGCGCATCCATTGGTGAGGGAGATGGTCCGATCCAGTGCGACGGCCTCTAGAGGAACTATCAAGATCATAATGAGACAGAAAAGCTCCACAATGAATGAAACCGATCGCGAATGTAGAGGACAGTTGTAGCCATCTCTTTTGAAATCCATTGGCATTCCCTCCGGCTGTCTGATCAGGAATGACGGGGCGGAAGGGGCAGGAATTTCTTCCCCTTCCGCCCACCCATGCCCTTCCGTCCGCTACTAGCGGTTGGAACCGACAGCCTTTCTGAGCATGTAGATGGCGTCGCCTGAATCGATCAGGCAATCACCATTGCAATCGCCACAGGAGGCATCCCGCAAAGTCAGCCGTGTCTGATCCTGACCGGTGGTGTACCGCAAAACCCTGATCGCATCACCGGAATCCACCGCGCCATCATTGACCAGGTCACCCAGTTGCCGACCACCATCTACTGCAGCATTACTGGTTACCTCAATCATGCGTCCCTCACCTGGAGGGGTCATGGAAGCCACCTTACCATCCCGGTCCATGTCCATCTTCCGGACATAGATGTGGTAACCGCCATTATCGGGGGGTTCGACATCCCAACCCGCACCACGACGGTAGGTCTGGATAATCCGGGTACCAGTGGCATCGCACACTGAAACCTGGCACAACCCATCTCCCGAACCCTTCCAGTCCACATGGACCACCGCGCCGGGGCCTGAGAACTCCACTCCCGCATCAAAGGAATCCGGTAGGAGAGCCTCGCCTGCCACCATTGGTTCCTCGGGGGTGCCCACCGTGAATCTCCATTCCTCGGAAAAAACAGTCGGTACCAGATTCACTGCTTCCTTGATAATTGCACGGACTTTCCAAACATACTGAACACCGGGTGTTGCATTTGGAACCACCAGATCATAGAGCGGTTCCTCGGTCAGGACACTTGTGGGGGGAACTCCAAACCCGTGTTGTCCCTGTCCCAGCTTGTCTTGGTTTTGGCCTTGGCCCTGGTCATG
Source organism: uncultured bacterium (assembly GCA_964481775.1). Taxonomy (GTDB): domain Bacteria; phylum Hinthialibacterota; class Hinthialibacteria; order OLB16; family OLB16; genus OLB16. Next base: position 4,728 of record CAYZUX010000032.1, on the reverse strand, counting down.
AACGCGAAACTTGATTTCGTAGTAGGCTGCATCCGGCACAGGCTCCCATTGGAGTGTTGCCAGAAATCCATCCGGAGTGGGATTGAGGGTTGATCCATCAGTGGGAGCCAGGAGGACCGGAGCCTGAGTCACTGAAACTCCAGAATGCCAGCAGGCACCATGGTCACCACCATAATTGAATTGGTAAAGGACGGGTTCACAAAACTCGCCAACACCGTTCTCCCCGATGGCGCGCACACGCAGCCGATAGGCTCCCGTGGTAGGGGGAGCTCCATAGCGGGGACCGCTCCACAAGGCTGAACGGAACTCATAACTTGCGCTGCGTACCATGTGGCATTCAGTTACTCCATTGGGGGTGTCCAGGCAAACCTGGTATTGGTAGGCCCCTTCAACAGGGGTCCAATGGAAGCGGTAATTGTTACCATCCACCAAGGCACCACCCTGGCGGGGAAATACCACATCAGGCTTTTGGGATCCTTGCCACTGGTTGGCGATTTCCTTTTTCACCTGAAAGGTACGTTGCTCACCCCAAGGACCATAGGCCAGCTGCTGCCCCCCCGTGGGACAGACCACATCCGGATCCCCATAAAGAGCGCGGACCTGCCACTGGTATTCACCTTCCTGAGAGGTGCCAAAGCTGGACCGTGTCTGCCGTTCAAGACGGACGAAATCTCGATTCTCCCCACTGGCCTGATGAACGCGGACCTCGTATGCAAAAGCGCCTTCCACCGGTTGCCATTGAAGCTGAATGATTCCTGAACCCGGGCCCATGGCTGTACACCCATTCGGGGGGGATACCATGACGGGTTGACCCTGTTGGGCCGCAATGGGCTCGGTGAACAAGAGGCTGAATAAACACAATCCCACAGCCCATACCAAGCATATCCCCATCATCTTCTGTTTCCTGTTCATTGTTATTTCCTCCTTGTGCTTTGGATCAGGCCGTCGTGTTCAACTTGCTGTCCCGGGTGGGCAGCATGGGAGTTGCTTTGATTTCAGCGTGGGCCGGTTTCCCGTCCACGCGGTAAGCACGTATCAATAAAACCTGGGCACCATCAGGTGTAGAAGCCAACCCGGCTCTCTGCATAAGCGGCCTCCGCAGGACAGGTTTCTTATCAGAGGGCCGGTTCGCCTGGAAAGATCCCATCGAAACTCTCAAGGTTGAGCCTTGATTGCGGGAGGAAACCTGTCTGAGTTCCACAAAACTGTTCGAACAGGATGCACATTTTCCCGGGTGACGATGAAGTTCCGCCAGTTCATACCCATTCAACAAACCATCGAGGGTATCTGAGATCGGGTCCATGTTGCACACTGGGAAATTTGGCATGCTCATTCTCCTCGGATAATTCAGACAACCTCAACCAGATTGGAGAGCAGTTCCCGCATCAAGGCTCGTGCGCGACGCAAACGGGTCCGGACTGTCTCCACGGGTACCTTCAGATCCATGGCAATCTCGCTATACGAAAGTCCTTCAATCTCCCGCAGGATGAGAACTGCCCGGTAGTGAGGTTCGAGACCAAACAAGGCATTTTCAATTTCCCTCGTCTTTTCCCGTTGTTCGAGAGCCTCCCTCGGGCTGGGTGTATTGCTATCCTGGGAATATTCCTCGACCTCGCTCCAGATAACCTGCCGATCCAGGCTGTCCCTTCCCGCACGGGTCCGGTAACGGATATTGTCGAGGAAAAGATTCATCAGGATTCTCCGTAACCAGCCATAAAAGGCTGATGCTTGATGACATTGCGCCTCAGTCGTAAAGGCCTTGAGGGCGGTGTCCTGAATGAGGTCACGAGCATCCTCTGTCCTTCCAGTGAGCCGGTAGGCAAGGGTGTAGAGCTGGCTGGAGTAATGTTCGAAAAGGTCTCCGAATGCCGCCACATTACCTTGACTCCACTCTCTCAGCAGATACTGATCTTCCTGGCAGTTCATCTGGTGGACTCCAGTTGAGGTATCAGGTCCCGCTCTATTCTTAAAGACGTACGGAATTGCATTTTGTGTTCATCCTTCGTTCGCCGTTCCTGTTTCACCGCTGAGCAAAGGGAGCACTTCGTAGGGATTCACATGGAGCTGATCGGCCAGATCTCTTATGGTCTGGCTCTCTGTGGCATTGATCCCAAGACCCGCCAATCGTGAGAGCACCTGATCAAGTCCCATACCTTCCTGGGAACAAAGCTCGCCCAGAGTCATCCGCCCATATCCACGCCCACCACCCCCACCAGAGGCGCGCTGACCACGGTTTCCCTGTCCGCGGCCGCCCTGACCATGAGTAGGCGAAATTGAAGCTGCCTCGTACAGTTTGTTGGGAGAGACGTGGTTCAGCCTGGCGATTTCCTTAAATGGAACCTCAGTGTCTGAGAATGAATACCCGGCAGAACGAAGACGGGAAGCGAGTTCATCTGGTTCAAGCATGGCCTGTTCGGCCACCTTGGCCAGACTCAGCTCCTCGGCATGGGCCACCGGTGCGGCTGAGGTATTCCTTTCCCAGTAATCCTTCATCGAACTACTGAAAGAGACGACATTGCGGAAAGGGGGCAGCTCCCAGATTGTTCCAAGGAAACACACGGCAGTGATGGCAAGCGAAACCATCAACTCTTTACGCAGACGGAATCCACTCGTCGGCCTGGATTTGAGATAACAGAGGAAGATCTTCCAGTTAAAGAAGAGGTGAAGGCCGGCGACAGCGATCAGCAGGAACGCAGCGGTGATGTGGACTGAAGCCCAATCCTCCTTGCCCAACCCAAGCATTTCCCAGCCACTCCAGTTGGCAGTGCGGCCACGGGGGGAAATGTACAGGATGGAACCGGAAAGGAGCATGATGACAAAACCAAAGAAGAGCATGAGCGATGCGAAACTGCGCCAATTGAATTCGGATTGAAGATTCAAAGACTTCATCTGGGTTCTCCAATATGCAATGTTCTTGTTCTTCCCCGTAGTGGGGACACGCTTCCATCCAAGAGCAGCCTGCGTGCCAGCTGGAAAATCGAGTATTTGAGAAGATCAGGCTTGTTTTCCCCTGCAAACTTTGCAGAGGAATGGATCCGGTTGCAAAAGATTGCAGACCGAACAGCGTTCATTTCATGGAATCTGCCCTGTATCAGTGGACAAATGAATGGCACAAGGATTGCCTTTCCTGAAGTAACCGGAAAATCGATCTGACCAAGAAAGGAGAAAGTCATGGAAACTACATGGAATCTGATACGGGTCCGTCCAGCAGGAGGGAGAATGCTTCTCATTGTCCTGCTTGCCAGTCTGCTGGTTTTAACTACAGAAACCGGTTCGGCCCAGGGGCGAGGCAACCGCAGAGGATATGGGGGAGGCCAAAACCAGATTGGAGCCTGTGGAAAGAATGCTGGATATGGTCAAAAACGTGGGCAAAGAATGGGCGGGATGAGGGGGGCCGGAAACCGTTGGAGGCATCAGGCCTCCTCCGCAATGATTTCATCAGGCACCTCGGCGACAGGGGAAGCCAGTCAACAGGGATGTGGAATAGCCCAAGCATACATCGAGGAAGCCACACCCCCCTCGTTTCAGGAAATCCGAGGAGATTTCCAGCAGCTGATCCACAACCATGACAATATCGAAAGGACAGTGGAGGAAATCCCCGATGGAGTCAGGAGTGTGACCCTGACCTCGGATCCAGCTCTGTTGCCCATCCTCAGAAAACATCCCCGCGAGATTAAGCAACACCTGGAGAAAGGGGGGCGTGTCCGGATGTGGGATCCGCTCTTTGTTGAAATGATCCATCAGCAAAAGCATATTCACATGGTCATCCGTGATGTGGAAAAGGGGGTGGAGGTTACCACAACGGCTGATCATCCGGAGGTAGTGAAGCTGATCCGTGCCCATGCCGCCAAGGTGAGTGAATTCGTCAAGCACGGTCCACAGGCAGCTCATCAGGAAACGCGACTACCGGATGGGTATACTGCTCCACAGAATTGAAAGAACATCCTTGCCCATGGATCACACATCAAGACAGTTTTGGAGATCCATTTCTCTCGCACTTATCCTCTTGAGCGGGGCTACATTCTGGTTGTGGAGGGAGTACCAAAGTGAGATCAGAATGCACCGGGAAGTCCTCCAGGTTCGGGGGGAAGGTCTTCTAACCGCTCTCGAGGCGGGGATTCGCTCTCACCGCAGGATGGGGGCCTGGTTCCAGGAAAATATTGAATCGGTTCTTCTGGAAACATCTTCATCTCCGGGAATCCTTGGGCTTGCGGCCTACCGAAAAGATGGAACCGCGCTGGCCACAGTCGGAGAAGCCACTGAGTCAATGAGACCCACCGGGACACATGAGTGGTTGGAGGAAGGTCTCCTTATCGGGATTCCAGTCAGTATATCAGTAGAGACGGATCGACAAGGGCAGGGTTATGGTCAAGGTAGAGGACGAGGATGGCGTTGGCGTGAACAGGCACAAGGTGTTACCGGAGAGGCAGCCATGGAACGCGAGTTCGTCCTTTCCATTCTCTTGGATGACACGGATGTGCGCAATGCAATCTGCCTGGATCTCCGGCGTTTTGTCATCTCACTGGTTATCGCATGGCTGGCGATCCTTTTCGGTCTCTATGCATTGCTTTTGCACCGCAGAAAATCGCTTCTGTCAGAGGCTTTGGGATTGGCCCGGGAGAAGGCACAACATCTGTATGAACTCAATCGTCTGGCCGCGGGCCTGGCGCATGAAACCACGAATCCACTTAACCTGATCCGGGGAATCGCCCAGTTTTGCCTTCACCG
>CAYZUX010000031.1:3662-36191 GCA_964481775.1 uncultured bacterium | reverse complement strand
AATCGGGCGAATTGGTCCTTCCACCGGGGTGCAACTACAAATTCGCGGGAAGCTATGAAAACCAGGTCCGTGCCACAAAAACTCTGTCGATCATCCTGCCGCTGTCGTTGTTCATCACCTTCCTGATCATCTATCTCGAATTCCGCAAGGTCCTGACCACCTTCATTATTTTCATTGGGATCCTGGTTTCAGGGTCGGGCGGGTTCATTCTGATCTGGCTGTATGGCCAGGACTGGTTTTTGAACTTCAGCATCTTCGGAGAAGATATGCGGGAGCTGTTCCAGGTCGGACCCATCAATCTTTCGGTGGCAGTATGGGTTGGATTCCTGGCCTTATTCGGGATTGCCGAGGATGATGGGGTGGTGGTTGGGGCGTATCTCGATCAGCGTTTCAAGGAAGTCAAACCCAAGAGTATTCAGGAGATCCGTGAGGCCACCCTCTTTGCAGGCAAGCGCAGGATCCGTCCCTGCATGATGACCACGGCGACCACGATACTTGGATTGATGCCGGTATTGACCTCCACCGGACGCGGCTCGGATGTGATGGTGCCGATGGCAATTCCCGGTTTTGGCGGAATGATTGTGCAGCTGATCACCCTCTTTATTGTGCCTGTATCCTACTGCCTGATCCGGGAGACGAAGTGGCGAATGGGGATGAAGGAATAAACCATCCCCCCTGCCAGGCTGATATCCGCTCACAAATCGATGGGGAGGAGATGCCGTCCCTCCTCCAGCACTTTTCTATTTGCATCCAAAATACGCATTTGGATGAAATTTCACGATAAACGTCAAGATGATGGGAATAGCGAAGGCAATGGCCCACCCCGGAATCCTTCGCAGAGCAATGAAACACCGGCGGTCATTTTCTGATGCCGGGATATGTACAGGCCGATGGAAAAGACGATGTGGAAAGAGACCAGTGCAACTGCATGCCCGGCTGAACTGAAGTATTGGAAGACTCTCATTGTTCTGGGATGAAGACCAGCAGCCTGTTGAAAAATCGTTCTTGTGATGAGGTTGTGGATTCCCGCTTGCGCGGGAATGACGATCTCCGAGCAAATTAACTTGTCTCGTCATTCCCGCGCAAGCGGGAATCCATGGTTACCCCCTTTCTCATCAAACTGTAAGAGATGAAAAGCTGATATCCCAACCTCCTACAGGAACCAAAAGGCTTGTTTGCAGGCCCTTCATTGAGCATGCTGTGTTTGTAGTTGCCTGCATTCTCCCGCCCAAACAAGCGAGAATTTATCAGATATATTATGGTTGACATTCGTTTAGATCAGGTATATTGTTTCGATATAAGGTTTTCTGATAGGATCACACTCAATCAGAATGGGCCAGATTCCTTGGTTGGAGAGCCGATGGCCTGACCTTTTTTGTGGTTGACAGTCCTATCAGATTATTCTTGAGAACAAAGATCCAGGTTGTTGGGAATATTCAATCGATATCAACTGAATTCGGGTTGGATGTTTCCACTGATTTACATCTCTCTGCGGATGCCGAGTTGGCAGAAGTGGTGTCTTTATTGACTCTCTTTTTTCAGGAGGTGATTGTATATGTTTCAACGATATTCTTTTTCTGCTTTATACCCCCTCCTCACGATTCTCACCATCTATGTCGAGTCTGGCTGGGCAGCCGAGGTTAAAGTTCAATGGCGACTGAATTTTAATCACCATCAACCTGCTGATAATATAGAAAATTACTCTCCCGATGGTACGGCTGGCGAGGTCCCACCTGATGGAATAATCGAAGTCATTAATCACAGTTCTGATACCTCTCCAGCCCTTGTGCGCCTGTCTGATGGGCGTGAGGTCCTGTGGCTCAATGGTGAAGGGGCTGGCGACTGTGATGGTTTACGTTTGAAGTATTCTGCTTCCGGAGGAGAATCGAGAATTCTTGAGATTATCATTGCACCAGACTCTTCGAGCGGAACAGGACAAGGTTGGAGCAATCTGATTTCCATTAATGACGCACCCTATAAAGGTGGAAACATGGAACTCCGCTTGCTTAACAATCGGTCCTGTATGTTCGCAGCACGGGCTCAATCAGGTTCATGGACATCGATTGCCTCGGACCATACACGAAAGGCTATACCGGCTGACAGGAAAACTTTCACCCACATCGCGGGAGTGTATGATTCCTCAGTGAAAGCATTGTTTCTGTATGTGGATGGTCAGTTGATGGATGGTTTAGGGGATTTTGAGTTGTCGATGGGAACTTTTGAAGTTACTCGTGGTATTGGAATATCAAATGCAAATACGGGAAATGGATTTACTGGGTATATTGATGAGGTTTGTGAGTCGACTTTTACTGGCACATTTTCACCGAAAGACTTTATTCTCATCCAGGCAGAGGGGCCAATTCCTGCACCACCACCACCTGACAGACAAGTTGAACTCATTCTTCCCAAGAACATCATGGATCTCCCAAAATTACCGAGTACCCGGCATGTCGTGCACCGTCCACGCGGGCTTGAGGACCTCACCTACCATCATGGTGCTTTGATCGTTCCATGGAAGGGACGCCTTTATGTGGCTTGGCAAGCAACATCGAGGGATGAGCACACAAATCCCTATCTCGGAATGCTCTCCCATTCTGATGACATGAGCCTTTCGAATTGGTCATCACCTGTCTATTTCGGAAAAGAAAACAATGACGCCTGGCTGGAAGCAATAAAATCACGTTTCAAAACAGATCCTTCACGGCCAATCTGCGTCAATGTGGCTCCCCGTATGATTCACGCGACGAAAGAGAAACTTTACTTGTGGTGTCTCGGATGGACAAATGAAGCTGACAAAGACTATCGGGAATCCGGCAAGAATTCCTTAGGTCGTGTGTTTTGGACTTCGGATGGCGAGGTCTGGAATGAGATTTCTCCTGATGAGCTTGATTCCCTGGAAAAAGAGAAAGGATTAGTCAATTCCATTCGTGAAACATCCAGTAACCACCAGTTCGCAAAACTCAACGACGGACGGTTAATGGCGTTTAATTTATGTAAGACGGGTTTGTGGTGCCCGACAACCTCTGACCCGACCGGATTGACTGGATGGAGTGGAGGAATAATTAACAGTTCCGCCTGTGCCGATGTTGGGGAGCCGGGTGGATGGGAAGGACCCGATGGGGTGCTGCATGGAACTGCTCGCTGGGGAGAATTTATTTGGCATGCTTATAGTCTGGATGGAGGTCTTAACTGGTCGCGGCTCAGTCAACAGATAAAATTCAGTGATTGCCCGGGCAACAAGGATTTTGGCGTTTTCCCGAACCGATGGACCTGGTATGTTGGAAATCCAGTCCCAGGAAGCCGGGACCAACTTGTTCTCGGAATCAGCCGGGATGGATGGATTTTTGACAATAACTCTCTTATCCGTTGGGAGCCCCACACTCAGCTTTATCCGGCCCCTTACAAGGGGGGAACCGGTTACCAGTATCCAGCCGGATTTTATCATGATGGCTACATGTATGTCGCTTACAGTGTTGCGCGTGATTTCATGGAGGTTTCAAAGGTTGATGTTTCAAAGATTATCAACCAATAATCAAACATGAAATGGCTATAAAATTGGAATCACTCGACAACACAAGGAATCGATAAGTATCGGGAATAACATTGGTCTCGTTGGTCGATATTAAGTAATAGTTCGAAAAGTGTTAATTGAAGGGTGAAGCAATATGAGAAATAACCAGCATATTCTCAGATTTTCCAGTCATGGTTTCACACTGATCGAGCTGCTGATCGTCATTGCAATCATCCTGATCCTGATTTCAATTGCCCTGCCCAATTTCCTCGAAGCTCAGCTCCGGTCGAGGGTGGCCCGGGCGCAGGGAGAAATGCGTTCACTAATCACCGCAACTGCAGCATATCGAGATATATACAAACGGGCCCCCGATCCTACCAACGTGATCACCTCAAGCGACTTTGACCGTGATTGGTGGGGGTTTTCATCAACTAAGTTGACAACCCCGACTGCATTCATCAAACGACTACCTGTTGACATATTTCCGGATGTGGCCAAGGGAAGCTTACGATATGGATGGCCAGGGCCAGACCATACGATCCCCTATGTTATTGTGGTCCGAGCAAATGCCAAGGCTCCGCTTGGGCCAAAAAATTTCATGTGGTTGGGGTCTCCTCAGGTTTCAAAATGGGAAAACTTTGATCCTGTCACCCTTGGTATGCTGAGACGCTCCTGGGCGGTTTATGTCTCAGCGGGGCCGGATACCCGAATGACCTGGCAATATGCCCAAGTGAATGCCCCTGGATTCATTCCCGCTCCTTATACACCGACCAATGGAACTGTTTCCAATGGCGATATATTCGGGTGTTTTAACTTCTAGGATTATCACCGGATAACATTCAGCTGTTTTCACAGCTGCAACCTATGACAGGAGGAGGTTGGAAATGATGCTTCGGTTTCGAGGAACACAGTGGTGTTTGTTTCTATTCGCAATAGCGGCAACCGCAACAATAGGCTCAGCTGCCATCATCGACGACTTCAACGATGGAACATGGAATTCGGACTCCAAATGGAATGACAATCCGTTCAATGTGTTTCAATCAGGTAACCCTTCTGACACCATTACTTTCGATGAGACGTCAAATCCGGGGAAACTGACTGCTGTTTATGTGGACACCCAGGGTTCCGACCAGACTTCTCAAGTGGCACGTAATGATCAGTCGCTTGATGTCGGCGAATATGTCCAGGTTAAAGTGGCCATCCTGGATGGAGGAGGTGTTTTGGTCCGTCCGGGGATTGCTCTTTCTACCGCCGCATCAGGAATATCGCTGGATCGCTCCAATACCATCCAATATGGACTTCGGGGAGATGGTTTGGCACGTGCACACTTTTACGGAAATGGGGGCAGCGAATACGGCGATCCCGCGGAAGTGATAACAGGATATACTGCTGGAGCCGAGGTAACCTTAAAAATAGTCAGAAAGACAGAAAATCAATATTCTCTTTACTTCGGTCTTGGGGGGCCTGCCAATACAGCAATCGGTACTGCCACGATTCCGGATGGTGCCACCCCGCCGACAATACCGGGACTTTATTTTGATAATGGTCTCGCTGACTTTACAGCGACCTTTGAGGACTTCGAAATAGGTGTTGAACCAGTTCCGACTGGATACACAGACGACTTTAACGATGGGACATGGAATGCTGATGGCAAATGGAACGACAATCCATTCAACATTCTTCAGTCATCTAATCCCTCAGATACACTCACCTTTGATGAAACAATAAATCCAGGCAAACTTACCGTGGTTTATGATGACACACAGGGATCGGATCAGACATCACAAATCGCCCGTAACGACCAGACACTTGATGTAGGTGAGTTCGTACAAGTTAAGGTGGCGATTCTTGCCGGTTCGGGAACATTGGTTCGACCTGGCATCGCCTTGTCAACCGCCGCCTCGGGAATATCCGGCGATCGATCAAATACTATCCAATACGGATTGCGAGGTGACGGGATCGCACGAGCCCACTTCTATGGGAATGGTGGCAGCGAATATGGAGATCCGGCATTGGCAGTCCCTGGCTATTCAGGAGGAACTGAAGTTACATTGAAGATTGTCAGAACCACATCGACTGAATATCAACTTTACTTCGGAATAGGCGCTAACGCCGATACTCCGGTTGGAACTGCAACCATCCCGAGTGGTGCTCTCCCACCTTCCATCCCCGGACTCTATTTCGACAATGGACTTGCGGACTTCACTGCCACCTTTGAAGACTTCAACATCGGAACAGTTCCAACTCCCGGAGGCGGACTCGATGACTTTAATGACGGGATTTGGAACGCAGATAGTAAATGGAATGACAATCCCTTTAATATCTTTCAGTCAGGCAATCCCACGGATACAATTATTTTTGACGAAACAACCAATCCAGGAAAACTGACTGCCATCTATGACGATGCCCAGGGCTCTGATCAGACTTCACAGGTTGCACGTAATGACCAGACCCTCGATGTTGGAGAATATGTGCAGGTAAAGACTGCAATCCTGGTGGGCGGAGGTGTTCCTGTAAGGGTGGGGCTTGCGCTTTCAACATCTCCAGATGGGATCTATCTTGACCGCTCCAATATAATTCTGTTCGGTTTACGGGGTGATGGTGTAGCACGTGCTCATTTTTACGGGAATTTTGGCGGCGAATATGGAGATCCCTCTGCAGCCATTCCCGGTTATTCTGGAGGAACCGAGGTAACACTGAAAATTATACGAAACTCGGATACCCAATATTTCCTCTACTACGGATTGGATGGTAATGCCACCACCTTTGTAGGAAGCGCAGAACATCCCGGCGATGCCACTGCGCCATCAATACCCGGTTTGCTTTTCGACAATGGAACTCTCGACTTTACAGCTACATTTGATGATTTTGAAATGGGAATGGCTACCGTCGAACCCACCCCCACACCATCACCTGAACCGACTCCTGATCCGACACCACCTCCCCCCAACTTCACACTGGATGATTTCACGGACGGAACGCTGAGCCCCGACTGGGACCCAGAGAATGTTCCTCAATATGGTGCAAAGGGAGATGACATTGTTCTCACTGACACTGGCGGTGTATTGAATATCGACTATAACAATTCAGTTGATGGATACCAGGTAACATTCATCATGAATGGCAATCCTGACGCTCAAATAGCAGTCGGCGAGACTTTTCAACTGGATCTGAAGGTACTTGAAGGAGAAATCGGGACCGTCAATGTTCAAGTGGGAATTGCAGCGGCCACCAAGGCCCATGGAATCGATCAGGATCGTTCCAACTGCATCTATTATTGTGTCCGGAGCGATGGCATCCTGCGTGGAAACTTTTATGGGTCAGGTGGGACTGAAATTGGGGATGTCGGACCCCCATTGAATACTTATTATCCCGGAGATGTAGTCACATTGATTATCTACCGGATTGAAAGCGATGTTTATTCTCTTTGGTACACACTCGATGATGCCCCCCTTGAATTAGCAGGAAAAGCAAACTTCTCCGGATTCACCACGCCAACATTCCCGGGAATATATCTTGGAATTGGGACTGTGGACTTTGTAGCCGAAATTGACAACGTAAAAATGTTCAAGCAATCGACTTCCATTGTTCCTTGGCAGCTCTACTGATATTCATTAACGCGATACCGTTACAGACGGGGGTCGATGAACCTTTCGGCCCCCGTCTCTCTCCCTCCGAAGATCAGCGAGCCAGGACGATCCCGGGGATGCCCACTGGAGGAGGAAACTATCCATGTCTCAAATGCGATTTACGATTCTTCTGTTTTTTTTGCTGCTTGCCAGCTCACATGCAGAAATAACAATGCCAGCCAAGGAGGTTGAGGTCGATCCCTGGATTGGTGTATGGCAATGCTTCGGACCTGTCGCCAGCAATAAGCTCCCTGGTAAATGGCGACCATGGTTCGAACCTCGCCGTGAGCCGATTGATCTGGATGGGGCGGCCAGGATTCCAGAAGAAGTCCTTGTTGATGGAGTGATGTTGAAACCTCAATCATTCAATTTTGAAGGCCAGGAAATCGATTTTCAACAACTCTGGCACACCAATGATGGTCAGGGTACCGTTTACTTTCTACGCCAAGAGACCAGCGAAAGAGCAGGTTTGCTGCCTGTAACATTTCTTGCAGAAGGATGGATTAAGTGTTGGGTGAATGGAGAGCTTGCATACGCATCGGGGAGTGATTCGGATGGCATCCTTCCTCACACACTGAAACTCCCCCTTCGGGCCGGTGAAAATATTATCAATCTTCGTCTTTCTTCCGCATACCATGGATGGCGATTGGGCCTCTTCAAAGGCAGTCTGCAACCACTCAACGATCTACCAGAATCAGAAGATACAATTAAGTGGGAGGCAAACTCCACAGAAGAGAGATGGCATTTTAACCATTTTCAGAACACATCGACGGATGGACACAAACTTCGGTTAGCTGCAACGACATATCGTCCAGCGCAAGGATATCCTGAAGAATCTCCTCACAATCCCGATCGACTTATCCGCGCCAAGGTCCGTCGACTCGCAGTGACTGGTGATCCTGCTGAGTGCTTCATCCAAATCAAGGATTTTATCTTCGTAGGTTTCACCAGTAATCGCGACCTTCATACAGGTGAGCGTCAAGTCGTCTGGCAAATACGTCATAACGGTCATTCAATATGGGAAGTGGACCATAAACCTGTAAATGATTGGGCTGGTATCTCGCCATTGGCTGGAGTTCAGGAAGTAAAATCCGCCCTGGAACAATCCCAATTGGACCTGGATGGGCTTGCCGGTCGAGCTAAAGACATAGAAGAGGTCGAGTTCATTGCTGCTTCGCGTGGAGATGAGGTCACACTCCGTGTCTCGAACATGGAAGGACTTGTTTTGCGGAAGCGCATCCCAGGTTCCGGATCTCTGGGCGGGCGTGTCGGAATACAACTGCAGGGAATGGCAGTCGAGATTACATCTTTCAAGGCAGAAGCTTTACCGGATGATTTATCAAATCGTTGGAGCTTAGCAGATAAACCACCCGTCAAGTGGAATATCCCACTACCCAATCCGATGAAGACTGCTGGCGGTTACCCGGTCATGGAAAATATAAAACCAATCACCCTCTTTCGGGCCTCACCTGCTGATTGGACTTTTTCCCATCATCCCCAGCTTGCTTATGTCAATGGGCGATTTTATGCAGCCTGGTCAAACAGCTACATGCATGAAGATTCTGCAGGAACCCGAGTACGTGGTACAGTCTCAATAGACGGAGATACATGGAGCCCATCATTCGTAATGATTCCCTCTCTCAGTGAACCTGCCAATGAATACAATGAACCACACAAACCAGGGATTGCTGTCTGGCCAAACGGCATTGAAACCTTTGTTGGAGTTCAAGACCGCGTATATATCGTCGGACAAGCAGGTTATCGTAAAGGTTATCTTGGTAAGAGTGGTGATATGGGTCTTATTGCCAGAGCGATTGACCAAAACAATCAGATGGGTCCTCTTTTCTGGCTGACACAGGATGTTCCAATTGGCGGTGAGGCTTTCCCGACTTATTTGAATTCGGGAAGCGAGCAGTTACACAAGGATGGAGAAGAAATTATAAGACAGCTTCGTCTTAACGACATCGACTGGCTCGGAAAAGCGAGTTCAAGAGACATTTATCGTGGCAAGATGCCTGAAGCGGCAGACCACAGCATCATCAGCCACGATCCCGTCTACAAGTGTCCTGATGGAACCGAAATGCGTGTCTTTAGAAATTATAACGGCACGCACAGACTTTACGTCTCTTATCGACAATCACCTGACGATCCCTGGTCTTTGGGGATTCCCACTGACATTCCGGACTCTCCATCCGGTGTCGCGGTTGGTGAATTGCCGGATGGTCAAACATTTCTTATTGGCAATCTGATTGCAGGTGAATTGGATGATCCTGATGCTCGCCCTTACCGTGATCCGCGTAAAGCTTGGCCCTTTCGTGAGCGCGATTTTCAGCCAGAGCATTTTCCACGCGATCCACTGGTCCTCGCAATAAGCATTGATGGAAAAACATTTGACCGTGCATGGGCCATTCGTCACGATACTCCGGATGCACGATATGGTGGATTGGGCTGGCTTCCTGGCTTCCAGTATCCGGACTCGATTGTCACAAAGGACGCTCTTTGGACACTCTATTCTGTCAACAAAGAGGATATTGAGGTTCTTCGCATCCCTTTAACACGATTGGCCAGCGTAGACATGACCACAAAAGCTGATCTATCCGATATGTTAAAAACAGAAGATGAATATACGAGTGCAACATCTCTTGAAAAGCTTCCTGGATGCGATTTGAGGAGTGTCATCCATCAGCCATCCGGTGAAAATGACTGGGCTTATAGTCATACTCCCTGCATCCAGAAAATCGGCAATGAGTTGATCTGTGCATGGGTCAATTGCTGGAGGGATGAAATTGAGGCTCGTACACGAGTTGTCTTTAAAATTTCGACGGATGAGGGAGTAACATGGTCCCCACTCCAGATCTTGGTCGATGACCCAGATGGAGAGGGACCCGAACTACGAGCCAACAGTGGTCTATGGAAGCGTGGTGATGAGCTTTTCGCGCTTGTGATCCATGCTCGAACAGGAGGTCCCTACGGGCAACCTGCTGATCAGACAGCCAGCACTCATCTTTATCGTTATCAGCCAGGGGAGCAGAAATTTTCTTATGTCGGAAAGCTCCGTGATTACTGGTGGGCCCACGGAAACCCTACTCTCCTCTCCAATGGTAATTTCATCTTTCATGGAGTACGTGATGATCATGTCACTAAGGAAATGATCATTGGTGGTTGTAATTCCCTGTTTGATTGGAAACCTGTTCTTGATCCGGTTCCACCACACATACGAAGGTTCAGCGAGAGCAGCGGCTACCAGCTCGATGATGGTAAGGTCCTCATTTACTATCGTGATAATGACCCAGCTGATCATTTTCTCTATCGGGCACGATGTAATCCTGATGGAACCAATTTTGAAATTCCAGTAAAAACAGATTGTCCAGATGCGCCTTCCAAACAACATGCCAACAGGTTCCCCAATGGGAAATATTTTATTGTGGGAAATCTGGCGCAAGGTTCCGGCAGGGAGTTTCTCTGTTACACTGAATCCACCGATGGTTACATGTTTGACAAACCTCGAATCATTGACTCGAATAAAGACCCCTGCCGTATACGTCAGTCCAATGACTTTGGTCTTCAATACCCGACGACAACTGTGATCAATGGGAAGGTGTTCATCCCTGTGAGTCGCGCAAAAGAGGATATTCGACTGTATGTATATGATCCTGGATATTGACTTACGCTGGAGAAAACACTTATGAGTCCTTCTTGTTCAATCACTTCCGGCATCTGGCCCGTGATGTTGACTCCCTTTAAAGAGTCCGGGGAAATCGACTGGAGCGCTTACGAGAGTCTCATAAACTACTACATTGAGGAAGGGGTCGCTGGAATTTTCGCTGTATGTACATCAAGCGAGTTTCTACACCTTGAAACAACGGAGATTGTTGAGCTCGCTCATAAGTCCGTCGAATTTTCTGAAGGTCAAATACCGGTCATCGCAACAGGAAATTTCGGTCAATCGCTTGATGAGCAGATTCAGACCATGCAAAGGGTAGCCGATACCGGAGTTAGCGCCACCGTCATCGCTACTTCTCTGCTTCCCCACCATGAAAGACTTCTGGATCAGATTTTGCATATTGCTGAGAGAACCGAAATACCGCTCGCAATTTATGAATCCCCCGTTCCTGAGCATCGCATACTAAGCTCGAATGAAGTTTATGAGGTTGCATCAACCAACCGATTCCATGCACTTAAAGAAACAAGCCGAGACTTGGTGACATTTCTTGAAAAAACAAGGCGAGCATCCGGAACTCAGTTACATGTGTACCCGGCCAACCTGAAAGTGTTTCTACAATCTGGAAGACATTATGGTGCCGGTTTTATGGGCTGTCTCGCCAATACTTTCCCACGCCTAATCCATGATTATATGGATCAACTCAATAATCAGTCCATTGATATTGAATTATTACGTGCGTTCATGCTGGAAGCTGAATCGGTTCTTTACAAGAATCGCTATCCAGCATCTGCCAAGTTTGTTTTGAGGCGCTTAGGTGTCCCAATTAATACATATTGCCGCTGGAAACTCAAGGGCGACTTTGATAAGTCTAACCAGGCATTTCTCGATTTATTTCTTGATAAAATCAAGCCCTTGCTGATACCCTGTAATTGTAATAACCATCTGAGCCTTCATGTTCCGGATTCAAAATTATCAGATTATTTATGCGATATTCCTCTTGAGATAGTCGACCCACCAATTGACTAATCGATTATGGGATCTATGTGAATATATTAATCATATGACAAATGATATAAAGCCGGTCCTGCATCTTGTTTCTAATGCCCACATCGACCCAGTATGGCAATGGCGGTATGAGGAGGGTCTGTCCGAAACCTTGCCGACATTCTGGAATGCGATCCATTTTCTTGAAGAATTTCCAGAATATGTATTCGTCCATAATGAGTCATTACTGTATGAGTTCGTAGAAAAGAACGACCCCGATCTGTTTTCCGAAATCCGCAGATTTGTTCAGGAGGGCAGATGGATTATCGTGGGAGGCTGGTATCTGCAACCTGACTGTAATCTGCCTGGAGGTGAGTCATTCGTTCGACACATACTTTATGGCAGAAGATACTTCCTGGAAAAATTTGGGGTCGGAACGAATGTCGCTTATAATCTGGATTCCTTTGGTCATAACGGTGGGATTCCTCAAATTCTTGTAAAGTCCGGTTATAAATATTACATCCATTACCGTCCGGAGAAATCCGTTCTTGATGTACCAGGTGACACATATGTGTGGAAGGGGGTTGACGGTAGTGAAGTTCTGGCATGTCGGCCAACACTGGGTTGGTACCTGACAGAATGGAATCCCGTCGGTGAAAGACCAGGGCATCGAGGTTTTATTCATGAAAGAATACAGGAGAGTATCAAACGAATCCAGGAGACTGGGAAATGTGCCATCAGTTTTTGGGGAGTCGGTAATCATGGAGGAGGAGCGTCTCGATCCGAGTTAGAACAAATTCGCGAAGCAGTCGAGACATTAAGGTCTGTGGAAATCAGACACAGCCATCCCGAGGCATACTTCAAATCTATTGAAACCTACCGAAATTCACTACCAGTCATCAATGGAAGCCTTCGTCACTGTTTCAGAGGGTGCTATGTGTCCAGTGCACGCATCAAACGTTGCCACCGGGAATGTGAAGGGTTGCTGGATCAGGTCGAAAGACTTTCCTGCTTTGCAGAGTATTTTGCCAACTTCCCCTATCCCGTTGAGGAATTACAGGAGGCATGGAAGGATCTTCTCTTCAACCAGTTTCATGATGCTGTTGCGGGCTGTTCTTCGGAGGAAGTCAATCTTGATATCATGGAAACTTTCGGACACTGCTCAACGATTGCTCGTCAGATTCGACTCCGTGCTTTGATCGCCCTTACAAAGCCCGGGGCTGGAGTCTCTGGCATCCCGGTCTTCGTTTTCAATCCTCATTCTTTCCCCTTTCGCGGTCCTGTACAGGCCGATTTTGTGATTGACTACAGACCCATCTACACCGGTACCGTGACAATGCTTCTTTGCGATCCGGAGGGGAACCGAATTCCATTTCAACAGGAGATTCCTTCCTCACTTTTGGGACGTGAGTGGCGAAAGAGATATGTTTTCTGGGCGGAAGTTCCCCCCCTCTGCTTCGCTCGTTACACAATTCAAAATGTTGATGAGCTTCCCGATCCTGAACCAACGATCAAATCTTCCCTGGATGATGGTTTTCTGAGGATTGATACAACTGCTCTCCAGGCATTATTTGATATTAAATCAGGTCTTCTGGTGAGTCTATTCGACAAAAACGATGACCGAAATGTACTCAAAGCTCCAGGCATAATCCCATTAGTGATGGAGGATGAAGGGGACTCCTGGGCAAATGAAATCGATTCATTCAGTCGAGTAGTGGGTGAGTTCCAAGCGGCTGATCCTGATACTCTTGCCGAGACTTCAGGATACCACCTGGCTGATGAATCACAACTTCCTGTCAGGATTATTGAAAAAGGACCAGTAAGGATCGTAGTCGAAACCGTGCTGTCGTACCACAAATCAACAATCAGACTTGTCTATCGATTCTATCCGAAGGTTCCTTTTTTTGAAATATCAATGCGAATCAACTGGTACGAACCGAGGCGAATTTTAAAAATGGCTTTTGCGACCACACTCGACAATGCGGTAGTAAAAACCGAGGTTTCCTACGGCACTGAAGTGTGTGTGTCTGATGGAACTGAACAAATCGGCCAGAGATGGTTACTCCTTGAATCAGAAGACCATGCCTTTGGCATTATCAACACAGGCCAGTATGGTTTTGACGTCAAGCAAGGTGAAGCAAGATTATCGATCCTTCGCAGCCCAGCTTACTGCCATTGGGGGACATACCAGTTATGCCGCGACAGGTCCTACTCCTTTATGGACATGGGAGAGCATGATTTGCTCCTGGGCATCGTCATCGGTGACCCGGATACTGCTCGGAAAGAAACACTCCGTTATGCCTACCAGATGAATATACCCGCGATATCTTATCCATTCTTTTCCAATGCTCGTGGGGTGGGTAAGCAGGGGACCTTATTCGAAATCAGACCGGAAACGGTCATTATTTCAGCGCTGAAAAAGGCGGAAGACCGCAATGGATATATAGTTCGTATTCATGAATCTGCCGGGATGAGAACTGTCGCTGAGCTATCGGTTCTGGAAGGGCGGCAAATTAAACGAATCTCCATGCGTCCCTATGAGATAAAGACACTACGCATGACGCCCACATCGAATGCATTTCAAATTGAGGAAGTTGACCTCCTGGAGCGACGTTAGTGCGTGTTTACAAAGTTAGGCCAATCGTGTACAATATATGCTGACTACTATAATGCATGGAAATGTGAAAATGGAAATGACCACAGTTGTTCGAAAATTTGGACGCGCCGATGGAATCCGGAGTAACAAAGTCATTGAACCCCCAAGAGGAGCTGGCAATGGTACCAGTTGCGACCAAGTCCTTGATTGGTTCGAGAAATATGTCCAGGACAACAATCTTACGATCGGAGATTCACTTCCTTCAGAGGATCAGATTGTACAGGAAACCGGTGTTAGCAGGTCCACGGTTCGCGAAGCCGTTGTTCGCTTGAGAGCACTCGGGGTGGTTGATATTCGACGACGCCGTGGAATGCGGCTCCATCGTTCACCCTCATTGCTGGAACTCCTGAGGTTACTCGCCTGCGATTACCTTCCACATAACGTGATCGGCCATGTCGGAGGTTTCCGCTGCGCACTTGAAATGGGCATGCAGACCGAGATATTTCGCCGTGCCACAACAGAAGACATCTCCGAGCTTCGACATATTTTCGAGGAAATGGTGGCTCACTCATCGGAACCCAACAAGTGGCACGACCTGGACCGTAGTTTCCACAAGAAACTAATCCGCATAACCGGGAACAAAGTTGCGATCTGGTTATCTCAGCTTCTTGATCCCTTTTTTGAATCATTTCGTGCTCATGTCTCTTCAATGTCCGAGAATACAAGAGATATTCATTCACGGATTGTCGAAGGATTGGGGAAAAGGGACGCAGAGGCATTTTACAAGGCAATCTGGGATCACAATCATTGGAAGTTGCCATATGAAATTTATGATTGAGCGGAGAATCCCGAGTCAATCTCAAAGGAAAAGAAGTTTAGGGAAGAGTTAGCAGCCTGTTGAAAAATCGTTCTTGTGATGAGGTCGTGGATTCCCGCTTTCGCGGGAATGACGATCTCCGAGCAAATTAACTTGTCTCGTCATTCCCGCGCAAGCGGGATGAACCTGAAGCCAGGATGGTCACCCATGAGCGGGATCCGGTGCTCAGCAACAGTGACCCATGGGCCTGGTTGCCGGAAATGATGAATGAGCAGTGCAGTCTCCACCTCGGACAAGCGTTCAGCCGTAACACGGGTGAACAGAGACAAGCGGCAAGAAGAAAGCAAGTGGTTTCATTTCCCAGTCAGCTTCACCTTGAACCTGTTCTCGCCGGGGTGAAGATCGACACGCAGATAGAGCAGCTCGCCGGGGATGATCTTGTGGTCCGCCAGGCCGGTGGTGTCATTGATCTGGAATAGGGCATATTCACCCCACAGAGCCATGCCATAAGGCATCGACTTGGGGCTGTGGACTACCAGCTCAATCTCACGGCTCCAGTGGTAGCGTGTGTTGTGAATCAGACGCGATACAGGGATCTCGACCTCGTTGAAGTAACGTTGTTGAGTAGGATCATTACCATAGTTGCGCAGGATATGGGGCTCCACCTTACCCTCGATAAAGGCCATCATGGCACCGTGGTCATAGGTCAGGAAGGTCTTTGGCCAGGGACCGAGGGGGACACTCCAGCCATAATCTGGATTAGGCGCCCGGCTGGGGATATCCTCCCAAAGAATATAGGACGGGGCTGTGCGGGCATATCTTTCCCGGTAAAGCTTCGCGGCCTGGCTGAGGGTCATCACCTCGCAATGCGGAACCAGGTATTCGGCAAAGCGATCCAGCATCACCGCAGCCTCGCGGATGTCTTCGCGGGTGTAGCAGTGGAAGGGCTCCACCTGCATCTCATGGGCTTCCTGATGCTGGAGGAGGAATACCAGGTCATTCAGGTGGGCATTGTGGAGATAGTTGTCCGCTAACCCCTCCCAGTAATCGATGTCTTCCCAACGGCAAAGGCCAGTGCGGGCCACATCATTGGGATCAGTCGAATAGATGCTGGGATGCCCCGAGTGAATCGACTTGCCCAAGTCACGCGCGGTCCATTCCATACCGACGATTCCACGTCCTGTGGGCCTGGGACGAAGGCGTTGCACGGGATCGATATAAAACAATCCCCAGGGACAACCCCGATCGGTGATGTCATCCACCTCAATCTGCTCAGGGCAATACCCCCACAGTCCCTCGAAACCGAGCTCCTCGAGAACAGCAGCTGCATCAGGATCGGTATGTCCCGCCCCCGCGATCGTGATCTCAGCCCAGGGGAGGATCTTGTGAAGGCTCTCACGGCGATTTTCGATCGATTCCCGCTTTACCTGGCGTCCCCCGGAGGGAAGCGGCGCACGTGAATTGGAGTTGCCCGAGGCGATGGTGGGCAAGGTCATGGCCACCTCATCACCGTAGTCCTCATGCCATCTTTTAAGGCAATCCGCTGACAATCGGGCCGACTCAGGAGAGACCATCCAGGTTATGGGAATCCCATGGGGGTGAAGCGTTTCCGCAATCAGGGTCATGCCTTCCAGGCAGGTGACCTCGCCAACTGTCCGCTCGGCCAGGCTGGCAAACATGTAGATTAGTTTGCCCATCATCTGCTCCCACATTTCCGTTTCGGGAAGGACTCACCGGGGGCCTGTTGAATATCGGGGACTGAAAAGTGACTCTGAGCAATCAACCATTTCTCGCCACGTTTTTCGAAAACAGCAGTAAAACGGCCCCCCAGGACCATGGTTTCCGCCGGGGTGACTGCTTTCATCCGGCATTCACCATACAGCCAGGCGGCATCACCCGCTGAAGAGACGAGGACATTTTTCATTGTGACCCTGGTCGACTGGGTTTGAGAAAAGTCCCGTTTAAGTGCCTTGCGCAACCCTTTGGGTCCATACACGATCTCATCCTTACCTGTTCCGATGAAAACCGCATCCTCATCGGGAACCGTGAGATCCAGAATGGCCCTGGCATCCTGTTCCTCATAAGCTTTCCAGTATTGTTTAAGGACCAGCAGGACTGCTTTTTTCACTTTGGGTGACGCTGTCATGGCAACCTCTTTTTAGTTGAGATAACGAATCACGAAAGAATAATCGACTGGTCATGCAAGTATAGATGAAAAGGAGTGGTGAGAGCCCGAATGGCTTCCAAAGGAATGATCCTTGACAGACCGCAACCCTTTGGTAGTTTTGCTCTTAATGCCATGAAATACGCTACACGAACGAATATGGACCTTTTCCGCGCCAGCCGGGAGGTGATTCCGGGTGGTGTCAACAGTCCAGTCCGCTCCTTCAAATCGGTGGGCCGGTCCCCCATTTTTGTCTCCCATGCAAAGGGTTGTCAGGTCTACGATGTCGAGGGACGCGCTTATATCGATTACATCGGTTCCTGGGGGCCGATGATCCTGGGCCATGCCAATGCGGAGATTGTCCAGGTTTTGTGGGAAGCAGTAAAACTTGGGACCTCCTATGGATTACCCACCAGCGCCGAGTGTGAGCTGGCAGAGCTGGTTCGCGAACTGATTCCCTCAATCGAAATGTTGCGGCTGGTAACCTCCGGGACCGAAGCCACCATGACCGCATTAAGACTCGCTCGGGGAGCCACCGGCCGGGACCGGATTATCAAATTCGCGGGGTGTTATCATGGACATGTTGATTCCCTTCTTGTCGAAGCGGGTTCCGGAGCGGCGACTTTTGGAACCCCCACAAGTCCGGGAGTCCCTGAACGTTTGGCCGAGTTGACTGAAATAGCAAGCTTCAACAATCTCGCCTCAGTAGAGAAAATCTTCGAGGAGTACCCCCATGACATCGCAGCTGTCATTGTTGAACCGGTAGCGGGAAACATGGGAGTGGTTGCGCCTGTTCCCGGGTTCCTCCAGGGACTTCGCCAGCTGTGTACCAGTCATGGCGCATTGCTGATCTTCGATGAAGTGATGACAGGTTTCCGGGTTTCACGTGGAGGAGCACAGGAGCTTTACAATATCCGTCCGGATCTAACTACTTTGGGGAAAGTGCTGGGAGGAGGACTGCCGATCGGAGCGATTGGTGGTGGCCGTGAACTTATGTCACGGCTCTCACCTGTGGGACCCGTCTATCAGGCGGGCACGCTTGCCGGAAATCCGTTGGCCACCGCGGCGGGGCTTAAAGCCCTGCAGATGCTCCGCATGAGCCGGGTATATGAAGCCCTCGAAACCTTATCGGCCGACCTGGCGGAGGGACTTGGAGAAAGAGCCCGATCAGCGGGAGTTCCTGTCCGGATAAACCGTGTCGGGAGCATGTTGACGGTGTTTTTTACCCACCATGATGTTATCGATTTCGAAACCGCCAAAAGTTGTGACACGGATGCCTTCTCGAGATTCTTCGCATCCATGCTCGGAGGTGGTGTCTTGCTCCCCCCCTCCCAGTTTGAGGCATGGTTTGTCTCCGCGGCCCATGCGGATATGCATATCCGCAAAACGCTGGATGTCGCCGAAAAGGCATTCAGAGAGGTTTAGGAACGGTGGTTACAGACCTTTGGCGTTTTCGTTGCTATAATGGAGCATATCTTACATAAGGAGACCTCTTCTTGAGTTCGTATCTTCGGACAAGTCTTTTCTGGATCATTCTGCTGGTGGTCCTCATGCTGGTGGTCGTTGGCTTCCGCCGTCAGCAGACCATCCAGCTCTCCACGACCGATTTCATCACCCTTCTGGAGAAGGGACGCATCCACGAGGTGCGTCTTTCGGACACACAGGCCAAAGGGACACTGAATATTGATCATATCGACGATATTCTCGCTTCTCTTTCGAATGAGACGCGGACAAGCATTCAGCGCAGCCGTTCCACCTTGAACACGCCACCCGATTTTATCTGTCCCAACCTGACGGTGACCGCATCAGCGGTGGCCAAGAGAATTGACGAGCTCAATCAACAGAGGCGGTCCAAACCGGGACAGGCCCTGATTCAGCTCAAGGAAAACCCGCAAAGCGGCTGGATCCTCACCGCGGTATCCACCATCTTTCCGATCCTGCTGATCGTGGGTTTATGGGTTTTCTTCCTGCGTCAGATGCAGGCAGGTGGGCGCAACGCGATGTCATTTGGAAAGAGCCGTGCACGTCTCAACAGCGATGGCGAGAACAAGGTTACTTTCGACAATGTCGCGGGTTGTGATGAGGCCAAGGAGGAGCTTCAGGAGGTGGTGGAGTTTCTCAAGGACCCACAGAAGTTCCAGCGTCTGGGGGCCAAGATCCCCAAGGGGGTGCTGCTTTTCGGTGCTCCCGGAACGGGCAAGACACTCCTGGCCAAGGCGGTGGCAGGCGAGGCCAATGTCCCCTTCTTCAGTATCAGTGGCTCCGATTTTGTGGAGATGTTTGTGGGCGTGGGCGCCGCACGTGTCCGTGACCTGTTTGAGCAGGGAAAGAAGAATGCCCCCTGTATCATCTTTATCGACGAAATCGACGCAGTGGGACGTCAACGCTTCGCCGGACTGGGTGGCGGACATGATGAGCGAGAACAGACCTTAAACCAGTTGCTGGTCGAGATGGATGGATTCACCGCTACCGAGGAGGTGATCCTTGTTGCCGCCACCAACCGTCCCGATGTGCTCGATCCCGCCTTGTTGCGACCCGGACGTTTTGACCGCCAAATTTCGGTTGACCCACCCGATGTGAAAGGGCGTGAGGAGATCCTGCGGGTGCACACAAGGAATGTGGTTCTGGACAAGCTGGTCGACCTGAAAGTCATTGCTCGTCGGACCCCCGGATTTTCAGGTGCGGACCTGGCCAACTCAGTCAATGAAGCCGCTCTTCTTGCCGCACGCCGAAACAAGGAGCGGGTCGACATGCAGGACTTCGAGGATGCCATCGATCGCGTGATGGCTGGTCCGGAGAAGAAATCCAAGGCCATGTCGGAGAAGGAAAAGCGGATTGTGGCTTTCCACGAGGCCGGTCATGCCCTGATGTACCATTTTCTGGAGGAACTCGATCCCCTGCACAAGGTTTCCATCCTGCCTAGAGGGCGGGCATTGGGTTATACCATGCACCTTCCGACCGATGACAAGTTCCTGACCGGACGGGGTGAGCTGCTGGGGACAATTACCGCGCTCCTGGGTGGACGAGTGGCGGAGGAACTTGCCCTGGGCGAAATCACGACCGGTGCCAGCAACGACCTGGAACGTGCTACCGCACTGGCTCACCGGATTGTCTGCGAGTGGGGTATGAGCCACCGCCTTGGACCGATCACTTTCGGAAAAAATGACTCGACTATTTTCCTGGGACGCGACATCGCGCGCGACCGGGGATACAGCGAGGAAATCGCCTTTGAAATCGATAAGGAAATCCGGCGGATTGTGGATGAGTGCTATGCCCGTGCACGCAGCATTCTCGAAACCCACCGGGATAAGCTCGACCTTTTGGCCAACTCTCTGTTGGAGCGCGAGGTCCTCGACAAGCAGCAAGTCGATTTACTGTTCGAGGGAAAACTGCCACCTTTTGAGAATAACCTGAAGGGACCTCCCCCAGTCGAAGATCAACCTCCGGCGAAAGCAGGTGAAGAGAAGAAGGCTGGGGAAGTTCCACCTGGACTTGGGACACCGGCCCCTTCCCCGGCATGATCCAGCCGGTTGTTCCAGAAGGTTCCGCCAAGGTTCTATTGTTCGTCCTGTTGACGGGGCTGATGGTTCTTGCGGGGACACACCTGCTGGAAACCATCTGTTACTCATTCTTCGGAACAAATGTCAATGTGGATAAAGGAGACTCCGGGAGCGGTGTTCATTTCCGAATACGTGAAGAAGGAACACTCGGGTTGATTCATACCGGGTACCGCTACCTGATTTCCACTCTTTTTCTTGTACTTGGGTACCATGGGCTTGGACTCAGGCCATGGGCTCGAACCTGGTTGATTCGTGTGCTCCTGCTTGACCTTGGTGCCTGGCTTCTGCATGCACTGCGTTACCTCTTCATAAGACCCGTTTTTGTGCTCTCCCATGAACAGATTGTGCTTGAGATTCTGGCCGTTGCTTTTGAAGGGGGGCTCCTCTGGATTCTTTTGCAACCTGCATCGGAAGGGCATTTCGCAAGGCGGGAGAAAAGGAGTAGTATTGCGGCATAATGGAAGAGCAACCTGTCCGGCCAGATCTCAAACAGATTGTTTATGAATGCCGTGATTTGTTTTCACGCCTCTCCGAGAGGAATCGGGCACTTTCGCAGGAATGGGATGACTTCGCGGCCCGATTGGAAGCCCGTCCCGACTCCCCCCACCGCCGTGAGGAGAGAAGCCTGCTTTCCAGAGACACCGCATCATTGCCCCAAGCCAGGGAATTCGGAGACTCGTTGCTGAGCCTGCACGAACGTTTTTTCGAGACTTGCCGCGAGTTGCTTCAGATGCGCCTGGAGAATGATTCCCTCAGGAAAGAGCGTGCTTCCCTCCAGGCGGAGCTGGCCCGCTTCTCTGAGAAGGTCATCCTGCTGGGACGGACCCAGGCGGAAATGACCGAACAGAAAGCGGCCTACGAAAATCAACTGAAGGCATCCAAACAAATCCTGGAAGAAACCGACCGGAATCTCCGCCGGGTGGAGAGCCAACTGGCAGAGAGACGAGGAGAGTTGGATTCCCTGGCGGGGAGTCTGGACCGAATGACTCGAGAGCGGGATGCGGCACAAAATGCCCGGCTTTCATTGGAATCGAAGATCTCGGAAGTGGAAGCTTCACGGGCCAGCCTTGGGGAAAGAGTCCAGATGCTCGAGCAACGGCAAGATGAACTCCGCCAACAGGTTGGACTGCTCGAGGAACAACTGGATCGAGCCAAGGGGCGTGCAGAGGAGCTGGAGCACGAGTTGGCTGTGGCGCAAACAAGATGTCATGAGCTCGAACAAACCCTCGACCAGGTCCGTCAGACCACAGCCCCTGTGGAGGAATTTCTATCACTCAAGCAGGGACTGCTCCAGGTCCAGGAAGAACGTGTGGTTCAGGCACAACAGGAAGCCTACCATATCGAGATTATCTCCCGCCTTGAACGAGAAGCTCAGGAGCATCGGGTAAGTCTTAAAAAGGCTGAAGATGCGTATTCCCAAGCCGAGTCAGCACGTACCCAACTGCTCGAAGAGGTCCAGAAGGCACAACAAACCATTCATCACCTCGAACGGGAGCTTGCGAATCTTAGGGAAACCACAAGTGCCGTCAAAGTCGATCATGCAACCCCAGCCTCACCCGATACAGCCACACTCGGGCATTTTGATCCCACACTCCAGCCGGAAGTTTTTGCTCAGGCATTGAAAACTGACCTCACCAAAGGTCCCTCCGCGAGAGAGCTGGATGATTCCCTTCCCTTTACCGAATTCGCGGTCCCTCCGGCAACGCCTCCGGTACCTGAAAAGACAGCTGAGCGTGAAGGAGTATCCCCCCCGCTTCCCTCTACCCCGGAACCGCCTCCACCACCGGTCGAGGCTGACCTGTTTGGGCTTGAGGGGAGACCACTCGTGGTGGAGTCTCTCGCGCTCCAGGAAGATGATCGGGTATTCGCAGAACTAACAGGTTCTCTGGACACTCCCAGGGACTTATGGAAAGAGGCCTATCCCTCTGAAACTGCCCCTGGTGCCAATGAAGATGGACCAGGAAGTTCGAAAGAGCAAACCGACTCCTCATCTTCACAAAGGCAAGAGATGGGCGAGATGCTGGATGCATCAGAAGTCCTTTCGGAGGGAGGTGCACTGACTGAGGTTCCAGTCTCCAGTGCAGCCGAAACCCTGGATACCAGTCTGATAGAGAACCCGGCAAACCCAACGGACCTGGATAGAGACATCTCAGGTCCTTTATTCCCGGATGAAGGCGGTTCTCCTGAAACCACTCCAGCCGGTGAACCAAGCGTGGCCGAGGTCCTGGATCGGGCGCTTGCCAGGGATGCTGTTGAATCGGCGGCAGTGAATCGGGTTACTCCGGAAAGCGAGCCGGTTTCAGCCACCCTGTCACGGATCATTGATGCAGCTGAGACTCAGGAACATGGATCTTCCGAGGAGATGACTCTCCCAGAAGAGGATCTGGAGACCTTACCCCAGGCAGAAGCCCTCCCTGTTTCACCATCGATAGACGCTCCTGTCCAGCCGGTTCCGCTCCCCGGAGAGGATCCTCTCATCCCACCCACCCCATTCCAGCCCAGCATGGATTTCCCTTATCCGGAAATCACGGGAGCCAGGATGGAGCGGTTCGCTGGCAAACGTGTTCTGCTGGCCGGGGGGGATGAACGTTTCCAATCGGATTACGCACACCTGTTCACGATGGTTCACGCCGAGTTGCTTTACTTCTCCAGCATTCTTCAGCTGGAGAAACAGGGTATGAAACGGCATGTCCGTGAGTGTGATTTTGTAGTCGTTTTTGGACGCGCGGTGAACGAACCCGGGATCTTGCGCCTGAAGCAGGTCGCCGAGGAGTATTCACGTCCTGTTTTCGAACATCCTTCATCGGGCCTGGTCTCCCTTTATCACCGTTTACAGCGTGTGAATGAAGAGATCTGAGGATCAAAGATTCACTCTCTTCAGAGTGCTGCTTGAGTCTGTCTGATGCCCCGGATGGTTGTGGTCATCCTTCTTGGTGTCTGCCTGGGTGTTGCCCTGATTGAATTGGGTTTGGGATTCTTTACGACAGGCCGTGTGGTGACGCTTCCTCACTCCAAGTATCTTCTCTCACGCATTCCCAATTCGAAAGGAAAATGGATCTCTCCCAGAAGAGAGTTCCATCAGGTTATCCAATTCAATTCCCTTGGATTACGTGGGAGCGAACCTGATCTCCTCCAGCCTCACAGAATCCTGGTGTTGGGGGACTCCATGGTTGAGGCGCTTCAAGTGACCGAGGAAGAGACCTTTTGCCACCAGATTCAGGAAGGACTGGGAGAAGAGTTCGCGGTTGTCAATGCGGGTGTGGGAGGCTACTCACCACTTTTGATGTGCTTGCGGCTGCCTGAGTTGATGGAACAGATCCATCCCCAAACAGTCCTGGTCTGTCTTTTCCCGAATGACCTGGAAGAGGAACACCGATACTGGGATTTGGCCGAGCCACGTGAGAACAGTTTTCCCCTGTCGGTTGCCGCTCCCATACTCAAGACAAGAAGAGGACGGGTAGAATCCGCCCTTTTTCAATGGTCGGCTCTATGGCGGTTTCTCCATCCACCCCAGCTATTGACTCCTCCTGAGGAGCTTTCAGGGAGGCAGGGTGAACCACCCGAAGGGGTCATCTTCCCATTCCGGAGTCATTGGACCGAGCTCGAAGACAAGGCCTGGAGTCAGATTTCAAGGAGTCTTGGGGAAATCGATCGGATATGCCGTACCCACAGAGCCAGGATCTCCCTGGTCCTGATACCCCCAGGAACCCAGGTCTCTCCGGATGCCTGGAAAACAGGAAAACAGACGATGGGCTTTGGACCGGAAGAGTGGGTAACCACCACACCTTTTCAGGATGAAGCCAAGACTCGGGCACAACGCATCGGAATCCCGGTTACTGATCTGCTTGCCCCCTTTCGCGCTCACCCAAACCCCGCCAAACTGTTCTTTGATTGGGATGGACACTGGACTCGGGAAGGGCATCAGTTGGCCGCCCATGTCCTCCTGAATGACTCAAGCATGGAATGGTTGGCCCCATGATCCCTTCTTTTCTGGTCCGAACTGTGGTTTTCCCGCTGGCCTCATGGCGCTCTGGGAACGGCTTTTCCGCCGAATACCGTCTTCTCAGGCAGTCACAGTGGTGGCCCAGGGCGAAATTATACCAACTGCAACGGGAACGGCTCTCCGCTTTGCTTCACCATGCTTTCGAGTCGGTGCCTTTTTACAAGGAGTGGCTGGGGGATCACAAGCTTGATCCCGCTCGCTTCCAGGCTCCCGAACAGCTGGCTGATCTGCCAGTTCTCAATAAACAGGAGATCCGTACTCAGGCCCCGGGGGTCATGGTCTCTGTGTCCGTTCCCTCACTCCATCGAATTCCTTACAGCACAAGTGGTTCGACCGGAGAACCATTCCGCTTCTTCACCAGCCAGAAATTGACCGGCTCGAAGATTGCGCGCTACTTGCGTGAAATGAGTGCCTGGGGGATCGAACCGGGCACCCCTTATCTGAAAGTCTGGGGGGCGGGACGTGTTCCGGCTACCGGCCGTGAGGGAGAACGGGATTTCTTCGCCAGGCATATCCTCAAGCGTCATGAGGAGCTGGCTTTCGACTTGACAGAGGAGCGTGCTGATCAGCTGCTCGATTACCTGATCCATCACCGGCTTCAGGTCCTGGAGGCTTATACCAGCGCAGCTGTTTTTCTCGCCTGCCGGGCTCGCGAACGCAAGTTGGAATTTCCCGGACTTAAAACTGTGGTGGTGTCAGGCGAGACTCTGACCAAGGAACACGCACGGCTTTTATCCGAAACCTTCCGCGCGCGGCTGATTAATGCCTATGGCAACCGTGAGTTCGGGAGGATCGCCTTCTCCTGTCCATCAGGAAGTGGACTGTGTTGGTCAGCGGAAGATTTCTACGCCGAGTATCTCGATCTGGATCCGCCCGATTCCTCTGGCCTTAAGCGTCTCGTGTTGACCTGTTTCTCCAACGATGCCCAACCATTTATCCGTTATGACACCGGAGACCTGGTCCTCCCGGATGAGGAGGATGCCTGCTGTGGACGGCGGGGATTACCGATGTGGCACGAAGTCGCTGGAAGGCTCGCGGAAAGTGTCGTCACTCATTCCGGAAAACACATCTCAGTCCACTTCTTCACGCTGCTGCTGGAGGACCTGCAGGACAAAATCCGCCAATTCCAGGTCCTTGCGAAAGGAAGAGACTCACTGACTCTTCTGGTGGTGCCAGGGCAAGGTTACGACGAGTGCACTGGAAAGGACCTGTCCGCGCGAATCACCGGCCATACTCGGGGAGAGATGCATGTCGAGGTACAGACTGTGGAGGAAATCCCGGTTTCCGGGGATGGAAAGAGACCCTTGTTAAGAAACCTGTAACAAACAAAAGGCTCCCACCACGGTAAGCCGCCCACTCACCGTGGCGGAAGCCAGGACTGCCCCCATGCGGGGGACATTCATGATTTGGTTTTTCGAGTTTTGCCAACCAGCGGTGGTTTTTAATACGCCGCTGTCTCGAGTTCATCACAGAGGAAAGCGTCTTCCTCATCTATGCCATCATTCGATGTGTCTTCTTCGGAATCTTCACAACAGGCATTCATCTGGGTGACACGAGCGATCGCGGATTTCAGCTCCCAACAACTATAGGGATGCTGTAAAACCACCAGATTCTCATCCTCGGCCAAGTCATCCTCCCATCTGTCACCCGGCTGGGTGAGCACAACGACGGAGACATCCGGACCGATCTCCTGAAGGTATTCCTCCAAGCTCCATTCGGAATCGCTGAGGATACCCTCATCCATCACAACCAGGTTGTAATTCCCCTCCTCAAGATCGGCGAGGAGTTGTTCAGGCGAGGAGGCATGATCGGCATTCCAACCGTGACCAATGAGATACGTGGACAGATTTGTGGCTTCGTCGTAATCGGTAATTCCGACTAGCGAATTCATCGACTTAAGGGACATGGGCGGGATCTCCCTTCGAGCTGTGTGTTATTTGAAAGTAATTTATATCCGAAATTCACGACAGTCAAGGCTTTCCAGAACAACCTTGCCAGATCTGACCACCCCTGGGGGACTCCTCTAAGGCTGGAGGGATGAGTGGATTGGGTAAAACTTGAGCCTTATATATTGATTTTCCCCAATAAATCTTTGTGGTTGAATTAGACAGGACAATCGGATAACCTATTCTTTCTGACTTGAGGATTTACTTCCAAACATCTGATATTTGCAGTAACCGCCTGATTTGAAAGGATCTACACAAATGATGTATTCATCACGTTATCTCCGTTGGCTGTGTGTGGGTTGCCTTCCATGGTTAGTGGCCATTTCTGTCGCTTCTCAAGGTCCTCAACGCCTCATAGAGGGGAAATTCGGAAAGGCGGTTGAGCTCGGCAAGGAAGGTCGGCATCTGGTCATCCCCTGGAAAAAGGCTGTGGAGAAACGTCCCATCACGATTGAGTGCTGGGCACAGTTCTCCTCCTTTGATGCCTATAACATCCTTTTCGCGGTCGCACCTAAAAACGGGGCACACTGGGAGATCTACACCGCTCCTGCGAATGGTGAGATTGCCGCCTATATCCCCCAGGCTGGAGATTTCCGAAGTGGTTTCTGTCTCGAAAAAGGGAGATGGCATTTCATTGCCCTTCGTTTCGAAGAAAAAGCCTTCTCCCTGTATGTCGATGGCCAAGCAGTTTTGGATCGGAAAGTTCCAAAGTCATTGCTCTTCGATCAATCTCCGCTGATGGTGGGACGCATTGAAACGGATGGGCTGAGCATGACCGGAGCCATCGATGACTTGCGGATCACTTATTCGGCTCATTCCCTGGAGGGGTATGTTCCCGAAACACCAGCACGTCCCAGAGAGGACGATCTGGCCCTTTTCAGTTTCGATGCGATTGATGAATCCAAGGAGGTTTTCCCCAACGCCATGGCTGAGAACCAAGGACTTGAGGCAGTCATTCGTGATGGACTCACGCTTCCCCAGGGAGACCGTTTTCTGGATGAGGTTCAGGAAGAGGCCTATCACAACTCCACTCTGCATGGAGATGAGTTTGTCGAATACGACAGCACACTTCCTAAAACTGAAGTCACTTCACAAGCCACAAACGCTTACATCAAATTCGCCCCGAACACGAGGATTTCGCTCGATGGGGAATGGCTGTTAAAGGAAAGTACTCCGAGGCTGGCGGCTGACCTGAAGGAAAAACGCCTTAAGCCTGAGGAAAGTGAGGGGGTGAAGAATCGCTGGTTCAAGGAGGGTTACGACCGGAGCGATTGGCGCAAGGTGACAGTCCCCACCAGTGTGCAGAGTGCCTTACTGAAGCTTGGTGAGATTGAGGATCCGCTGATTGGTGACAACACCTGGAAAGAACTCCATGAGTTTGGCGAGCCGAAGGATTTCACCTGGCACCACCGTAAGACCCGCATCGAGCAGAAGGACTGGTGGTTCGCGCGGACCTTCACAGTTCCCAAGGAGTGGGAGGGAAAGACAATCCGCCTCTCATTTGATGGGATCGATTATGCGGGCTCGGTTTATGTCAATGGTCAGCCTCTCGGTTATCACGCGGGGATGTTTGGCGGCCCGGACCTCGATATTTCAAAGCTGGTCCGTTTCGACACTCCCAATGAAGTGGTCGTGCGTGTTGATTGCATTCCTGAAAGCTGGTTCGGGATCCTGAAGGGCAGCCCCGGCTGGGGTTGGCACTATGGACACCTGGTTTCACTCGGCATCTGGCGGAGTGTCTGGCTGGAGGCGGTACCCCAGATCGAGATTCAGCATCCCTATGTCCGGACTCTTTCCCTGGAAGAAAACAAGGCCGAAGTGATGGTCGAGTACACGCTTCAGAATGCCTCCGCCCAACCGGAACCGGTTCAGGTTTCCTTTGAGATCAGCGGGGAGACCTTTGAGTCCAAACCGCTCGCCTTTGTGAACGAAGTCCAGGCTCCTTCGGGACGCAGCCGGTATCAGACCCGGGTGGTCATTGAAGATCCCAAAGCCTGGTGGCCGATGAACTATGGAGACCCCGACCTCTACAAGATCCGTCTTTCAGTCCTTCCCAAGGGAGCAACCAATCCCGTTTCGAGCCAGGAAAGCCTGTTTGGAATCCGTACCATCGAGATGCGTCCCCTGCGCGGACAGGCCGAGGAGAAAGACTACCGCTGGCAGTTTGTCATCAATGGCATTCCGATGTTCATCAAGGGGGCGAATTGGTGCTGGAGCGATCCGATGCTCGAGCTCGATCCGGTCAAGTATGAGCACATCCTCGAACTGGCGCGCCGCGCGGGTGTGCAGATGTTCCGTGCCTGGGGCGGCGGGATCATCGAAACCGATGAGTTCTACCGTCTCTGCGACAAGAAGGGATTGATGGTCTACCAGGAGTTCCCCTATTGCTGGATGCCGCCGGATTTCCCATTGACCGATCCCAAGGTACTGGATGACCAGGTTTCGCGGGTAGTCCAAAGGCTGCGAAACCATCCCTCTCTGATCATGTGGGGAGGTGGAAATGAAAATGTGGAAATCTCCGGTGCCGATGAAGGGTTGTTCCTGGTGGGAAGGCGTTGCCGTCAGTATGACCCCTCGCGTCCCTTCCACCGCACCTCGCCCTGGGGGGGCAGCTATCATAACTGGGGAGTGTTCCACAATGGTCTCCCTTACGACACCGGCTTCACTCAGAACCCCTCGGTGTTTTATGGGGAGTTTGGGACTCCGAGCATGAACAACCATGAAGAGACGGCGTTGTATCTTGGCGAGGAATGTCTCAAGCAGTGGCCGCCGGCACAGGATGATGGCGCGGTGCAGATGCACATGAACCAGTTCGGGTATGGCGACATGGCCAAGGTGATGCGCTACTGCGACTATGGCCCGATCAAGGACTGGAAGACCTACATCGAGTACTCGCAGATGGCTCAGGGGGATGAGATCCGTTTCGCCTGCAACTTCCAGCGGGCGGGGAGTTACCTCAACAAGGGTGGTCTGTGGTTCTATAAGATGACCGATCTTTTCCCGGGTCACTCCTGGGCTGTGGTGGGTTTCTATGGCTATCCGAAGCTCTCCTATTACCAGGCCAAACATGTCTACCAGCCGCAGGCCGCCTTTGCTTTCACCGAGAAACTCAACTGGCAGCCCAATGAACCGTTTGTGACCTCCCTGCATGTGGCCAATGACTCCACCAGGCCTTTGGAAAATGTGGTGGTCCGAGCGGTTCTATATGGAAGCGATCTCCTTGAGCAGTGGAGCAAGGAATACGCTGTCAGCTCGGTGAAGACCGCCGAACGGCAGGACCTCGAACGAGTGACAGTCAATCTCGATCCCGGCAAGATCAAACCTTTCCTGTTGGCGGTTTCGATGCGAGACAAGGAGGGGAACCTCATCTCCGATCAATGGTCCTGGTTCAACTACCAGGTGAAGACCGAGGCCACGAAGAAGATGGAGGAAATCCCCGCCTGGGGTTGGCCGCATGAGCGTGCCCCCGAAGCCTTTGAGGCCTACGGGAACCTCCCGGAAGCCCGTCTACTGACACTTCCCAAGGCAAACCTGCACGCCTCGCTTGCCTATAACGGCAAGACCGGTTTTATCCGTGTGAAGAATCTTGCCCAGGTTCCGGCTTTCAATGTGATCATTGAAGGATTTGAGGGAGGTGGTTATACCAACTACCTGGATGACAACAGTTTCTGCCTCTATCCGGGGGAGGAGCGGAAGATCCCATTCGAGACCAATTCAGGCTGGCTGGCGAGTCTTGAGGGCCTCACTGTGCGTGCCTGGAATGCCGAGAAGGTAGCGACTGTTTTAGACACAGACCGATAAAAAACCGGCGAACGCAAATGGTTATGGACCAGTCTCCCATGGACAGGCAAGATAGACGAGTTGTCCAAATACGATTGCGGGAG
Organism: uncultured bacterium; assembly: GCA_964481775.1. Classification (GTDB taxonomy): domain Bacteria; phylum Hinthialibacterota; class Hinthialibacteria; order OLB16; family OLB16; genus OLB16. Next base: position 5,433 of record CAYZUX010000031.1, on the reverse strand, counting down.
GAATAAACCATGGAACCCACCAGGAAAGCGTTGTCATTGCTTGAGGAGTTCAAGGCCTTTGCCCTTAAAGGGAATGTGGTGGATCTGGCCATCGGTGTGATTATTGGAGGAGCCTTCGGCAAGATTGTCGATTCACTGGTAAAAAATGTTCTGATGCCTCTGGTGGGAGTGATCTTGCCGGGAGAACAAGGTTATCTGGGCTGGAAAATCGTCATTGGTGCGAAGGAAATTCCCTACGGGCTTTTTATCGGGGAAGTGGTGAATTTCCTGATCGTGGCCTTGGCGCTCTTCATCTTCATCGTGAAGTTCCTGGGATGGATCATGCGCACCAGGAAAGAAGAGGAAGTTGTCGCTCCGCCACCACCCTCCCGTGAGGTGGAGCTGCTGACCGAGATCCGGGATGCATTGAAGAAGGCATAGAGGTTTGTTGTCGTCTGCAGGAGGTTGGGCAACAGACATGTTTCATCTAAGGGCCATTGGAGTAATCATGTCGCTTTACGACACCCACAAAGCATGAAAATGAGCCCAATCAGCTGGCACCGGAGTTAAACTCCGGTGCCGAAACCTTCTGTGGGAGTTGTACTCCCACGTGGCTCAAAGCTGTCACGACCCCCGGCGAAGTGCAACTTCGCCAGAAGGGTTCCGCCCACGAGTACAACTCGTGGGCGAGCTGAATGAGCGGTTTCTGGCGAGTTCCATAATCACTGGCGTTCTATTTTCGAGGCAGTAGCGCATTCATTCGCCTAGTGACACAGTGACATGAAGATATGAAAAGGTAGTTTCGACCACCCGCGAATGAATTCGCTACTCCGGCATGGGGGGCATCCTCCTCAAGTCCGCCAATACCAGGTAACATTTCCTCTTTGTGTTCAGGCAGAATCTCTATGCGTGTATATCACGCCGCAATCGATATAAAGACCGAGGAGTCAGATCTTGTACCGCCCTGTAAAAGCCATCACCTTTGATCTCTGGGATACCCTGTTTGTGGATGACTCGGATGAACCCAAACGCGCCGCAAAGGGGCTGCGTCCCAAGTCCGAGGAGCGTCCCTACTGTGTCTATGAAGCCCTCCGGCGTCACATGGAGATCCCCTATGAAAAGGTCCTGCTGGCGCACAAGGTCACCACAGCGGCTTTCAACAAGGTCTGGCATGACCAGCATGTCACCTGGACAGTGCGCGACCGTCTATCGGTGTTGTTCAAAGGGCTCGAAGTCAGCCTGCCGGAGGATGAGGTTGCTGAACTGGTGAAGTACCTGGAGGACATGGAGGTGGTGATCCAGCCCGATCCGATCCCTGGTGGCAGGGAGGCTCTCGCGGAGCTCAAAAAGAACTACCGCCTCGCGATCATTTCGGATGCTATCTACTCACCCGGCAGGGCATTGCGGGAGTTATTGCGAGGCGCGGGGTTGCTGGAGTTCTTCGATGTGTTCATCTTCTCGGATGAGATGGGATTCTCGAAACCTGATCCGCGTGTTTTCACCACGGCGGCGGAGAAGCTGGGTGTTCCCATCGAAACCATCGTGCATATCGGGGACCGTGACCACAACGATGTCAAAGGCCCGCACCGGCTCGGTGCCCGTGCGGTACTGTTCACCGCCGCCAGGGATCGTGACAAGGCGATCACCACAGCGGATGCGATCTGCGAACGGTATGCCGATCTGCCGGAGATCATACGGGGATTGGATAAACGGTAGGGTGGGGCTGGCCCCACCACTGGGGTTTGGACGATTATCCTGCCAGAGACCGTGACAAGGGCATTACCACGGCGGA
>CAYZUX010000031.1:0-3562 GCA_964481775.1 uncultured bacterium | reverse complement strand
AGGAAGGACACATGACTTTGAATCTGAATTTCCTGATTGTGGATGGTTATGCCAGAGCCAGCCGGTGCGAGCTGGAAGATGCGGGATGCTCCACTGCGAGGGGTTTGGACGATTATCCTGCCAGAGACCGTGACAAGGGCATTACCACGGCGGATGCGATTTGCGAACGGTATGCGGATTTGCCGGGGATCATCCGGGGGTTGGATAAACGGTAGGGTGGGGCTGGCCCCACCACTGGGGTTTGGACGATTATCCAACGGTGGGGCAAGCCCCACCCTACACAAGGTGGAGGAAGGACACATGACTTTGAATCTGAATTTCCTGATTGTGGATGGTTATGCCAGGGCCAGCCGGTGCGAGCTGGAAGATGCGGGATGCTCCACTGCGAGTGACCTGTTCAAGGGACTCCTTGAGCGCTATGCGCCGGGTTGCAAGGTCGATATGACCTTCCCCTCGGATGATGATAATTACTCCTTGCCCAAGAAAGAGATCGAGAAGTATCAGGGGGTGGTCTGGACCGGGTGTAACCTGACCATCTATGACAAGGATGATGCCCGGGTGACCCGTCAGATACAGATCGCACGGGATGTGTATGAAGTAGGTGTTCCACAGTTTGGCAGCTGCTGGGCGGTGCAGATGGCGGTGGTCGCGGCAGGCGGAGTGGTGGCGGCGCATCCCAAGGGGCGTGAAATGGGATTGGCGAGGAAGATCACGCTAACCCCCGAAGGGCGTTCACACCCGATGTATGAAGGCAAGCCCTCGACCTTTGATGGGTATATCTCTCATGATGACGAGGTGACCCATGTTCCAGCGGGCGCCTTGATTCTCTCGGGGAACAGCTACACACGAGTCCAATCGGTGGCGGTCCGCTCTCAGAATGGTTCTTTCTGGGCCACACAGTATCACCCGGAGTACAACCTCAAGGAAATCGCCCGGTTGATTTATTGCCGCGCCGACAAGCTCATCCAGCGCGGCTTTTTCAAAGATCGTGACGCCATGCAGGTGTATGTGGACATGATGATGGCACTCTTTGCGGAACCGGAACGCAAAGACCTGCGCTGGGCCTTGGGGATCGATGACGATGTGCTCCGGGATGAGGTCCGGCACTGCGAGGTCATCAACTGGATACACAGGCTGGTGATCCCGAGGGTAGTGGGAGGTTAGGGCTCGACGGTTCCCGCTGGAACGAGAAAGGCTTCTCATTCCAGCGGGGGGGCACTGCGGATTATGGCTTACAGCGGTTTCCCGTTGTACTCGCCAGTCAGGGTGAGAAGGAACTTTTCAATCAACTGGGCATCCTTCTCAGTGAGGCCACTGGGCGACTGATATCGACCCATCGTCTTGACTGCATCCAGAACTGTCTTCTGCGTTCCATCATGGAAATAGGGAGCGGTCTTGTCGATGTTGCGCAGGTTGGGAACTTTGAAGCGGAACTTGTCAGAATCCTTTTGAGTCACATTGAAACGTCCATTATCACGCTTGATGACATTCCCGCGATCGGAGAAGTAGTCCCCCATCAGCCCCATCTTCTCAAAAGACTGTCCCCCCAGAGTCTTGCCCGCATGGCAGGTGGCGCAGGCATGATCTTTGAATACCTGGTAACCTTGTTTCTCTTCCTCATTGAGTGCACTGGCATCTCCCATGAGATATTTATCGAAACGGGAGCCATGGGTGACAAGGGAGTGCTCGAAGGTGGCGATGGCATTCATGACATTGGTGCTGTTGAGTCCATCTGGATAAAGCTTGGTGAAGGCCGCGACCACCTCCGGATCCTGTTGAAGCTTGGGAATAACCTCGCCCCAGTTGGACCCCATCTCGATGGGGTTGTTGACCGGACCATCGGCCTGCGCCTGGAGATCGGCGGCACGTCCATCCCAGAATTGAACAAAATTGAAGCCCGCATTGAAAACTGTCGGTGAATTGATATCGCCCACCTGCCCGTTGATACCGGTCGAAAACTCTTTTTGATCTGTCCCACCCTTATCAAGTCCATGGCAGGAGGCACAGGAGAGGGTATTGTCATGCGAAAGTCGAACATCATGGAACATTTTACCGCCAAGAGCGGTTTTCTCAGGATTCGGATCCTGCAGAGCCGGCAGTGGTTGAACTGCTTCGTTGGCGAACTGTGGTGCGACACCTTCGGTCTTGTAATGTTTCTCACGGACCGCCCGGATCCAGGCTTGGATGGTATTTTTCTGGGCTTCGGTCAGTTTGCTGTCCCAATGCATCAAGGAATATTTCAATGGGGGCATGGAACCAGAGGTGAGGGAGTATTCAATCATCGCCAGGGCAGGCTCAGAGACCACCTTCCCCTCGCCGGGATTCAAGGCTTCAGCAAGGTTGATAAAAGCGGTACCCATCTCGACATCTTTGTGGATCTGATCCTTGGCGATCGGGAAATTCGCATAAAAAGGCAATTCCTCACCCGGAGCATGGCAAACCAGGCACTTGGACTGGAGCAAAGCGGCAGCCTGGGCATATCCCGGTTCATCGGTCACACGCGTGGTTAAAAGCGGACTTACCTTCGGCTTGATGACAAGATTCGCGATGGGAAATACCAAAGCCACAATCAGGATCACAACCACCAGAACGAGGAGCTTTTTCATGAGAATCCACCTCCAAAAAATCGATGGCCTTCGGGAGATTCCAACAAAAGATTTGTCAGCCCAAGACCATCACGACACACTAAGGTGGAATGTTACCAATACCCATCCAGTTTTCGTAGATGCACGGTTATCTCCCCCCACCCCCCCCCTCCCCCGCAAGGGGGGAGGGGGGGTTTCGACCTGCTGATCTAAAGGCTCCCTTCCCCCTTGCGGGGGAGGGCTGGGGTGGGGGGAGACAATGGATCGCCTTACCTGATCCGATTCAAGCCTTCTTCCAGCGTGTGCCCTGAGCGGTGTCCTCCAGGATGATTCCACGGGCCAACAGGCCATCCCGGATTTCATCGGCACGTTTGAAGTTTTTCGCCTTGCGGGCCGCTAACCTTTCCTCAATCAGGGCTTCGATCTCGGCATCCAGGCTGCCACGCTTTTCTTCAAGAACACCCAGCACCGAGTCCCATTTGCGGTACACAGCCATCACCTCGTTTGCCCCCGCCTGATTCATTTCTCCACTGTCGATACGCCTGTTGATAAGGGTGGTCAGATCATGCAGCCTGGCAATCGCCTGGGGTGTGTTCAGGTCATCATCCAGGGCTGCCTCAATCTGACAGTTGGATTGATGAAGCTGATCTCCAAGGCTTGGGGGCAGCTCTCCAGCTGAGTGGATCTCTTCAAGGCGCAGAAACAGGTCTGTCCAGCGACGGCGTTCTTCTGCAGCGGCTTTGAGACCTTCAAAGGTGAAGTTGAGCGAGTCGCGGTAGTGCTGACGGACCAGCGCGAACCGGATGTTGACAGGATCATAGCCACGTTCCACCAGGTCTCTCAGGGTGAAAAAATTCCCTGCTGACTTGGCCATCTTCTGGCCCTCGACCATCAGGTGGCGTGAATGCATCCAGGTGTGGACGAAGGGTTTGCCGGTGGCCGACTCACTCTGGGCGATTTCGTTTTCGTGATGCGGG
>CAYZUX010000030.1:0-37470 GCA_964481775.1 uncultured bacterium | reverse complement strand
CCGGCTCCTGGCGGTTCTCACTGCCATTCCTGTGGGGCTTGGAGTGGTTGGAGTCGTGTTCGAGACACTGGCTATTGTGAACCAATTGACCCTTGTGTCTGTATGGAGTGTTTCGTTGATTGCCGTCGCAGCGGGCCTGCTTCTCTTACGAATCAACAGACAGGATACCTCTGGCTTCGAGAACTTGGAGGTGGCTCGCTGTAGTGGCCTATTCCGCCTGCTTGCATGGACCCTCTTCACTGTGATCACCGGATTCTGTTTTGTTCAGGCCCTGTTCTATCCGGAAAACTATTGGGATGCTCTGATTTACTACCTCTACTACTCCAAACTGATTTACCTCAATCATGGGATTCCCTTTCCAGTCGACTCCAATGGATTCCCCGAACTGGTCCAGTGCCAGGTGGGTCTCGGTCTGGGTGCCAACTATCCCCACCTCTTCCTGCTCTGGCAGGCCGCGGTAACGCGGGCTTTCGGGGAATGGAGTTCATTCCCTGGGCAATGGATCCCCCCCATCGCAGGTCTGGCCACCGCTCTGATTGTCTACTCCATCGTGATTGAGCGATGGAGAAGCGAACGGCTGGCGCTCTGGGCGATGCTCTTGGTCCAATCCACACCGTATTGGCTGTGGTATCAGAGTTGGGTGAGTGATTATCCTCTCTCGGTCTGGCTCACAATTTCCTCGGTCGCGCTGCTTGGCAGCGCGCGAAAGGGCTTCTCCGCTCTGGTGGGACTGATCTGTATTGCCACCGCTGGCAGCCATCTGAATTACTTGATGGTTTCCCTATGGTGGTTCCCTATGGTTCACTGGTTCAAGGATAAACCGGCACGGTTCTATCCACAGACACTCATTGCAATTGCTGCCGGGCTGATCCTTTCAAGCACCTGGTTCCTGCGCAATGAGATTGTCACGGGAAATCCAGTTTATGCTTTCTTCCCGGAAATCTTCGGCGGGATGAACACTAACCTTGCTGTGCTCAAATCCTGCGAGGTGGAGTGGATGATGAATGGAGATGGTGTCGGGAGCCTGGGCAGGACACTGACTGAACGAATTCTCCACTCGCCCTATTATTTCCTTCTCGATCCCAACACTCACCTGAAGTGGGCAGCCCTTCCCCTCGGGTGGTTTCTCCCCGGACTGATCTGGGGCTTTTCCTGGAAAAGGCCCGGTCCTTTCTGGATTGGAATCCTTGGGTATTTGGCATTCCTTTTCTTTTATGAGTATGCGATCTCGGGACTTTACCTTTATCATGTCATGCCTTTGGTTCCCCTGATGGTGCTTGTTTCCTGCCGTTGGCTGCGGCATTTGGATCGAGGACCCTCCTGGACTGCCAGGCTCCACAATGGGGTTCTCCTGGCTGCCGCGCTCACCATCGGCCTGTCAACCAGCATTCTCGGAGCAAAGCACTCCACTCCAGCCCTCGAGCAGGTTGCGTTACGTCCCGGCATGGATCCCGAGGTTTTCCTCACCAATACCATTGGCGAATATGCTGTCTGGCAATGGATGAACCACCATCTCCCAAGGAATGCAGTCATCCTGACCCACGAAAACCGTCACTATTATCTGCGGGATGACCTCAAGCTCCTGCATCTGGATGACTATCGGCTGATCCCCTGGTATGGCCAGGATTCGGATAAGGTGAGAGAACAGTTGCACAAACTGAGGGTGGGATTTTACCTGCGGATCGCCAATGAAAAGAATCATCCGATTCTCCAACAGTTGGGGATTGAAAGGCTGCTGGGAACTTCATTCAAACCAGTTTTTCAAAAGGGGGAGACGATTCTGTACCGGTTTGAGGCTCCTCCTCCCGGGGGAGATCTCCCCTGAACCTGTAACGCCAGCCATTTTCCACCACTTTTTCAACATCTGCCCGTGACCATCCAAACAAGTCAGCAGTACGTAGGATCTCCTCGCTGAGTGTGGTTCCAAACAGGGTCGGATCATCCGTATTGAGTGTCACAGGCACACCGGCACGGAAAAGATCATCAACCGGGTGATCCACGTAATTGGGCACCGCTCCAAGTGCGACATTACTGCTTGGGCAAACCTCGAGAGGGATTTGCCTGTGGACAAGTTCTTCGACAAGCGCCGGATCATGAATCGATTGAATACCATGCCCGATACGGTTGACTTTCCAGTCTCGAATCGCTGTCCAGACATGGTCAGGAGGCCCCTTCTCCCCAACATGAGCGGTTAAGCCCAAACCGGACTCCCTGGCTTTCTCAAAGATCTCAATGAGGGCTGGGTCTTCTGGAGAATGTCCCTCATATCCAGCAATATCAAAACCGGTTACTCCCCATTCTTTGCCACGAATTGCATGGGCTAATGCGGATTCGGCGGTCTGTATCCCCAGCACACGCGGAAAGTCAATAATCCAGCCCACCTCAACACCGTGTGATGCTTTCATTTTTCGGGCAGCACGTTGTAATCCTCCGCCGATCGCCTCCTCACTCACACCACGCGTGAGATGAGAGGTGATCGTGATACGGGGCTCAGTGTATTTCACTCCATCACTGGCAAGGTCCTCCAGAACTTCGATAGCTAAACGCTCGAAATCCGAGGAATCCCTGAGCAAATCAAAGAGGGAGATAAAGCTCTCGACGAAAGCACTCAAACTCCGTTGATGGAAGGCACCACCCCAATCTCTGGTGGGATCATAGGGAAGTTTCACATGATTCTTCCTGGCAAGATCGACAGCGGTCTGGCTACGGATCCCTCCCAGCAGATGGAGGTGAAGCTCGGCCTTGGGCAGAGCTCGTAGCCATTCCAGTGTGGGTGGGTCTTCCCTTTTCCGTCTCGAAGTGGATTTCCTGGATGAAGTCATAAGCCTTGAATTCGTACTGATACGTTGCCACGCTTTCCCGCATGGAGCAATCGATTTGTGGACTTGGCATAGTTGAGGCTCGCATCCAGTTACGGGGAATCAGGCTCCCGCCGCAGCTATGGAATTCGAGCGACCTTCTTCAACGATCGGAATTCCTGAGGTCCTGGGGATTCAACGCACTTATTCTCGATGTCGTAGACCTGCCATTGGTCGAACCATTCCATCAGGATGAGGATCGCCCCGCACACTGGGAAGAAAAAATTGCAGAGGTCGCAGAGGAATTACAAAACCTGGGATGGTGGGTGATGGCTGTGTTACCGGTTCAGCTCGACCTGGGTAACCAGAATCCGGGTAAGCCCCTGGTGGATGAATCGATCCCTTGCCGGCAGGCTCCACTCCATCGGCGCCGGATCCTGCATCGTTTCGAAACCATCCTCAAAGGGATGAGAGGGCTGGATGCCCTTGGAATTGCGGTGAATGAGTGGCCACGTTGCCGATGCGCAACCTGCACACGGATCACCTTCGAAGAGGAGTCTGCTTACTATCTGCGCGCTTTTAACGCGGTGATGAAACGATACGCCAAAGATCTTGAGTTCTGGATATTGCCAGATTCCCCATCGTTCAGTCTTTTACAGGAAATACGGGCCGAGGTTCCCTCTACCGCCAGGTTCCTTGTAGGTCCTCAGGACCCGGAACAAAAAGGGGGGTTGGTTTCTTCACAAGCGGAGGAGGGATTGGCCATCGACTTATCAATCTCCACCCGGTACGAATGGCTGAATACTGACCTGTATAATGAGATCCTCCTGAATTGGGAACAGGAGGCGGAACCCCGCCTTCTTGTGGCGGAAGCCGATAACAGCCCACGCTTTTGTCTCAATCTGGCCTCTTTCATGCGGTTGGCCTGGCAGACTCGCGCGGGGGGGACTTTGCCAGAGGCCTGGCTCTACCGGCTGGTTCTTCCAGAAGCTCAATGGAAAGACTGGAGGAAATGGAGAGAGTTGAACCTGCTCACCCTTGCACGCATCCAGAGAACGGGTAAGGTTTCACAACCCCTTGACATCGATGCTGGGAAGACCATTGGAGGGAGTGGTTATTCCCCCTTCCAGCCAGATCTGCCTGATACACTTTACAGAACCCATGTAAGACTCGATCTCGAAGATCGTATCCGGCCTCTGCTGGCGATTGTGTATGGACTGCCCGAGGGAATTCCCCTCGATTGGCATCAAATTCCCGAGCTGACGAAAGTCTTGATCACCTTGTCAGACCTTTTGCAGGAAGAATGGGTGAGAAGCAATCTGGAGATCTTTGAGCTGCGTACCCTGGAAAATCTCCACGACCGTATCAGCCTCCTCCTATCTGAATCGCGCGCCGGATCGGTCTGGAGGCGAGCAGATGTGCCCGACCTGATTACCTGGTATGAACTGTTGAGAGATGAAGAACCACCTGGCTTTTGAATGGAATGGCTATACTTGTATTGGGAGCAGGTATCCTTGGGAGCAGCCCAAGTTGGCCATCCTCAATTCCGCGCAGTCAAAATATCCCTTGGGAAAAGATGAATGGATCCTCGGAACTCTCGATGCTCTCCAAACCTATCAGCAGGCAGAAATAACACTGATCACTTCTCTTGGAATGAACACCTGGGAATACACAACCTGGGCGGGGGGTACCTTTGGGTATCCCTTGATAGTCGCTGTATTGTGGGATGGCCGCATGGATCCTAATGCCCTGTTCAACCGGACGATCAGAGACTTTTCACTTTCAGCCGAACAGGTCTCTCTTCTGCTCATACCTGCCAGAAAAAGCCGTATCAAAGATTCCGGTTCTGAACGCGATCGCTTGATAACCTCACTGGCCGATACGCTGGTTCCAGTTTCGATCCATCCTCATGGGCGGATGCGGAAGCTTCTCGAAAACAGAGCAAATCAGACAAAGGCTGATTTCCGGTTCAGTAGAGAGTGGAGAGGTGGGAGAAGGAGAGAGTGCTATCTCTTTGATATAGCGGCCATCCGGGCGAATTTTGATGAAAAATTGAAGGGGTGGTTGATCCATTGGACGCGTGCCTGCCAAGGACCATGGCCAAGGGAAACTTCGGCTGAGTTCTACAGAAACATAACTGAAAACAGGGAAGAATATGCCCATTCCGCAAGTAAAACACTGGCAAGAATCGTGAACGAGAAAAGGATTCGTGCCAACTCATGGCGGATACGCGGTAAAGAGAAGGTGGTGTGTCTGTCAGGATTACCCCCCAGTAAAGCGGTCGACCTTGTCCGCTGGAGATCGAGATATGTCCGCTACACCATCGAGCCATATGGCATTGGGATTTCCAGCCCTGCAGCATGGCGAATAGGCATCCAGAAAGTCCGGTATCTGAATGAGAGAACTGGAATCCCCGAAGGAATTCCGGCATTCTTGTTGCAAGGAGAGGGGACAAGTGGTGATTGGCCTCGCGAGGATGAATTTCGACACCTTGGGGATATCGACCTGGATGCTCTCTCACCGGATGAATGGGAGATAATTGACCTGGATGGTTACCGGGTCTTTTGAAAGGATCTTGCATTGCTGGGGCTTCGATCTGGTAGGTTTCCGTAACAGTGGTATCCTTCATCTTTTGGAATTGTTGAAAGATGCAGTTTCTGACAGCCGAAAATCGACTCGTTAAGCTCCTGAGGACGACTGGTTTCCAGCAGTTACGGGAATGCCTGAATGTTCTCCTTGACCAACCGGTCTGGTGGTACACGGCCAGCTCCGAGGATTCGATTCATATCCTCGAGAGCCATGACAAGACTGAGTGCGGCCTGCTCCATGATGACCGGAACGTCCGTGAGCAGTGGTTGGAGTCGGCCTTTGCAGCTGTCACCCAGGCGGGCCATGACAAAGTAGCCCTGATGACCGCCTCTCCCCCGGATCGAACCCAGATTGTCGTACCCATTCTTTGCGGCGAGGAGGCCCAGGGGTTTCTGGGGTTGGCGCATCTCCCCAATTTCGAACAACGCAGACTTTATCCACTCCTGCCCCTGTTGACCCAACATCTGCGTCAGATCGCGGAGCGTGAGCGTGCCTCCGAAGACCTGATGGCCATTCAACGCCTCTGGAAAGAAGTCGTATCCACCCTGGACCTGGAGGTCCTCCTGTCCAGGATCCTCAAGGAGATCATTGCGGTTCTGGATGCCAAGGAGGGGGCTGTTTTGCTGGTCGACCAGGAACACCGCCTCGTGAAATCAGCCACGATCGGTTTCGATCCCGCCTCTCCATCCAACCAGGATTTCCAGATTTCCTCAACTCCTTATGAAAACAAGGTTTTCTCCTGGCCACAGGCAGCCCAGATGCTTTCGGTGGGGGATCCGCTTCGCCACTGGTACCACTCCCTTTTCCCAAGTCCACCTGAGGGGTCCGGGGTTTGGGGAATCCCGCTCTCTCTGGGGGGCCGGCTTTTGGGGCTGGTCCTCTGCCTGGGAAAAGAAGGCGGAATCCTGCTGCCCCACCTCGATACGGCCCTTGAAACTCTCGCACTCGGCTCCAGTGTCGCCATCCGCAATGCTTTGGATTTTGAGCAAATGCGTCAGAAAGCCGTCGCCCTGGGAACAGTCCACTCGGTCTACCGCCTGGTTTCCACCACCCGCATGGTCGGCGACCTTCTCGACAAGCCACAGATCCTCTCGCGAATGGCGAAGTTGATCCTGCAGGTCCTCAATGTTCGTAAATGCTCCATCATGTTGCTGGATGATTCCGGACTTCTGCAACCCTGTGTCAAACTTGGACTGGCTGAAGGCGAGATCGGTACCCAGACACTCGAGATTGGCACGGCACTTCCAGGAAAGGCGGCGCAAGAGGCTGGAAGTATCATGATCGAGAATCCACTCCTTGATCCCCGCTTCAGCGCTGATCCTGCTTCTTTCTATCCCTCACGCTCCTATCTTTCGGTACCCATGTTCGAGGCCGAGGTGATCGGCGTGATGACCGTGGCGGAACGGACAGGGCATCCAGCCCGTTTCAGCGAGGGTGACCGGGAAGTCCTCCATACCATGGCCGAACAGGCCGTCATCGCCTTACTCAACATCGACTTCTTTGAAAAACAGGAAAGAATCGCACTCAGGACGATGGGGGTATTCGATAACCTTTTTGAAACCGGTGACCCGGATCAACAAGGCCATGCACACCTTCTGGCAAATCTGATCGAGGCTTATGCCCGTTATCTGAAACTCGATCCCCAAACCCGTCAGCTCTTCCAGATGGCCGCTTTTATCCATGGGATCGCTCTATTGCGTGTAGCTCGCGATGCAACCACCGAGATGGGTAATGGTAAGAACAACCTGAAACACATTGAGGTCGCGGTAAGAATGGCGCGACGCCTGGAAATGCCGGAAACCGTAGTAACGATCCTCCGCGATCACCATGAACATTTTGATGGCTCGGGGCAACCACGCGGGCTTAAGGGAGAAGAGATTTCCATGGGGGCGAGGATGCTTGCCATCATGGATGAATACCTGAGGCTGTGTTCTTTGGGGAATGGAACAGGAGTGGAAAAACGTCAAGCAGCGATAGCACAGATCCAGGGGGAAGCAGGTCATAGATTCGATCCAAACCTGGTCCAATCTTTGTTCGAGTATCTTGCATCCCCACCCGATCCCGCTGTATTAAATGGAGTGGAGTAGAAAAACAAGATGAAGCAGTTGGTTACATTCATGAATTCTTCCAGATCAAAATGGAGTCGGGTTCGAAGCGTCATACCTCTCAGGGCTCTTTTTCTGATGGTCCTCATGTTCTGCCTGTGTTTTGACAGTCCAGGGATCATGGCCACCGAGTCAGCCACCACTACATCCCAGGTGACTGGTTTGAATCCCCTCCAACTCGAAGCCAAGTTTCAGCAAGCCTACACCAAGATCGACGAACGCTATATTGAGGACATCCAGAGCATTACCTTCATGATGGGGGGATTCAGGGAAATGCTGAAAACCCCCGGGTTGGAGGAACTCAAGTACTCTGACATTGTTTCACAAACCCAACGTCTGGGTTCCAGAAAAGATGATTTCCAGGCTTTCCGTCTGGCACTCCAGGCCATCCGTGCAAAAACAGGGACAAAAATTCAACTCGATACCCTCATTTCCGCAATGATCCGCGGCATGATTGGGTCGCTTTGGCTGGATGGTCACCCGGATGGATACAGCGCCTACCTGGAACCGGAAAAAAACAGGGAGCTGGTGAAGTATCTGAAAGGTGAAACACGCAGTTTCGGGGGAGTGGGAGTCCAGATCCAATTCAAGGATGGACTGTGCCGTGTCATCTGCCCCATTCCTGACACCCCTGCTTACCGTGCGGGTATACGTCCCGGTGATGTCGTGATCCAGGTCGATGGAAAACCTGTGACCACCGAAGATGAAGCAGTCGACCGGATGAAGGGGGAACCTGGCACCCGGGTGGCAGTCACCATCCAACGAGAAGATGTCCCCGAGCCAGTCGTTTATGAACTGACACGCGAAACCATCACCCAAAAAGAATTGGAAAGGATCCTTTTACCTGGTGATGTGGGCTATATCCGGCTCAACAGTTTCAATGAAAACAGCTCCCATGACCTGCTGGAGAACCTGAGGTACCTCGATGGGCTGGGAATGAAAAAATGTATTCTTGATCTGCGGCGGAACTCGGGTGGACTCCTCAAATCCGCTGTTGAAATCTCAAATGTGTTCCTCCCCAAGGGAAGCCTGGTTGTCAGCACCAAGGGACGGCAGGCGGGAGATAATCGGGAGTACCGGACACCCAATGTCTCTTCCTACACCCACATTCCGCTGGTGGTTCTCGTGGATGAATGGACAGCCAGTGCGGCTGAGATCGTGACTGGGGCGATCCGTGACAACCGGAGAGGAAAAACTGTGGGAGCTACCACTTTTGGCAAGGGGACTGTTCAGGAAGTGATCCCACTCGACGACAACTCGGCATTGAAACTCACTATCGCCAAGTACTACACCCCGAGTGGCACATGCATCAATAAGACCGGTATTCGGCCCGACTATGTGATCAAACAGCCTGAAAGCCAGATTGTAAATCCTGCGGCTTACAAAGAGACCTCATCCATCGACCAGGAACTGCTGGCAAAAGACCTTCAGATCAAGAAAGCACTTGAGCTGCTCGGTGCTCCTATCCGCATACCCGGAACCTGAGTTCCTGGAGTCACATGACCAGGAACGAGATGAGAGTCGGTGTATCGCTTCTCCATCTGGGCAACTGGAGCGGCACTGGATTCTACACAGAGCAATTGCTTCAGGCTCTACTTCTTCTTGAAAAGCAGGGTGTTCATCCGGTGGGACTCACTCCCACCGGGACTGACCCACGAGCAGATCTTGATACCCATCCGGTTCCCAGTGTCCGCCTGAGATGGCCTTTCCGGTTTGGAGCGGAGCTGGTTTCAGGGTGTAGAGGATTGAATCTCGACCTGATCCATTACCCGTCGGGTGTCGGTCCTCCCCGCCTGGATATTCCTATCGTGGCAACCATCCATGATGTCTCCCCCTTCCTCCAGAAAGAGAGTCTCCTTCCGCACAAAGCGGCTTACCTGAGAATGGCTTTCACATCGGTATCGAGGGTGGCGAAGGTCATCCTTGCCGATAGCCATTGGCAGGCGGAACGAATCGTGGAAACGCTGGGCCTTTCCATGCAGAAGGTTCATGTGCTCCCTCCCTGTGTTCCATCCCTCTTTTCTCCAGAAACGGACTCCATGCAAACGAGTTCCAATCAGGAACGTCCCTTCTTCCTTGCGGTGGGAACGTTGGAACCGCGCAAGAACATTCCGCGGCTTGTGGATGCGTGGCGGAGACTCCAGGCGCCCCATGACCTTGTGGTGGTGGGAAGGTGGGGATGGATGTATGAGACTTTGCGGACACGGCTCGATATGTTAGGGCAACATCGTCTCGATACGGATGGAACCGAGATTTGGGAGCTTCATGATGGCAGGCGGATCTTGCGTAAGGAGCATCTCCCCGCCAGTGAGTTGGCCAAACTTTACCGATCCGCCGAAGCCCTTGTCTACCCTTCCCTTTTTGAGGGTTTCGGGTTACCCGTGCTCGAGGCGATGTCCTGTGGATGCCCGGTCCTGACCAGTTGGCGGAGTCCGATGGAGGAGATAGCGGGTAAAGCGGGGTGGTATTTCGACCCTGAGGATGAAGACTCCATCCTCACTACCTTACAGGACTTCCTCAAAGATCCAGAGGAAAGGGCCAAACGGGTTCAGATGGGGCTTGAGAGGGCACAGAGATTCACACTCCCATTCTTCTCGGAGCAGCTGTATGAGGTCTACCAAAGGGTGTTGGGCCGAGAACTCGCCCCTTCCATTGACCCCCAAGCGTTCTCTCCGTTAGACTGGCACCCATCCATGGAGGAATTGATGACTCAAACAGTAATTATGGAATCCAGCCAGGACGATGTAGCCCTGGTGAGGGATTTGAAAGAAAAAACTGGCCGCCTCAAAGCTGAAATCGCCAAAGCGATCGTGGGGCAGGAGGCGATTGTCGAGAACCTGCTCATTTGTTTGCTCTCCGGCGGACACTGCTTGCTGATTGGTGTGCCTGGCCTGGCCAAAACAATGCTGGTCCGGACCTTCTCCGAGGCACTCCGGATCGCCTTCAAACGCATCCAGTTCACACCTGACCTGATGCCCTCGGATATCACGGGGACTGAGATCATCGAGGAAGATCAGACCAGCGGGCGGCGTTCCTACCGCTATGTCAAAGGCCCAATCTTCGCGAATGTGGTCCTTGCCGATGAGATCAACCGTACCCCGCCGAAGACTCAGGCAGCACTCCTCGAAGCCATGCAGGAATACCAGGTCACGGCAGCCGGCGAGGATCATCCCCTACCACTGCCTTTCTTTGTACTCGCGACACAGAATCCCATCGAGCAGGAGGGAACTTATCCGCTTCCAGAGGCCCAACTCGACCGCTTCATGTTCAGTCTCCTGGTGGAATACCCCTCCGTTCATGAAGAAATCGAGATTGTCAAACGCAACACATCGGCCTTCACGCCTGAGATTCAGCCAGTGCTCTCCAGCGAGGAGGTGATCGATCTCCAACGCCTTGTCAGACGGGTTCCTGTCTCCGAGGATCTTGTGGAGTTCGCGGTCCAGCTGGCAACATCCAGCCGTCCCGCAGGGAACCAGATAGAGGACCTGAATGAGTTCATTCGCAAATATGTCGCCTGGGGAGCGGGGCCAAGGGCCTCCTTCTACTTGATCCTGGCCGCCAAGGCTCGCGCAATCCTGCATGGAAGATATGCGGTCTCAAAAGAAGATATCCTGACTATTGCTTCCCCCGTTCTTCGTCACCGGATTGTTCCGACATTTCGTGCTGAAGCGGATGGAATCGGACCTGAAGGGATTGTGGAAAAGGTGATCGAGTCGGTCGTTTCCGGACATCATTAGGAATCCGGTACTCATAGGCGAGCCAAAAGGAATTTGCAGAGAAGGAAATGGTATCCTGTGGTGCTGATTGAGGACCATGAAAAACCTCCACTCCATCGCCATACCTTTCACATATCTCGGTCCCTCTACCAAAGTCTGGCTCGATAGTTTTGAACCAACCACAAAACTTCATGACCTGCTCCCGGTAGGTCCCTGGAAGGGCATCCCATTCCCTGAATACCGCCTCGCGGACTGGCAAAAGGACCCAGGACGCCGACAACATCTGGTCAAGGCTTTTGAATCGCTCCCGGTTCCTTACTCCTCCACTCAAACCAAGGCTCTCCAGGACTTGGCAAACCCCAATAGTGTTGTGGTTGTAACAGGCCAGCAACCGGGAGCCCTGGGAGGCCCCTTGTATACCTTCGCAAAGATCCTGACCACTGTGGTAGTGAGCTCTCATCTCCAGGAGAAATGGAACATCCCGGTCATCCCGGTTCTCTGGGATGGTGGAGATGATCATGACCTGGGAGAGATAGATGAAGTTGCCTGGCCGAAAGAGGATGATGGGATCGCCCACTTTCATTTTGGGATAGGCGACACAGGTGCACATCCAGCATGGATGATCCGACTCAGCGAGGAAATGCATCTGGCTTGGAAAGAGTTCCTGCACTCGGTTCATCCACCTACAGAATTCCGGCTTCTATTCACCGAGTGGTATGCCGAGCTCTGGCGGGATAGTCACTCATGGTGTGACCTTTTTGACCGCTTGTGGTTGAAGATTTTCGAAGATCATCCTTTATTGATCGTCCGGCCTTGGGAAACCCCCTTCCGAGAATTGGCAGGCCCATTACTGGCAAGTGAAGTGGAGAATCCGACTGCCTCGATGAAGGCTGTAGCGGACACCACCACAGACCTGGTCCAATCCGGCTATAAACCACAAGTCCATAAAAAAGCGGGACTCTGCAACTTCCTTTATATCGACGGTGAGGCACGCAGGTCTGTTACTTACGAAGGAGATCAATTCAGGGTTGAGGGCAGAGAGGGTCCCACAGCACGTGAAGACTTGCACAAGGAATGCCTTGAGCATCCTGAACACTTCTCTCCAAATGCTTTGCTTCGTCCGGTGGTTCAGGATGCCATCCTGCCGAGTGCAGCAGTCATTCTGGGTCCCTCCGAGATCGCCTACCATGCACAGCTACAAGGTCTCTACCAGCGCCACTGTGTGAGAAGACCCTGGATTGTTCCACGCTTTTCCATGACATTCGCCAACTCCGGGCAAAAAAAGAGGATGGAAGAACTGGGGCTCGCATGGAATGACCTCAGACGGGATGAAGCCGAAATCACCAAGAACCTTGCTTCCAGTGGAACCCAGGATCTGGCTTTGGAAAACCTCAGGATCTTGGATAGCCAGTTTCGTTCAGCCCGGAAGGCAGTCCGAACCCATCTCCAGTCTGGACGGCAACACCTCGTGGAACCTGTTGAGGCCCAGATGAACCGGATTGAGAAAATCCTGGATCAGATCCAGGACCTCCTATTACGTGACGAGGCCCGGCGTGATGTCACTCTCCTGGCAAGGGTCCGGGGGTTGAAGTTGAATCTGCTACCAGAGGGAAATCTTCAGGAAAGAGTCTTCAGCTTCGCCTGGCTGGTTTGTCGTCATGGCTTCGACTGGATTGCCCCCTTGATCAAGGATACTCTTTCCTGGGATGGAGAATCCCACTATGTCGTTACTTTGGGGAAATAACCAGCCATGATAGAAACACGAGCCTATGCCCGCGCGGGACTGATCGGAAATCCTTCTGATGGTTATTATGGGAAAACCATCAGTTTTATCATTCGGAATTTTTCCGCACGGGTTTGGGTTGCTGAAAGTGACCGCCTGCAGGTAGTCCCCGGTCCCAGGGATCCGGTCGATTTCGGCTCCTTGGATGAGCTGGCGGAAGATGTCAACCTCCATGGATACTATGGAGGTCTCAGGCTCCTCAAGGCATCGCTCAAAAGATTCCGGGACTACTGTCATGAGAACCGGATCGAGATACCCAAAAAAAATTGCCGCCTCTGGTATGACACTGACATCCCCATGCAGGTCGGACTGGCGGGTTCCAGTGCGATAGTTACCGCAACCTTCAAGGCACTCCTCCAATTTTATGGTGTAACCATCCCTAAGCCATTTCTGCCAGGTGTGATCCTGGAAGTGGAAACACGCGAGCTGGGCATTCCTGCCGGGTATCAGGATCGTGTGATCCAGGTTTATGAGGGTCTGGTGTTCATGGATTTCGACAAGGCCTATCTGGAAAGTCATGGACATGGAAGGTTTGAAGAACTGGATCCCAACCTGCTTCCCCCTCTTTATGTGGCCTATTTGGATGACCTCTCCGAAGGAACCGAAGTGTTCCACAACGATATTCGTTCCCGCTGGGAACGTGGAGATCCCCAAGTGACTGCCGCAATGAAACAATTTGCCCAGTACGCCGAGGATGCCCGCAGTGCTCTTCTCAATCGCGAATACCACTGGCTCGGAAGACTGATGAACGAAAACTTCGATCTACGAGCCTCCCTTTATCAGCTCAGCCGGAAGAACATTGAGCTGGTTCAAACCGCAAGGGCCTTGGGATGTTCCTCGAAATTCGCCGGAAGTGGAGGGGCTGTTGTGGGAATTCTCCCTGACGATTCCCTCTTCCCCAGCCTGGTGGAGGCCTATGCCAGAATTGGGGCCAAAGTGATACGGCCCATGATCTTGCCCTCCCCGGAAAGCCAGAGTTAACCGGTAGAGCTCTTTTCAAAACCACCCTGCTTATGTTAAGGCTAAACACGGAAGGACCGGTCAGGTTCCCCTCTGCATGACACTGGATTCCCTGAACAGCAGGAAAGAAAGGATTCATTTTTCATGACGGTTTCATCATCCATCCTAAGAACTGGTCTATTCGGGCAATGCCTGATACTCCTGCTCTCGATCCTCTCTCTTGCCGTCGGGGCATCCGAAACCACTGCTGAGGGAACGACATCATTCCCAAAGAACATCATTGTAATGATCGGAGATGGATGCGGATTCGATCACCTGGAAGCGGCCCGGTGCTTCCAGTATGGAGAGTCCGGGGGGCCGGTCTACATGGATTTTGACCGCTATGGGATGAGCACTTTCCCGGCTGGATCGCCGGGATATGATCCTGAGAAGGCATGGAGTGATTTTTCGTATGTGGAGTCGGAAGCCACCGACTCGGCTGCGGCGGGAACCGCGATTGCCACAGGAGTCAAAACTCACAACAAGTTGGTCGGAGTGGATGCCGAGGGGAATAATGTCCCCAATGTCACTGAGAAGGCCGAGGCTGCAGGCAGGGCAACCGGAATAGTCACCTCGGTCATGTTCGCGGATGCAACCCCCGCGTGCCATGTGGCTCATGTCCGGCAGAGAAGCAACCGCCTGGATATTATCCATCAGATGGTGAATGAGAGTTCTGTGGATGTCATCATGGGAACAGGGAATCCGCTTTACAGCGGTGATGCAATCCTGCTGGCCACTCCGGAGTCTTATGATCCTGTGGGAGGTCCTGAAACCTGGGAAGGACTCCAGGCTGGCCGGCTGGGAGGAGATACGGATGGCGATGGCACTCCCGATCCGTGGAAGCTGATCATGTCCCGAAAAGAGTTCCAGGATCTCATGGCTGGACCAACACCCAAACGGGTATTCGGTGCAGCTCCGGCAT
This sequence comes from uncultured bacterium, assembly GCA_964481775.1. Classification (GTDB taxonomy): domain Bacteria; phylum Hinthialibacterota; class Hinthialibacteria; order OLB16; family OLB16; genus OLB16. The sequence goes on along the minus strand of CAYZUX010000030.1, from coordinate 22,558 downwards.
CCTCAACCCTCCAGCTAAGCCGGAGTGGTGATCCCGAAGCTCCGGCTTTCAGTGTGCCTCTGGCACCTGATATGCCGACCCTGGCCGAATTGACAATGGGGGCACTCAATGTCCTTGATGAAGATCCCGATGGGCTCTTTCTCATGGTGGAGGGAGGGGCAATCGATTGGGCTGCCCATGCCAATCTGAGCGGAAGAATGGTGGAGGAGGTCGTGTCGTTTAATGAGTCCATCCAGGCGGTGGTGGATTGGATCCAGACTCATGGCGGATGGGAACAGAATCTGCTGGTTGTCACGGCCGATCATGAAACGGGACACCTGACCGGGCCTGGGTCCAACCCGGAACACAAGCCTGTTGTCTGCAAGGGCAAGGGAGTCATGCCTGAGATGGAATGGCATTCGACAAAACATACCAACAGCCTGGTTCCCTGTTTTGTCAAGGGAGCAGGGGCTGAACGTTTCAAAGTATTGGCTGATCAACAGGATCCGGTACGAGGGCCCTATCTCGACAATACTGAACTGGGGCAGGCCCTCATCGAGTTTGCCGGAACCCCCTATCAGGTCCCAACTCCCTGAGTACGGGAGGATGAATCCAGGTCAATTTGAATACTGAATTCGACATTCAGCTCCTTTGCATGGGCGGTAAAAGGACCCGTCTTGCCTTTCTTTTCTGATTGAGTTAACGTTCATTCAGTCAGAATCGAGAAAGGACACAGGATGAGCAGGGGTTCAGCCGTAAAGACCGGACATGGATGGAAACTGGCCCTCGCTGATCGGCGAAAATCAGGAAAGCGTACAACCCTGAAAGATATCGCATCCGCAACCGGTGTGAGCATCAACACCGTCTCCGCAGTCCTGAATGAGCGCAGCACACAAGCTCGAGTAGGAGAGAGAAAACGAAAAGAGATCCAGGAAGCAGCACGGATTCTTGGGTACCGGCGGAATGCTGCCGCCTCCCTTCTGGCCGGAGGCCGTTCTAAAACCCTGGGGATCCTTCTGGATACCCTGGGCAATAGCTTCGGTGGCCCGCTTGCGGAAGCCTTTGAGAGCGAAGCGGCGGAACGTGGTTACCAGTGCTTCCTGGGTTGCACCCAGTTTGATGGGCTTCGCAAGGTTGATTATGTGGAACGTTTCCTGGGGCACAATGTGGAGGGACTCCTCCTCATCGGTGTGTGGCTGGATCCCGATGTGGAAGCTGCACTCAACAATGTTCTCTCAGGGAACACTCAAGTGGTCACCGTGGACCTTCCCTGGGCTGGTCATGATGTTCCGGTGGTCTGTGGAAACCACTTCATGGGGGGCAGGATGCTTGGTGAGCACCTTCTCCGGGTGGGTCACAGAAACATTCTCTACCTCGCTCCTCCTGATACCCTCCATCTTGCCTCTATCCGGGAAAGAATTCTGGGAATCCGGGGGGCGATCGAGGAACACCCCGATCCCGGCATCGTTTTTCAGGTTGCCAATACACCCGAGAAAAGTCTCTCTTCGATCCTTGATGTGGTCATCCCTTCCCTGCAGTCTTCCAGTCCCCCAACTGTTATCGCTGCGGGCCATGACCTTCATGCTATTCGTGTCATCGCCGCTCTTCGAAATCAGGGGATTCGAGTTCCCGAGGATATCGCCGTGGTGGGGTATGATGACATTCAGCACGAACTCCTCTGGGGATTGGGTGTGGAAGCTTTCCAGGTCTTACCCATCCCCATTCCCATCACCACGATCCGGCAGCCTGTCCGTCAGATGGGAAGAGAAGCCGCGAGGATTCTGATTGACCGGATCGAGAAGGGGATGCAGGGCGGAGGTTTGAAGGTGATGGTCGATGTGGAATTGGTGGTACGCGGGTCTTGCCGGCTTCCCGACAAATTCCAGAAACTTAAAACAAGCACCAGCATCCAGAGGGCCTATGTTCAGGCAAAATGAATTAGCGCTAAGTTAATCTGTCCCCGTGCACACTCCTTTCTACACCTACCTTCTCAATGCAAACTCGTTGATTTCGGCTTAAAAATGATGGTTTTCGTCTTTTCACCCCCTTCCGTTGAGAAATACTTGACAGGGGGTCTGGTTTCTTGTTAGATTAGCGCTAATGCAATCACAAGCTTGATCAAACCATACTTCCGCCTGGCTGGAGAATGGGACGACACTGCCGGAAAGAACATAAACATCAGTCGAGTTGGAAAGGGAGAGGAAAATGAATTTGAAAAGTTCCTGTTTGCTGATCCTGTCGATCTTCCTGAACGGATCTGGAGTTTTTGCTGCGACCCTGACAGTTTCCGGAGGGGTAGGGCTTCAGAGCACCATCAACAGTGCCAATCCCAATGATGTTGTGGAGATCACGGATAGCCTGACCTACAATGAAGATGTCTTCATCAATAAGAGTATCACTTTACGTGGAGCTGCCGGTCAGAGGCCTGTCATTGCAGCTACAAATACCTCCATTCGGGGACGCTTGGGAACACTCGGTCAGTTTGTCCAGACCGGCTTGGGGGCTGAATTCAATGCCGACGATCAAGGGTTGTACATCGAAGCCGACCAGGTGACGCTATCAAACCTCACCATCCAGAACACCACGCTCATCAACAACGCCAATCATGCGGCCGATCTCCCGGCCGCCCTGACCATCGTGGGTGACAATGTCACGGTCGATAACTGCGAGATTTCAGCAAGTGTGAATGGGAGTATTGACGACACAGCGGTATTCATCGGTGAAGGAAACCTCACCACCTTCAATGATTCACCTTTCACAGGACAACAACCCCAGACGACCGACAACCTCAAAATCCAGAATTGCCAGATTACGAATGGACGGAGAGGGATCTATGTACCAGACCTCGGTGCAACCTTTTCCGATGTGAATGCTGGAGCCACTGGAAATACCCAGGTCAGGCTGAAGGCCAAGGATGCGCTCATCACCAATATGGACATCAATGTGCAGCGCCGTGCTTTTCAACCTATCGCCTGTGAGAATTGGACCTTCCAAAACTGCACGCTGAATGTCCGTGCCACGGATAACCAGGATGTGATCCGTGCTCAAGGGGGATCCGCCAAGTTCCTGGACTGCTATATCGGCTCCATCAGCAACCGTTCCATCAACTGCCAGGCGAATATCCCAGCGGGCGGTGGTTTGATGAACTTCTCTTTTGAACGCTGTGTCATCTGTGGAGGAGGTTTTGGAGCCGAACACAATCTGATTGACGATGCCAATCTTTCATTCTCTCACTGCATCATCAATTCCTCTACAAGTCCTAACGAAACACCCATCACCTTCCTTCGCCGAATCAGTCTTTTGCAGATTTCGAATGACTTTCTCGGGCCAGCACCCTACAAAGAGGAGGCCTCCTTCCCTGGCAGGGAAACCTTGCCGAGCTCTTTCACTTTCAGTATGGACCACTGTGATCTCTATAATGGTGCGGTGACAGCTCCTTTCCGAACCGCCATTGCCTACAATGAACTGGCACCTGAGTTCACCAATGCGGCCCCCTACAACGGTCAGGTCTATTTCAGCAACCACCTGATCCTGACCAATAATATCATTACCTCTGATATCGCTGTCCTGGATGGAACCCAGGCATTGCCAGGCCAGGTTGTCTTCGGAACCGATCCTCCGTTCTTCACGAACACCTCTTCTGTGGTTGCTTTGAATAACATCTTCTTTTCAAGGAATGGTGATCCAGGCGCAAGAGTCAGACTCGTTTCGGGCAATGGCTACAGCGCAACTGGCCTTGTGCTGCCGGAATTCCTCGCTAACCAATATATCGGTCCCACCGATCCGTCGGATTATGTCCCCAACTTCCTTGACCGTGATCCCCTTTATCCGGTCTGGGGAGACTGTGGCAATGAGGAGTCCTGGCTCCCCGGTGATGAGACTCTGAGGACCGCGGGTACCGAGGGAACTCCGATTGGCTCTCAATTGGAGCCTGCGACCAGTATCATCAATTGGAGCCTCTATTGATGGATAGCAGGCCTGGAAAGGAGAAAATAATGCCGAAACGGAATCACAATGGCTTTACGTTGATTGAGCTCCTGATTGTGATCGCCATCATCCTGATTCTGATCTCAATCGCGCTCCCCAACTTTCTCGAGGCACAGATAAGGGCCAAGGTGGCTGCCGCGAAAGGGAACCTGAAATCCATCCAGGTCGCTCTCGAATCCTATGCGCTCGACAATAAACCCTATAAAGAGAAGAATCCCAATTTCAATCCCTTACTGAGAAACCGGTTTGGTCCTTACCCGCCGTATGGAACCGAGAGGTTGGGACGGGATGCAAGTCTCAGCTGCCGAACCAATTATGATCCGGGCTGCCTGAACATCCTCTCGACTCCCGTGAAGTATTTCACCTCCACCACATCGGTGCAGGACCCCTTCCAGATGAGCGAAGGAAGCAGCAGTGATGACACCTCCCGGCGGCCTTTCGGGTATTACACCCCAGGACACAAGTCGGTGGCTACGAAGTTTCTCTTTTGGAAAAATATGAACCCCCACCGGCGAAACCCAGCCGATTTTGCTGACTACTGGGTTTACTCCGCAGGTCCGGACTTCTGCTCGAATGCGGATGGAGATTTCAGGTTCTGCTGGTCTGAGGATTACAAGCGAAACAACTTCCCGGATGGAACCTACTGGGAATACAGCCCAACCAATGGAACAAGAAGTGGTGGCGATATCCATCTCATCCAGGGATGGGGAGTAGTCAATTGAAGTAAAAGTAGAGACTGTCAAGGACTGACTGTCGCCCCTTCTCCTCACCGGGAAGGGGCTTTTTTCTGTCTTGACACTTCCCCCTGGAATCAGCAAAGCTAAGGCCAGACGCCGTGAAACAGGCTGGATCTGTCCGATCCCCTTCCCACGCAAGAATCTGGGGCCACTCATTATGGCCCTCACAAGGAGATAGAGATGCTCACCCCACAACAAATCCAGTTCTATGATGAAAACGGTTTCCTGCACATTCCCAGCGTTTTCACCCCGGAAGAAATGAATGAACTTGATGAACAATTGGAGTATGTGATTCAGAACTGGGCCGAACGCCACAAGGGATGGAGCGGCCCCTGGCGCAAGGTTTATATGGATGAGGAGACTGAAAAAAAATCCCAACTGGTTTCCATTCATGACCTCCAGTTCTACTCCGAGGCCTGGATGCGTGCAGTCACCAAGCTCAACCTGTGCGAAGCAATGTCAGACCTGCTCGGACCGAATGTCGAACTTCACCATACCACCCTTCACGCCAAACCGCCGGAGACAGGCCATCCCTTCCCCATGCATCAGGATAATGCCTTTTACCAGCACACTGACGGCCGTTATGTGGATGTGTTGGTCCACCTGGACGATACCTGTCATGAGAATGGCGAGATCCGCTTCCTGGCGGGGTCTCACAAGGAAGGTTTTCTCCCTCACATCACCATGACCGACGAAGGTCCCTGTACTCCCCATCTTCCCACCAGCGACTATAGTCTCGAAGATACAGTACCGGTTCCGGCCAGGAGAGGAGATGTTGTCTGTTTCAACATTTTTACGATTCATGGAAGCCATATCAATCAGACCAACCAGGTCCGCCGACTGGTCCGGCTCGGATACCGTGATCCAGAAAATATCCAGATCGGCGGACAAAGCCTCGGCCGTCCAGGACTCATGGTCCATGGTTTTCGTGTCCGGCTCGCTGGCATGGTTCCTTTCCCAACTAACGCGCTCTAGGCAGCCTGCTGTAGGGATTGGCGTTGTTGTCATTTTATTGCTTCTCCGTGTGGGGCCGATGGTCGCTCAGGCCCCACACGAAAACCTGTCCGGGGAAAAACGCTCGTTCGAACTCACCCCAGCCACGCTCCTCGATGCAGCCATCAAAGGTGGCGATTATCTCCTCCGCCGCCAAGGACCCGGCGGTAAGTTTCCTTACCTCTACGATGCCCAGGAGGACCGTGATTCAGATCAATACAACCTGGTCCGTCACGCTGGAACCACCTACTCCCTGGTTCTGCTTTATGAAACAACTCAGGATGTCAGGTATCTTCAGGCCGCAAGGAGAGGCATCGATCTACTGCTTGCCAATACACGCAAGGTTTCTCCCCCTGATGCCTCGGCTGAATTCGAGTGTGTGGTCACTCATGGTGGGACTGTAGGGAACCTTGGGGGAACGGCTTTGGGTGTGTTGGCACTTCTGGAGTATGCGACCGCCTCGGGCGATCTCTCCCTCCGGAATAAGGCCGGGGAACTGGGCAGGTTCCTTCTCCATCAACAGGAAGTGGATGGACATTTCAGATCCAGATACATCCATGATGGAACTGAGGAATCGGATTTTGAGTCTCTCTACTATCCGGGGGAATCCGTGTTGGCGCTGGTCAGGCTCTATCAAAGCGACAAAAATCCTGCCTGGCTTGCCGCCTCTGAGAAAGGGGCTTCGTGGCTCATTAAAGTACGGGACGCTGACCTTCCAATCCCTCAGCTGCCGCATGATCATTGGTTACTCATGGCTCTCAACGAGATTTATGCCATCACCCGAAAGGTTGAATACTATAACCAGGGCATGAGAATTGCCGCCGCCATCCAATTGGATCAGAGAAAAAATCCTCAGCCCACCGAGTGGTATGGATCATTCGGTATCCCGCCCCGCTCTGCTCCGGCAGCAACCCGTTGCGAAGGCCTGGTGGCCGCTTATTACCTCTCTGTCGAAGGGGGATCTCCGGAAGTCGAGATTGTGGAAGCTCTTTCCTCTGCCATCGAGTTTGTCCTGAGGTGTCAGGTCACTCAGGAGCAAGCCGCTTCCCTTCCCAGTCCGGAACGAGCCTCCGGGGGATTCCGGGAAAGCCTGGAGGGCTGGAGGATCCGCATGGATTTCGTTCAACATGCCATCTGTGCCCTGCTGGGCCTGAGAGAGATTTTAATGGATTGACTCACGCATCCGGGAGTGGAAACCAAATGCCAAAGATAAAGTTCTCAGATGCCTTGAAACCGGGGCCACAAAGGATTTTCTCTGGACAGGGTCTGGCGATGATCTCCTTTCCTTTAGGGGGAATTGGGACTGGAAGCATCGGGCTCTCAGGACGTGGGGGCCTGGTGGATTGGGAGATTTTTAATCGTCCCAATATCGGTTCCTATTACCCGAGAACTTTTCCCCTGATCTGGGCAAGAGAGAAAGGCAAGCAACCTGTTTGCCGGGTTTTACAGGCTCCCGCACTTCCGCCCTATCAGGGGGGTGGGGGGGGTGATCCCCACCTGTCGGGAGAAGGTCTCCCCCACATGGACTCATGTACCTTTCAGGGGGAATATCCTTTCGCCTGGATCCAGTTCAAATGCCGTAAACTGCCTGTTGAAGTAAGCCTCGAAGCCTACAATCCCTTCATCCCCAATGATCCCGAGGCGAGTGGCTTTCCCGCTGCGATCCTCCGCTACTCGGTTACCAATCAGACCACAAATCCAGTGGATGCCACGGTAGCCTGGAGTCTGCTCAATACGGTGGGAACCCTTGGCGTCGCTGAAAAAGACCCAAACTACCGCGATGTCGAGTTTGGATATGGACAGAATGAAAATCAACGGGTTGAACGAGCCGGGGTGCGTGGACTCCAATTCATTTCACGGAAATACCCGGCAGATCACCCTCGTGCTGGCTCGATAGCATTAGTGACTCCGAATAAGTCTGTCACCTTATTACGGTACTGGTTGAGAGCTCCCTGGTTCACTCCCATGCACGATTTCTGGGATCGGTTTTCTCCCACGGGTCTGTTTGAGGACAGGGAGTATCCCCCCTCGGATGAAGGACAAACGGATGCTGGTGCGGTCGGAGTTCGTCTCCGCCTTAAGCCGGGTGAAAGCAGGACCGCCACTTTTTACCTGACCTGGTTCTTTCCCAACTTCGAGAAGTACTGGCATGACTGTGGAACCAAAGGCTGTTGTGAATCAAAAACAGCCAAACCAACCTGGAAAAATTATTACGCCAGGAGATTCAAGAGTGCCCTTGATGTTGCGGTTCAACTTCACAGGGACGAAAAAGATCTGCACAAACGCTCCCGTCTGTTCCATAACGCTCTGTTCGGATCCACTCTCCCCATCGCCGTGCTCGATGCTGTTTCCAGCCAGATGTCCATCCTCAAAACAGCCACCTGTATCCGTCTGACCGATGGGACTTTTTATGCCTTCGAAGGATGTGCTCCGATGGCGGGTTGTTGCGAGGGATCCTGCACCCATGTCTGGAATTACCAGCAGGCCCTGCCATTCCTATTTCCTTCCCTGGAACGTTCCATGCGTTCCGCAGATTATCAATACAACCTGCGCGAGGATGGATCCATGTGTTTCCGTCTTCAACTTCCACTTGGAGCGAAACCAAACGACTTCCATGCCTGTGCGGATGGGCAGATGGGCGGCGTCATGAAGACCTACCGTGACTGGAAAATCAGCGGTGATGACGGCTGGCTCAAAGGTCTGTGGCCCCAGGTTAAAAAATCGCTGGAATACGCCTGGACACACTGGGACAGAGACCGTGATGGAGTCATGGATGAGATTCAGCACAATACCTACGACATCGAATTTCAAGGACCCAACCCCCTGATTGCCTGTTTTTACCTTGGAGCATTGGAGGCTGGAGCCCGTATGGCGGAACACATGGGGGAAAGTGAATCAGCCAGGATATACCGTGACGTCGCGGATAAAGGCCGGAATTATTTGGAATCCGAGCTTTTTAATGGGGATTACCTCATCCAAAAGCATGATCCTGAAAAAGCCCCGCAATATCAGTTCGGTACCGGTTGTCTTTCAGATCAGCTGCTTGGCCAGTGCATGGCCAGTCTGATTGGACTAGGGGATTTGCTGGACAAAAAAATCATCCGGAAAACTCTTCTGTCCATTTTTCGGAATAACTGGAAGAAGGAAATGAAAGACCATGCCAACATGCAACGGGTGTATGCCTTGAATGATGAATCGGGATTGGTTCTGTGCACCTGGCCCAAGGGGGGACGTGAAAGAGTCCCCTTCCCTTACTCGGATGAAGTCTGGACTGGTTTCGAATATCAAGTGGCTTCTCATCTTCTTTATGAGGGATTCCTTGAGGAGGGCCTTTACATTGTCAAAGGCGCCCGGGATCGTCACGATGGCATCCGGCGCAATCCCTGGGATGAGTTCGAATGTGGACACCATTATGCGCGTGCGATGTCTTCCTATGGTCTGCTGTTGGCACTTTCCGGTTTCAGGTTTGACCGGGGCCGGGGCATGATCGGTTTCGAGCCACGTTTGAATACAGATGACTTCCGCTGTTTCTGGAGCCTGGAGGGGTGCTGGGGAACCTATTCTCAAGTTGGATCATCGAATGCCGAACTTCACCTCATCGAAGGATCTCTTGATATCACAACACTCGAAACCCCAGGGTTGGCCCGGAATCAGGATGTCATGGCGTTGGCAGGCAAACGGACCATTTACACCCATATTGACTCTATTGGAAAGATCCACTTTTCTGTTCCTGTGAAACTGCGTAAACGGGGCATCCTTTCCATACACATACGAAATCCGCGGAGATAGCCCTTATCTTACTGGGAGTCTCCCTGAGACCATCCTGGACGCCTTAAATCAGGCCATTACCAACCAGATCGGGAGCTCAGTTGGAAGGTAACGATCCTCCCGATATCTGTGGTCAAACCGGAATCTTCATGGAGGTATCAAGATCTTTTATGGATGTGTGCTTTCTACAGGGTGATTTCTATCTCACCCGATGGGAACGAAGGAAGGAGAATGGATAATTTCCTGCTCTGCTGATCCCAGGAGTATCCCGGTTCACCAGATCCATTCACCTCAGCGAGAAGTTCTCCATGATACCTGACTTGTTTGGGTATGGATGTGTGGTGAAGCACCCAGCTGACACATTTCCTCTCGATCTGTTCACAGGAAAGGTGAATCTGATCTTCATGCCTGTCTGCAATTAACTGGATCTCATGACCTTGATCCACCAATCGGAAATCCTGTGTGATTGGTTCCCCGAAGACATGAATTTCTAGCGGCTCATCCACGAGATTTTCCGAGAAATATGGATTCCCCTCCATCGGGATGAGACTCCCCCGCCGGGCATACACCGGGATGCTGCCCAAGGGATGCTGAACCTTCTGAAAGGCTGGTCCTTCAACAAGTTCATCGGTCCAGAAATCAATCCAATCCCCCTCAGGAATATATACAACACGATCGCCTTCTTCGTTCAGGATTGGCGCCACGAGTAAACTCGGACCACAGAGAAACTGATCCACTGCATTGACTGCAGATGGATCAGAAGGGAATTCAAGGACCATGGGACGGATCATCGGAATATACTCAGTCCGATAAAGCTGCATGGCTGAATGGAGGTAAGGAAGCAAACGCATCCGCCACTGCATGAGATGTCTGTAAATGTCGAGTACATAAGCTTCCTTGAAGTTCCAGGGTTCACCACCGCTGTTGCCGGATGTCCAGATGTGCAGCTGCGGGCAGAAAATCCCATAGGCAATCCATCGCAGGTAAACGATTGCCGATTGTTCCCCCGCATATCCACCCAGATTTTGGGAAAGGACACCAAGTCCTGACAGGGCACTGGATTGCAAGCTGATGAGAGTCTGCCGCATTCCGTCAAAAGTACAGGCCGGATCCCCTTGCATGATCCCACTGATGGCTTGTACTCCAGTCCAGCCTGCACGTCCGATCAGGTAGAAATCCCCGCCTCGCTTCTCCCTGAGAACATCATGGACAACTTGCTTATAGAGCATGTTGTACTGCTGCCCGAAGGATCTGCCAGTGCCTCCATTGGCATAAAGGGCATCCATTTGCTCATCAGATTCACCAAAGTCCGCAAAGAATCCGCTGATTCCCAAGTCAACAATCCCCTTGACCTTCTCCTTCCACCACTCAACTGCATCGGGATTTGTGAAATCGAGAAAATAATGATTGTACTGGCCCATCAGCAGCAGGTTGGGATTCGAGGCACGCCGGACCAGCCAGCCATGTTCCTTGAGGAATTCGAGGTACTTGCAGTTGCAGCCAATGAATGGGCCAATGATGAAGATGGTCCGGCTGCCACCCTCACTTCTCATCCGCCGAATGGATTCGGCGGGATCGGCGTAATTATCCGGTTCAAAGGCCCCATAGGCCTCATAGTGCATGAAGTATCCGGTGGGTGATGTGGGATCCTTACGCAGCCAGGCCCAACATTCATCCAGCACCATTCCATTGGGAATCCGGTGCTTGCGGAACATCTCAATGTATTCATCGACTTTTCGGTCATCCCACACCCGTTCTTTATGATTACTGGCGCAGGCCAGGAGAGGTTCCTGTCCCCATCGGGGGGGGGTGTAGGGTTGTCCTGTCAGGCGAACCAGGCGTTGGACAATCTCCTTCAAAGAAGATCCCGGAATAATCGATAGGCGGATACCAGCGGTCTCTGTCTCAATAGTAAAAAACCCTTGCCCACCGGCCTGCTCCAACTGGGTGAAGTCAAAGGTAACCCGTGCTGTTGTGGAAATCAGAATCCCATACCCCTCATTTGTAAGGACAAAAGGAATCGGGCAGTAAGTATGCTTCCATCCAGGAGGATCTGTCCAATTCTTGTTCCACCAATCCACGGATTCGCACACAATCCGGCGGCCACTGTGTTCCAACGAGGCAAATTGCTCTCCCAGACCATAGAAGCGGATATCAGATTGGGGCCTGATACTCACCCTGGTCCGGTTCTCTTCCCGGCTGATCCAGACATCCTCAACGTTCAAAGTTGTCTCTGCCGGGTGGTAAGTCACTACAGCGGAATTTGGAGAGGACTTGAGTTCTACCTCAAAGTTATCAATGACAAAATCCTGTCCATACAAAGGGGGATCTCCATAATCCCAATGGAAACGGTCAGGGCATCCTGGCAGGACATCAGGATAGAGAAGGAACTCCACCTCAAGGACATCCTCGATGGGAGTAGAGAGACACCCACCCATCGAGATGCTCTCATGGTTCTTCATTCCCGCGAAAGCAATCTGTTCATCCCTCTTTACCGATTCTTCGAATGGAGGCTGGATCTCATTGGTGAGAGGATTGGTGATTATGTTGGAGTGAGTCGAAAGTGCGCTCATCGGCTTGCTGAGAATATATATGCTAACATATATACCGGTTCTCCACTCAAGTCAAGGATACTTCTCCTATGGCTAATTCACATTATCTCATCGATTTCCTCCGATGACCATGAAACCCATGTGAATTGATGGATTGCCGTTTTGTGGCTAGTGTGTACTCCCAAACGGATCATGCCTGGTTCGGACTGGCCATGGAATGCTAAGTGGATATATGATCCTCATAAGAAGCAATTCAATCCAACTCACAGTTACCCATCTGAGAGGAGGCGGTCCCCCGTGACTGTGTCTGGCGGTAAGGATCTGAAGTATCAGCGCATCATCACCGAGCTGAAACGGCAAATAGTCGAAGGAAAGCTGAAACCTCATGGCAAGGTTCCATCGACCAAGCAGCTCCAGGAGATTTATGGGGTCAGCTCTATCACCGCAATTCGTGCCCTGCGGGATCTGACCACAGAGGGGGTTATCTACCAGAAGCCTGGGGTGGGTTCTTTTGTGACGGATCGAGGCCCGGACCTCGCTGGTGGTTTCCATGGAGGCCCAGTGCCCGATACAGTAAGAACAAGGCTCATCGGCTTGGTCTTCTCACAGATCCTGGATTCCTTCTACCCCGAAGTCATCGATGGTATCGAGGAAGTCTTAAATCCGGATGGATATCATCTCATCCTCAAACAGACCAAGGATGACATGCGGACTGAGTTCCATCATCTCGACAGTCTGATGAAAGAGGGAGTGGCGGGAATCATCCTGGCGTGCTCGGCTGATGATGTGTTCGCCCAGAATGTGAAATACATCCGGGATTCAGCCAAATGCCCCTTTGTGGTGATCGACAGCTACCTGGAAGACATGGATATTGATGGAGTGGTCGCGGATGAGGTGGGTGGTTCAGCGATGGCGGTCAAGTACCTGGCCTCGCTGGGACACAAACGGATTGCACATATCTCTGGAAAGATGGGAGATCCAACCGCGGTTGCGCAGTTGAAAGGTTACCGGATGGCCATGACCGAGTTGGGACTCCCGCTCAATCCCAAGTTCGTCCATGGCTTTGGACTTGCGCGCCGGGATGGATATGAATCGATGCAGCACATTCTGGAAATGGAGGAGGTTCCCACAGCGGTGTTCTGCGCCTCGGATCGAAGCGCTTCGGGGGCTTACCAGGCCATTTATGAAGCGGGACTGCGAGTTGGATCGGATATCTCTGTGGTGGGATTTGGCGATGTCAACCTCGCCACGCGTTTGACACCCCCGCTCACCTCGATTCACCGGGATGGGAAACGTTTGGGGCGTGTCTCCGCTGAGATGCTTGTACGGAAAATCGAGGCCTCCCGGATGGACAGCGATGGCCGGATGATCTTTCTGGAGACCAGCCTGGTTGAACGCAAGTCCTGTGGTCCACCCAAAGAAATGGCGGCTCAATAGGCCGTGCGCGAAAAAGCCTGAAAGGATAAAAATAATCACCTGGAGTGGCGAATTTATTCGCCGTGTGACCTTCTTCTGAACGAGATTACAGGCTCGTGTGATCTGGCGAATAAATTCGCTACTCCTTGATCTCTGTAATCGCGGATTAACCCCCGTTGGGATAAACTTTCCTCAGCAAGACACCCATCGCAGTAAATCCGGCTACATTAGCAAGAGCCCACAAAAAAGGCCAGACTGTTCTTCCCTGAATCCAGGTCACGACAGTCAGTAAAGCTCCCATCAATCCCAGCACCCCGCTTCCCCACACCGCCAGGAGTGCACCGATGGATTCCACATGAGGCGGATCTGTCATCCGCTCCTTTACATGCCGCCAACCAGGCCCAGGCGGACGCACACGCCGGTAGAACTCCTCCAATTTGGTTATTTCGGTGGGTGGAGTCAGAAGGGTGACCACAAAAAAGACCAAGGTGGTACCCATCATCGGCAGGAGCAACCTTTGACCAAAAGTCTCCCACCCTTTGAGGCCCTCCGGTGTCGCCCAGATGCCATATCCGGGAAGAAACGACAACAGACCATCTGGAGAATTCCCCGCCATGACGAACTGGACATAGGCTCCGATGATGGGCGAGGCGATATACGCCGCGATTTCCGACCAGATATTGGTCCGCCACCACAACCACCTTACCAGGTAAACCATCACTGCACCGGTTAAAAGCGGTGGAACGGTCAGCATGATTTCAGCGAGTGAGCTGAATTGCAGGCACAGCACACCACCGAAGATGGCGATGAATAGACTCGCCAACCGTGCAACCCACACCAGTTGACGCTGTTCGGCCTTGGGATTGAGGTAGCGTTTGTAGACATCATTGACCAGATAAGAACCACCCCAGTTCAGAAGGACGCTGACTGTGGACATGAAGGCCGCGAACAGCGAAGCCACCATCAGCCCCAACATACCATTCGGCATGAGTTGCTTGATCATGGCCGGAAAGGCTTGCTCGGATTCCTTGATTCCAGCGTCCTGGTTCGTTGCCCCCAGAACCAGAACCGAGGCCAATCCGGTAAGGAACCAGGGCAACCCATTGAGAGCGTAATAACAGACCGAAAAAAAGACATAGGTGAGCGAGGCATCCCGTTCGCTCTTACAGGCGAGAACCCGCTGCCCCTGGTGGGCGGCTGAGGAAGCCTGGGAGGCGCCATAGACGATAATCCATCCCAAAGCCAAGGGAAGCGAGAGAATCAACTCACCTGAAGAACGGACTATCTCTTTCCCATTCGGAATGAAATGCAGATCCGAACCGGAGTAGCCCTGCAGAGCGGCCAGACCTTGACGTAAACCTTCGGCTCCCCCACAAGCATGGATTGCCGCATAAGCCAGGTAGAGACTTCCCGCGGTAGCGATCAGATATTGAAACATGTCAGTCATGACCACTCCCCACATCCCTGAGGCCATGGAGTAGAGAGTCACTACACCCAGGAGCACAATCACAGACCACATCTGCTGCATGGGATCTGTATATCCCATGACTGTAGCGATGATCTGCTGCATTCCTTTTGTGACCCACCCCATGGTGAGCGCGGCCACGAATAAACCAAAGTAAATCGCCAGGAAAGCGCGGAAAGGACCTGGGGTCTTTCCACTGTATCGCAGTTCAATGAACTCCGCATCGGTAATGACTTGAGTCCGGCGTACCAATGGAGCAAAAACTGCTGCAGCCAACATGGCTCCAAACATCGGGAAGAGAAACAACCATCCGGCGCTCAGACCAGCTTCACGTACATTCCCGCAGTGGAAAAGCGGAGTATCCGAGGCGAACATGGTCGCCACCATGGAGCCACCGGCCATCCACCAGGGCAGTGCCCTGCCCGCGAGGAAAAACTCTTCGATACTCTTCCCCGCACGCCCCGAAAACATCAGTCCTACCATGATGGTGACAACGAAATAACCGGCGATCACCACCCAATCCAGGAAAACCACAACCCACCTCCTTTATGGGACCAAGAGAACCAATCGGCTCACCATCCACTTGAGGTCATGACTGCATTAGCTCTCAAACATGGCGATTTTCAATACACGGATGGCTTCGGTACAATCCGGAAATCCCCACACATTCCGGCCAACTGTCGACCCTGCGGCTCCTGTCTTGACGACATCACGGGTCATTGCCGCGGCTTCCTCGAGCGTCTCACACTTCGGTCCGCCGGCAGTGACTACCGGAACAGGAGTCACGGAAACAATATCTTTGAAAGAAGCGATGTCACCGGTATAGGGAACCTTGATGATATCCACTCCCATTTCGAGACCAATACGGACCGCATAGGCAATATCTTCTGGAGTATTACTGATCCGGTTCTTCTCTCCCAGGTTGAGCGGATAAATATGCGATACCACGGGAAGGCCAATGCGGTCCGCTTTAGAAACGACATCAGCCAGGTGACGTACCTGCATGGCTTCAGTCTTGCCCTTCAGGCATATCGATACCGCGATCGCATCCGCTCCCAAGGCCAGGATTTCCTCAACTTCGCCATGGGGAGCGAAATAGTGATCATCGGGGCGTACCGCCAACTGCTGGATGATCACGGGTACCCGTCCCGCATGAGCCAGCATAAATCTTTTTGCAATCCCGCGGGTCATTGTGATGGAATTCGGACAGCCTGCGACAATTTTCGCAAGAGTTTCCTCCATATTTTTCAGACCACTGGGCATGTCAACCGGATAATTGATAAAGTGATCGACAGCAACCGCCAGAATCCTGCCTGAGGGATGGCTGAAGATGCGATTCATGCGGGTTTTTTTCCCAAGGTAACTCATTTCTTTCTCTCCTTTGGAGTGATCCCTTATGGCTCACCTGATGTCCATTTCCTATAATGAATCCGAGGGCTTGAAGCCCAATAGATCGATGGGGGTTTGATAGAGCATCTCCCGCGCGATATTCAAGGCTGATTCCAGGGAGTACTGGCCCTGCCTCACTTTCACGGCCAATACCTCGGCAAGGATTTGTCTCACCACCAGCAGCTTTCCATAAGTCCACTCGAGGCAGTAAGCATCCGAGAAAAATCCCACCTGCTTATTGGTGGGGAGCATATCGAGACGTTCCTCCATGACCCGGTGAATGATGGAGGGAAAGAAATTGTGCCACCAATAACCGGAAAGAGACAGATTGGGGAGTTCACGGCACAGGGTGATCATGGACTGGTTAGCATGGGCGCTGGACAGAAAACAGTTGAAGCGCAATTTGGAATGACGGCTGACCATCTCGCCCACCTGACGGATGGCGGTTTGTGACAGCCGGCTGGCGGTCTCGTAAGGAAGAGGTTCTGCTCCGAAGCTGAACTGGAAAACAATGTGGCTGGCCTTCTCCTCCATCTTTTTGAGAAAGGCCTCATTGATATAAGAGGCATAGACACTTCGTTCTTTCTCTCCCGCCTGGTCTCGACACTTCAGCGCCTTCTCCATTTCGCTGTCAGAGACCGGACTGAGATCCAGGTCGGTCGAAATATGCGTGGCGGTTGACAGGATATTCAGGGAAGCCATGGTGATCACATAATGGTCCACCGCCGCCTGAACATCATCGAGGGTTTTGATTGTTCTTTCTGTGGCGGGACGGATGCCGGCGCCAATCGGGGTGGCACTTGAAGGAGTATTCCCCCAGCAGCGTTCGAGCTCATACAATGCGGTATCGTATTCTCCCCATTGACAACGCGTAAAAAAGGCCCATTCCAGGGCATATTGGAGAATATCATCATCTTTTCCGCCGGCTCGCCTGGCAATCTCAGTCCCAGCCCGCTTGATGTTCATTTTCCGTAGCAGTGAACGGTGCCATTCACGGTCATTGGAACGCTCGCGAATCCTGCCATCCAGTCGAACCCAGTTGTCTTCTGTAACCTCTTCCTCCCAGCCGTAAAGATCCCGCAGAATCGTACGCATCAGCCAATTGATGCTGGTATTGGAAACATGCTTCAGGTAGGGGATGGCCTCCTTGAGTCGCGCATGTGCCTCCTGTTGATCTGGCTGGCCCGGATATTCAGTCAGCCTTTTTCCACTCGGACAGCCTGCGGCATAAAGATCGCTGATCGACATGTGGTAGAGCAGGATGTCATGCAGTCCCTGGGCCCCCAGGTTGCCCCCAACGAGGTGAGTGTGAACATCGATGAGGGGAATTTCCTGAAGTGCTTCGAAAAGGTGCTCTTTCAATCTGGAAAGAACCTCCATGACATTTCCATCCTTTCAATTACAGGACCAGACGCCTATTGAGTCAAACTCTGTTCTTTCAGGAATGCCTCGACACCTTCACGATCGCGTATGCATCCCCCTGCCCCGATTTCCATAACAGAAAGCGCCCCGCAGGCATTGGCAAACCGGCAACAGACCTCCAGATCCCACTCCCGTGTGACACCATAAAGGAATCCAGCGACAAAACTGTCTCCCGCTCCAGTGGTATCCACACAGGGGACGGCATATCCAGGGATCTCAAAGGAACCTTTCGAACTCATTCCAAAACATCCCTCGGGTCCCAGTTTAACCACGACATGCCTCACACCTCTTTCAAGAAAGAACCTGGCTATCTCCCGGGGTTCTCTCAAGGAAGCAATCCGATGGGCTTCATCATAGGAGGGCAGGAAGTAGTCGAGATACTCCAAATAGGGAGCAACGTTCTCATACCATCTTCCTGTTGCATCATAATCCGTATCCATGGTCAGAATTTTGCCCAGGCTCCTGCCTCGCTTGAGCAGGCAGCACAGATCCAGCGAAGTCAACTTGGAGACACCGGGAAAATGCCAGAGGTCATAAGCTTCCAAAAGATTCATATCAATGTCGTTGAGGCTGAATGCCTCCACACTCCCCGGAGCATAAAGGAATGACCTTTCCCCTTGGGCATCGGTTACAATTACCGAAGTGGTGGTTGCAACCCCGGGAGATTGTTTCACTCCACGGAGATCGATCCCCAATCCTTTAATGGCATCTAAAAGGAACTTTCCCTGGGGATCCTCACCCACAAGCCCGAAGATGCCTACATCCGCTTTCAGACGGTCCAGAACCACCGCACAGGTGAGTGCGCAGCCACCCGTCTTCAAGGTCACTGAGTCGATGAAGTCAGCTACCCCTTTTTCCGGGATGCGTTTCACCCCTTTGGCGATGACATCCGCCACCATCTGCCCTATACATGCCACTTTCATCGCTGATCAATCACCCGATATCAGACCTTAATGCAGCGGACGAATCCGGATGTTGCGGTACCAGCAGGGGCTGCCATGATCCTGCAGGCCGATATATCCCTTCCTGGGGTGATCGGCCATCGCTTTACCGAACTTGTGTTCAGTCCCATCGGGACGTTTCCCCGGTTCGGTCCACTCATCCAGGTTGATGCTGTTCACTTTTTCCCCATTCAACACGATGGAGATCATGGGGCCATCGCAGGTAATCTCCACATGGTTCCACTCTCCCACCGGTTTCATTGCATTCCGGCTTGGCTTGGAGAGGTCATAGAGCGCGCCTGTGTCGACAAAACCAGCTGTGGCCGTGTCATCAATCGCCATCTCGATGCCATTGTATCCAACATCCCAGCCCGGTAGGACATCCAGCGGATAGGTCCGGACAAAAATGCCGCTATTGCATTTTTGGCTGATTTTGAAGTCAAGCGAGAGAACAAAATCGGACCAGATGCTGTTGTGGATCATCATGTAGTCACCACAACCATGGGGATTGATGGCTCCATCCTCGACTGGTACCAGGCTGGGTTTCTGGCCACTGGTTATCCAGCCATCCAGGCTTTTTCCATCAAAGAGGGTGATCCAATCCGCAGAGAGTTCTTCACTGGCACCGGCCAAATGTCCACCACTGAAAAAATAAGCCCATAGCACAACGAGAACAGTTAATGGCTGAGAGATACCGGTTGGTCTGGTCATAACTCCACTCCCATGATTTTCAATCGAATCAACTGCCTCACAAGCAAACAGCCGTCAGAACGAGAAGGAATTTTCATTCCAGCGGATAAGTCTACCAGCTTGGTGAAAAAAACGTTCTTGCGATGAGGCTGTGGATTCCCGCTTTTGCAGGAATGACGAGACAAGCATATTTCCTCGTAAATCGTCATTCCCGCGAAAGCGGGAATCCACGGTTACCCCCTTTTTCAACGGTTGATCTGTTTACACTGTAAAAACCTCTTCCTTCTCCGCATCCCAATGAAGCATCCGGCCCTGACGGTAAGACTCAACCGCCATTTTGATGGCGACCATGGTCGCCGCCCCCAGATCCGCATTACAAGCCAGTTGTTTTCCTTCGCGGATGGCATCGAGGAAAACACCCTTCAAATCCTTACGTTCCCGTTTGGCCATCCGGACCTCGCTTTGACCTTCATTTTTGGCCTTGAATTCCTCCGCAAAATCCCCATTCGGACTGAGCACAATTCCATTGTCGAAGTCCATGGTCCCATATTTGCCATAGATCCGGTCAGGAATTCCGGCATCATTGGTCAGGGTACTTCCCAGAAAGAGCGAGAACTCAGAGGCATAGTCCGCTGTCATCAGGAAGGTGTCCGGGATATCTCGTCCATCTTTTTCGATATAGAGACCACCTACCGCTGAAACCCTCTTGGGATATTCACCATTGGGTCCCGTAATCGCCAAAAGCAGAGGCGCGAGCTTGTGGTACAGGAGGTCCGTGGCGACACCACCGTTGTAAGGCCAGTATTTCCGGAAACGGAAAAAATGTTCCTGATTCCAGGGGATCTTGGGTGCCAGTCCCCACTGGTACCCCAACCACATGTCCCAATCGATATAGTCATCACCTGTCTTATCGGGACCGGCGGTAGGATCGATCTTCATGTGTTCATTGAACAGGCAGACGCGGGCGTTGCGGTTGTAAGTCCCTTGAGCCCAAGTCACCTTTCCCAATCGTCCAGAGTGAATGGCCTCATTGGCAAGCCAGAAGGAATCATCACCGGTTGCCTGAGGGCCTACTTCAAGAACCATCCCTGTCCGTTTGACCGCATCCCGCACTGCCAGCGCCTGTTCGATGGTGTGGGTCATGGGTTTCTCAACATAGACATGTTTCCCAGCCTCCATCGCATCAATCGATATCTTGCCATGCCAGTGATCAGGAGTGGCAATCAGGACTGCATCAATGTCTTTGCGCTCAAGTAACTTACGGTAATCCAGATATCCATCACCGCCACAGGCTTCCCTGGCACGCTTCATCCGCCGGGTATAGACATCGCAGACCGCCACACACTTGATATTGTCTTTTTCAGAACGATCGACCAGCTCCTTCAGATGGCCAGATCCCATATTCCCCACACCAATCACGCCGAACACAATCCTGTCATTGGCACTCGCATGTGCGGTTCGTCTGAGACTTGCCATTCCCACCGCTCCAGCCGCCAAGGCGGAATTCCTCAGAAATCCACGGCGTGTCCATCTTGATTTCTGCATAGGTCCAATCTCCTTGTTCAGGGGAAAAAAGCAAACTCCTCATTCAGCCTGTGAATGAGTTCAGCAATCAGCGTATATATACACACATAAACTCTCGGGATCAAGTCCAGTGTGACACGGCTTTCTAACAATCGACGGGCTCCGAGTGAGGTTGTCTCTGCGCTTCAACTTGACTAATCTCGCCATACAAGAAGATTCTGGCCTTTTTTCTTCATTTTCCTAAAGGAAAGGTTGAATATCATGACAGTTTGGATGAAATGTATTGTCCTTTTTTTCATTCTCGCATGCTCCAGCCCTTCCTGGACAAAGGAGATAGATAACGTGTCATCAATGGACCTTTCCAGGCCACCCGTGCTTGCTTGCTGGTTCTGGAGGGATGCTGAATTTGAACCGGAAGGATACAAATCCTATCTCGATCTGATCGATTCCACCTGGAAACCTGACATTCTCACCACAAGCTTGCGAGTTCCCTTGAAAGAGGTTACCGATCAGGAAGTGATCGAACAGATCCGGAAAGCTGCGGAATACGCTCACGAAAAGGGGATTGGACTGGCGGTGGACCTGGATGTCCGCCTTGCCCGTAAAGCCTTTCAAACTCAGTACCCTGATGAAATGCAGGAGATGCTTTGTATCCGGGAAACCGGGACCGATCCAGCAGGCAAGACCACCATCAGAATCGAGAGCCAGGACCTGAATGATCATTACACTGGACGCACTACCCACTATATCCCCCTGCAGAGCCGGGTGGTTGGCGTTTACACTTATCAGAAAACACCAGAGGGTATCGACCCGGCAACACTTCAAGAGCTTTCCTCGGACGAAATCACGGTTATGACCGCAACCGAGAAGTCAGTAGAAGTTCAACTGAATACTTCCCTGAAAGGTCCGGATGCCCGATTCTGTATCCAGGTGGTCTTCACTCATTTCGCGGCGGATGTTTTCAGCCCGCATCTGTTGGAGTTCCAGCGCTCAATCCTCAAGACCTACTCCAGTATGGGGTTGGCTGGGGCCTGCAAGGATGAATGGGGATTTCCTCCCTGTTTTGATGGTTGTCCCAGGAAAGATGACTACTGGTACTCCAGATCCATGGAAGCGGCATACCAGGAGCACACAGGAGGGAGAAACCTCCGCCGTGATATTCTGCTGATGGCCTATGGAGAAGTGGGTCATGAGCGGGAACGTCTGGCCGCCATCAACCAGTTCAACGAAATGGTCCGTGAACGCAATGCAGCCTGTGAGGCGGATTTCTACAAGGCAGTCAAAGAGATCTTGGGGAAGGATGCCCTGGTGGCTACCCATCCCACCTGGTACCCCTTCCCCGGAGTTCAGGAGTTCAAGAAGAACGGACTCAACTGGTGGGCCTCACCGCGTGATGTCGCCCAGACCGATGAGATCACCCCTTTTTGTGTCCGGACCGCGTTGGCCAAGAAATGGAACAGCCCGGTGTGTATCAACATGTACTATTCACCCAAGGCCGAGGACTACCACCGCGAGGTCTGGTCTTCAGCCTTGATCGGTGGAAGGATGAACCTGCATCCCCCTTGGCCAATCGATGAGAACATGTCTCTCACGGAAGCACAAAAACAACTCATGGACTTCCCCTTCTGCCTGGGTGAACAACGTGTCCGTTTATTGAACTACACCTCGACCACTCCACTGGATTGCCCCGTGGCC
>CAYZUX010000029.1:0-37694 GCA_964481775.1 uncultured bacterium | reverse complement strand
TGCGGCGCCTGGAGCACCGCATCCAGATGGATGACATGCAGCGCTATCACCTCCCGCAACCCGGCGAAGACTTGGAGACTCTTGCAGTGGGATTGGGCTTTGAAAAGGGTGAGGATCTCGAGCAGCGGCTTTCTGGAACCATGGCTGCCATCCACTCCATCTTCCAGATCGTGTTTCGTACCAATGAGCCTGAGGAATCGATCAGCAAGATCATTGACCAGAACGAACTCACCGCCCAGTGGAAGGAAACCCTGCTATCCTTTGGAATCCGTGAACCTGAAGCGCTTTTCCGCTCCTTGCCGAAGCTTACAGAAGACTTGGAAGCCCCTCATCTTAACAGTAAACTGCGCCGTTTACTGAAGATCCTGTTGCCTCGTCTCCTCACGGTTGTCCGGGATTCTCCCTCCCCGGATCTGGCCTGGCGGACATTTGAACGTTTGAGCCTGGCAACCCCGGCTCGATCGACCTTCTACTCTTTGGCGGAGGAAAATCCCCATCTTCTCGGTCTGCTGGTGACAATGGGATCGGCAAGCCCCTACCTTGCAGACCTTTTGACCTCTTCGTTCAGCCGTGGCGATGACCTGGCAGGCTGGTCCTCACTTGAGGTGGAATCCCAGGGGTCCGATCTCGATGCCGAATTTGATGCCCAGGTGAGTTCTCATGGAAGAGAGGATGCCTGCCTGCCGTGCCTGAGGAGTTTCCGTGTTCGCAGAGAAATCCTGATCGGGGGAAGGTTCGTTCTTGGGACACACACTCTTAATGAAGCCACCTCGGAGATTTCCAGGCTTGCCGACTTCTGCCTGAGAAAATGTATCGAGCAGACTCGTTTTGGCGAGGCGCCGGAGATGGCGGTACTCGCATTGGGAAAGTTCGGCGGTATGGAACTCGGCTTTGGATCCGACTTGGATCTTCTCATTTTGTACGATGACTCGCGTCAACCCGATTCGGAGACCGCCCAGAAACTGGCCTCCGACCTGGTGGTTGAGATGAGCAAAAGGACAGAAGATGGCCGCTTGTTCGAGATCGACATGCGGTTGCGCCCGCATGGCAAGAGTGCCCCTTTGGTTCCAACAGTCGAGGGTGCTATCGATTACTACCGCCGTGAGGGACAGACCTGGGAACGCCTGGTTCTGACACGTGCGCGGATCCTGTGGGGCGAACGGGGTCTCAGACGGCGGATCCATGAAGGACTGGCCGGGTGGGTCTATGGCCGGAAGGCCGATGAAGAGGTCCTGTCGGAAGTCCGGGAAATGCGTGGAAGGATCGAACGCGAGAAGCAGGACCAACCTCTCAAGTGCGGACCGGGAGGGCTCCTTGATGTGGAGTTCCTCGCTCAAGCCGCTCAGTTGGTGTGGGGACACAGCCATGTTGAAGTACGTTGCCCCGGAACGCTGGAGACTCTTCTGCGCCTGGTGATCCGGAATGTCCTGACTCCAGCCGAACACCATGTCCTGACAGAAGGTTACCTGTTTCTGCGCGAGATCGAAAACCGCCTTTCTCTCCTTGCCAGCAAAGGTGCCAGGGGAATTCCCAGAGACCCAGAGCTTCGTGAGCATCTGGCACGTTGCATGAACACGGCACACCAAGGCCAAACAGGGAAAAAAGCCGAGGTTTTCACACCGGAACTGCTCATGGAACGTGAGGAGAATCACCGCCTGAAGATACGTGAGGTTTTTAATTCGGTTTTCGCACGAGGATTCGGAACGGTATCCAGGGGGTGAATAAAAGGAGGACCTCACTCCCCAGCCCCCCTCTCCCACAAGGAGAAGGGGTAACGTTTCCCCCCTCGCCCGGCGGGAGAGGGGGGCAGGGGGGTGAGGTCTTGAAGAATTATTTTCTCGGCCCTACCTCCGAGAGATCAATGTTCTCAAAGCCAAGTTTGATGGCGGGTGACTTTGGTTGTAGCCGGAAATCATACTTGTCTGGATTTACAAAGAGTGGATCCGTGATCAGGCTGTTCTTGTCATGCCCGCGCTTCTGCCACTGGCGGAAGGTATCCTTTTTGAAAAGAATCTTCTTGTTCTTGGGATTCCAGTAAATATTCTTGTCCATGAAGAAGCGGTCATTGCTCCAGTTGCTTCCGAGCAGGCTTCCTTGTGTGAAATAAACTATGTTGTTCACGAAATCGAAAGACTTGTGGTCTTCTTCGCGGCTGCGGATGATCTGCTCTTCCCTGGCAAGGGCGAAGACATTGTTACGGACAATGTTTTCCTTGCCATAGTGCTGGTGGAAGCCGCCGGTCTTGGTCTTGTAGACAACATTCTTCTCGATCAGGAGGTTGCTGCTGCCTTCATCGGGATAAATCCCCCAGCCGCCATAGCTGTAGGCGGAGACATCATGGATCAGGTTGTGGGTAAGTTTTGTGCCGGGAGAGATACCCAGCGTGTATATCCCACCCATGTCACTGAGCATTCCCTGCCCGATATCATGGATGTGGTTGTACTCGATGGAATTGCGGACCGCCTTGCTGTCGCCGTATCCCCAGGTCCAGCCCACCGAGATACCGGTGTAGAAGAAGTCATGGATATGGTTGTGGACCACCTGGTTGTCGCCACTGTTCCCGACCCACACCCCAATCGCGCTGGGATAGATGCGTCCACCATGTGCAATCTGGCAATCCTCGACCGTGGAATGGCTGCTGCCATGGCCAACCTTGACTCCACCGGCGCCCAAATCCTGAATCTTGCATTTGGAGACAGTAATGTTCCGGCAGTTGGCTCCGATCTCGATGCCATAAGTTCCCACCTCTTCAACGGTGCACTTGGAGATCGAACAGCGGCTGGCGGATTCGAGATACACCGCGCCTGGAACATCCATGGCGGCCTGAGGAGAACTGGCTTTGTCAGGGGGGTACTCCCATTCGGCGTGACGGAAAGTGATCCCTTTGAAATGGAGATCATGAACTGTCTTGTCGTATCCCTCGCCGGTACCCACTACGCGGATAATTTGTTGGACACAGGGAGCAATCGCCTTGACTGACTTGGGTGTCTCTCCCGGTTTGGGAAGGTAGTAGAGCATCCCCTCATGTCGGTCGAGGTACCACTGGCCGGGTTTCTTGAGGGCTTCAAAGACATTTTCCACAAAGTATCGGGAGAATTTTCCCGGATTACGAGTGTCTTCAAGGCGGAAGGTGCTCTTCTTGGCGAAATGGACGATGTGGTTGTTCATATCGAGGGAGGCGATTGGAGAACGCGATTCAATCCAACGGGTGAGTGCCACGATTTCGACATCCTTGAGGTTCTTCCACTCCTGCAGAGCGCCTTCTTTGAAACCCGCACCCATGACGCCATCGGACCATTGGTGTTCACCGGTGGATTCGACCAGGCTGGTGAAGTGGTAGTACCCGGTTTCCGGAAGGCGTGTTCTGGGGCGGCGGTCGCCTTTCACAAACAACTCTTTGAAATACCACTCGCCGGATTTCACCTTGGCGAGTTCAGACATCCAGACCTCGGTGCCAATCGTTTTTCCCAGGCGGGAACGTACCCAGCCGGGGATCAGACGTCCCCCGCTGATGACTGGACTGGTACCGGGAAACGCGGCATAAGTGATCGGTGCCTCCTGGGTTCCGGAATCCTCCGGGGTGAAGACAATGGGTTGCTCCGTGAAATAGGTTCCCTCTCCAAGCAGAACTTCGATGGGACCTGTGACTTTTCCTGCTGCCTTGAGCTTCCGGATGGCATCACGTGCTCCTTGGATTGTGGCGAAGGGACCATCGGTTTTCGATTCATTGGGCTTCTTGAGTGTACCTGTCCAGGCATCATTGCCTTGCGGTGAGACATAAAGTTGGAGCGCCTCTGAGGTAGTGGCAGCTTGATTATCCGCTGCCCTTGAGTCCTGGATCCAGAAATGAATCAGTGTGAGAAAAACGCATAGGTGAACAACACCACGCAGCCAATCGGAACGCATTGCATCTCTCCTTTATGTATCAGAGTCAAATAACTAAAAGAGTCATGGTGATCGCCGTCGGAACCCCATGGTGGCTATCACACACAGCCCAATCAAGCCCAGTGGAAAAAGCTTCAGTCCAAACATCCATCCCACCGGACGGTAACGTAACTCGGCATTCAGAGCCCCTGAATTTACATCGATGGATTGCCAGAATGGGCTTACCATCTGAACATCCCGCCACTTGCCGTTGGATTCTGATTCTCTCCATTCCCAGCCCGGGACATAGGTCTGCCGGATAATGATGGAACCCTTCATAGGAACGTTTCCATGCAGGAGAAGTCTCTCTCCTTCCCAGGTGGCGGATAGGGAGGGTTCCGCGGTGGCTCTTCCCGCGGTGGGTCCATTGCCTTCCTTCGGAACCCACTCCACAAAAGGATTGGGATTTTGGACACGATAAAGGAAGTAATTCGAATCTCTGTCTACTGGAACCAAATGGGGAGATTTCAGCCGTGCCTGAGTGACCACTAATCCAGCACAGAGGTTGGCTGCCTGATCGATGGGGGGTGTCCAGGCATCAGGAATTTCTCCTGGCTGGATGATTCCCAGCCTCCGGAATTCATCCATATAGATTCCCACTTGGAAGGGGTCATAACCGCCTGGTGTGGGAAGTCTGGCAGGGATTGTTTGATTGAGGTGTATCACTTCAGGAGTGGCGAGAATTCTTTCCCCTTCCTGGAGATGTTTCCTGACCAACACCGTAGGGAAATGGTGAAGCACCGCCCAAGGAGCAGTGACTGAATATTTATTAAAATAAATTCCCACATCGATGACCGTGAGAAGCACCAATCCAAGCGATGCCAATCGAGGGCCCTTCTGGTTGTTGTCTACGATTCCAGGGCTGGTGCTCAGTGCCAGGATCCCACCCGATAGAAGTAGAAGTGAGAGTGAACGGAGGAATTCACGGCAGACCAGACCGAATGGAGTCACCACATAGTGGACGGAAGGAAGGAAGAACGCAGCGGCGAACCCAGCTGCACCTACCATGATTCCAGACAACGCATAGGTGGATTGACCAGACTTGAGGAGACGCTTCTCCAGGAATTCTCTTATGTGAGATAACCCCACAGCCCCCAAAACGGCCACGGGCACGATGAATCCGGGTAAGAATTTACTGGGGGCGCGAAACTGGCCGAACAGAGGAAGCGCATGAATCCAGGGATAAAGGGGATTGTTTCTACCAAGAGCAAGGAAGAGAGCCACCAGCCCAAGGATGAGAAGCGGCAATTGACGTGACCGTCGAATGGAGCAGGTTCTGATACGCAACAGAAACCACAAAAATCCCACAGCCGGGAGAATGCCCAGATAGACCGCCGACCAATTCTTCCAGTCTCCCCAGAAGGTGTCGCCACGCAAGGGTGTATATACATCCGCGCGGGTTCCCAGATATTCCGGAAGGAACAGCGAGACAAGAAACTCCCAGCCGAAGGAGAACTCCGTGGCGGCATCATAAGGAAGCGCACCCGTGCGTGAGGAGATCCGGCTGTATTCGTGGGTGGGTAGGATCTGCGGGGCCGCCAGGAGAAAAGTCACTGTTCCAATAAACTGAAGCCACGCTAGAAACCGTCCTCTCCCCTTGCTCATCTGAAACAGACACACCAGCAGGAACACACCCACGAAGATGGCGTTGTAGAAAACCATCTGGGCATGGCCGGAGTAGATCTGAAGAGCGCCACACAAGGCCGCTAACGCGGGGCACCATCCCACCCCCTCCCCACGTTCCACCCTTTCCGCGAGAACAGAAACCGCGAGCAGGTGCATTGGGAGGTACACCGAGGAGGTGATAGTGAGCAGGTTTCCGCCGAGAAGGTGGATGGCATGGAACCCTCCAAGGGCGTAGCCCACACCCGAGACCAATGCAGCCCAACGGCATGCGCCAAAGTGGAGAGCCAGGGCATAAAGAAACATCCCGCCCATCCACAGATGAACAAGCAACCCCAGCGAGAGGGCGGTTCCCGCTGGAAAGAACAGATCCATGAAACGGTCCAATGGATAGAGCACACAGGACTGCATGTTGGCGAGGAAAGGCGCACCACAGAATGAGAATTGGTTCCACAAAGGAATCCGTCCATTTGTGATCTCTGCCCTGACAAACTCCCGCCAGGGAAGGAATTGGTCGGGAACATCACCCAGGGCGAAGACATGCCCGCGTGTCACAACTTCGGGGCAAATAAGGAGAAGTGTAGAAGCCAGAATGACTGCCGGAATGATCCAGCGTAGAAGGCGGGAGAACACTAGAAAATGGGTCCTAACTTATCATCATCTTTGGGAACATCGTGATACTTGTCCACCTTGGGAATGTGTCGTTGTTGAATGGGGTCCAAACGGCCAGGTGGAGTCTGGACAGGAGTCAGAGGGGGGATGTCCTCCTGATAGGGTCTGGTTTGTTCTTCCCGCCTCCGCCACAGAGGAGCGAGTATCCATGCAAATAGAATCCATCCACCCCAAGCCACAAAGATCGAGAAATAGGGCCAGTACGCAAGGTGGTCATAGGAGGGATTCGCGAGGAGTGTATCCACAAAGGTCAGCAGGAAGAGAAGCGCCAAAAGCATCCAGGCACTCAGGTTGAAACAGGCAGCCGCTATCCCCACTCCAGCAAGAAGGAGAAGGCTCAGAGTGATTGTCAGACACATTCCACGATAAAACATGGAGGATTCCAATGCAGAAGCGCGTCCAATAGGGGGTCCTACACCACTGCCTGGCAGAAGGCCCGGATAGGTGGTGATCCAGAAAGGGAAGCCTCTGAGGATGACATTCCCCCAGACTTTCATTCCAGATCCTTTGAGTTGGTTGAATAATCCTTTGACTGCCCCATGGTACTGGATGGCTTCATCCTGCCCACGAGCTGCGGTGGTCTCGACAACTTTGGGTGCACCTGCCTCGACAAGGCTCTCCTGGAGAGGGACCACGAAACCAGTGGTGAGAGGAATGAATCCACCCAGGGAGAGAGAGTTACGAGCCATCCAAGGCATCAGACATAATATGCAGGCCAGACAAAGGGCTACAGCGCCAAGGAAACCGGTTACCTTGTCATAGGCTTTCAGACCGGCCCAGAGAGCAAGTAACGGAACGATCACCAGAATCCTGGGAGTGATGTAGATGCCAGCCATAAAAAGCACTGCCGCCATCATGAAGTAGACGAGGTGGGAGGAGGGGGTGAGTACATATGAGAGAAACCAGATCCCCAATGCCATAACAAAGGCATAGACCACTCCTGGCTCGATCTTCAGGGACAAGAGAATCAGCGGTGGATAAAAAAGGCAAAGCAGGAGAGTACCCCAAGCCACCATCTCCAGGCGGCTGATCCGCCAGGCAATCCGGTATACCAGCCATGCGGTGAGGCCGCCCAGAACAGCCTGGAGAAGCCGGATCGGAGTCCAGGTTTCAGGAAAGACCCAACGAGAAGCCCCCAGCAGGAGCGGGTAAACCGGCATCACCACCGCCGTGGGGTGTCCCTCCAGCGAGTAGTTGAAGGAGGACTTTAACTCATCTCCGAGGACGGAAAACAGGACCTCCCGGTCACCTGTTGGTTCCATGTCAACCTGAAGTGCAGCGAACACACGGACCGTGATTCCAACCACCAGGAGGAAGAAGACGAATGGGGAGTGTTTCCAGGAAAGCTTGTCCATGAGAGTTCAACGGAGAGGATAACCGAAAGATTCATATTTCGTCAAAGATGGCTGATGGAGTTACCATGATGGAAAAGCCGGAAAAATCCGGGTAGGATGGTTCCCTGTTTTTCCATTGACCGCTTGGTTGATCACATCCATTTTGAGGAGGTAGGGAAGATGCATCCACGCCGTTTATTCATCGCCAGCTGCCTGGCCCTGGTCACCACCGCCATGGCTTTTGCCATACGCGGAGATGTCCTGGATGCCATGGGAAATACCTTCGGGCTCACGAAGGAACAGATGGGCTGGGTTCCAAGCGCCGCATTCCTTGGATTTGCCATTACGGTTTTCGCGGGCAGTCCACTCTGCGATTTCCTGGGGATGCGTCAGCTTCTGATGATCGCGTGGGGGCTTCATACCGTGGGGGTCCTGATGGTGATTTTCGCCCCGGGATTTGCCATCCTGTGGTTCGCTACCCTACTCATTGGTTTTGGAAATGGGTTGGTGGAGGCGGTTATTAATCCCCTCATTGCCACCATGTACCCGCGTGACAAGACCAACAAACTCAACATCCTCCATGCCTGGTGGCCTGGGGGGATGATCATCGGTGGTCTCTTGGCCCTGTGGCTCACGAAGATACTGACTCCAGATCCCGCCACCACCAGTTTGGCCCAGGCTGCATTCGCCTGGCGTGTGAAAATGTCCCTGATCATTATCTCGGCCTTGACTTATGGGATTTTAATTCTGGGCCAGAAATTTCCCCCCACCGAGCGGGTGGCCTCCAATGTGTCGAATAGAGAGATGCTCAAGGAAGCACTCCAGCCAGCCTTCATCCTCTGGTTTGTTATCATGTGGTTCACTGCGGCCACCGAGCTTGGACCCATGCAATGGATTCCTGACATTCTCACGAAGAGTACTGGGATGGATGGAATCCTGGTGTTCATCTTCATCAATCTCATCATGTTTGTCATGCGCTACTTCACCGGCCCGCTGGTTCACCATCTCTCAGCATTGGGGCTGCTGACTGTTTGCTCGGTACTCTCGACAGTTGGCTTACTGGCACTGAGCTTCACCAGTTCGAAAATCCTTGTGTTCGTTGCAGCGGGTATTTTTGCGGCTGGCATCTGTTATTTCTGGCCGACCATGCTCGGTGTCACTTCCGAACGCTTCCCGAAGGGTGGTGCTCTCCTTTTAGGCATCATGGGGTTGGCGGGAAACCTTTCCATCTTTGTGACAGTCCCGGTGATGGGACGCATTTATGACATGGAAACCCAGAAACTGCTTCCCAAGGAAGTGACAGTTCAAATGCTCACTGAACAGGTGGGACTCGGATCGGAGAAAACCGCCTCTGAGGAACAGAAACAGGCTGGTCTGGCAGCTAAGGATCAGCTCGACAAAGTACGTCAAACAGCCGCGCCAATCACCTTCCGCTGGGTCGCAATTTCACCCCTTATCCTGACCTTTGTCTTCGGAATCCTGTGGAGCTTCGGAGGGTATAAACAAGTCCACCTCTCCCCGCAGGAGATGGCGCGCGGAGAAGGATAAAGATCACATTCATGGCCCCGGAGTCCAACACCGGGGCCAGTTGAATCACGGCGAAAGCACACCTGGAGGAGCGAATTTATTCGCAGGGAGGACCACCGATGCGGAATGATTCGCTTGGGGTGACACAAGGCGAATAGAATCGCTACTCCTGCTGGTGATCGTCAGATCATCGGTTCCGGAATCGATGTGGGAGCCTCGATGGTCACTGTGCACTTGTCGAAGAGCAGGGGGAAAAGCCGTCCATTATGATGGAATCCCTTTCTCTCCACCGAACAGAAATAGACCAGCCCTTTGAGAGTGACCCGGTATTTGACCGGTTTCCCCCCCACCCGGTTCACAAAGATCCGTGAGAGTTTCCAGGGCCCCAGCGGTATCCGTTTCCTGAAAACCACGGATACATCCACTTTCTGTTCGTGTGCAATGGCGTGAAGGCCATACGGGGCGATCTCTTCAAAACGGGCTTCGAACTTGTTGAGTCCCCATAGATCTCTGCCTCCATCGATGGCTTGCGGGTGATCGACCGCCATGCGGGCCAGGTGCAAACCTTTCTCGTTCCCCAGCTTTGCCAGACAGGAGAGGAACCCAAATTCATGGAAAGGTTCAGGAATGGAGGCTCCTTCTTTTGGATGATAGGAGGCGATGTAATGCCCACCCAAAGTTCCCCCCAGGAAGTAGGGGGTTTTCACAAAACCCAGTGGCAGCAAGGCTTCCTTGGCACGTTCCATGGGTAACCAATCAGCCAGGAGGCCGGCCCATCCATACAGTTTCCAGGGAGGAGCAGGGTAACTCATGATGCTAAAGAAAGGTTGGCCTGTTTATGGATCCCGGCTTTCTCGTATTCCAGCCCACGCAGTTGGCCACAAGCGGCATCGATGTTCTTTCCCGGACTCTTGCGCAGAGTCGCCTGAAGCCCCCCATCCACCAATCGTTTGAGGAAACCCCGGGCCTCCGTTTCGGAAGGGGCTTTCAAGCGAGTCAATCCAATCGGGTTATAACGGATCAGGTTGATGTGTACAAGTTTCCAGTCCTTGAACAGTTCCACCATCCGTTTGGCTTCGCGAGGCGTGTCATTTACACCGGCAAGTAACACATATTCAAATGTAAGCCGGCGTCCAGTTTTTTCGATATAAAAAGTGCAGGCACGCAACATTTTGGATAAAGGGTAAACTTCCTCGATCGGCATGATACTCTTGCGCAGCTCGGAATTGGGTGCATGGAGAGAGACAGCCAGTCCCACCTGGAGATCTTCGCCCGCGAAACGGTAAATCTCTGGAATTAACCCGGCGGTCGACAGGGTGATGCGGCGAGCTCCAAAATTGATCCCTTTGGGATCGATCAAACGGCGGATGGATTCCAGAGTGGCGCTGTAATTGTGAAAGGGTTCACCCATTCCCATGTAAACCAGATGCCTGGGCCAACCATCCAGACCGCTGGATCTGGCGGTTTCGCGGCGAAGAGCCAGAACCTGGCCGACAATCTCCCCCACTGTAAGGTTCCGTGTCAAACCAAACTTGCCGGAGGCGCAGAAGGAGCAACGCAGGCCGCACCCCACCTGGGTCGAGATACAGGCGGTGTAATCCTCATGCGGTCCTATCCGGACACTCTCTACGGCTTCACCATCCCTCAGCCGGAACAGGAAACGGTCAGCTCCCTCACCCTCAAAGGACTGGACCACCGGAAGGTACCCTTCATCAAAGGTCTCGCTCAGACGTGAGCGGAGATGGGCCGGGAGATCATGCATCTCCGTGATGGAGACCTGTTCATGGATCCAGCGCTGAATCTGTCCCGCCCGGTAAGCTTCCACCCCGGCTCGATCCAACCAGTCCGACAGGCCTTCACGCGAGAGGTCAAGAAGTGAAAGGTGAGGTGGTGCAGCGATCACAGATCCTCCTCTTCCTCCTCCTCTTCGTCCACGTAATCCTCATCTTCATCATACTCATCGGGACGCCGTTCTTCTTCCTCTCGGACTGTCATGGGCATGATGATGTGGAGGAAAGTGTCGTCCTCTTCCTTGGACAGGTAAGCGGGACCCCCATCCTGAACCAGCCTCCAAAGTGCTCTGCCTGGACCAAGGACTCGCAGGCAATCCAGGAGAAACATCGCATTGTAGGAGGCAGTCGTGTTATTCCCATCAGTGACCGCATCGATCACGCTGCGAACATCACCTGTTTCCATACGCTGACCGGTAATGGTGATCGTATTGTCCTGTGCATTGAGGGTCACCAGGCGGCTACGTTCATTTGCAAGGACATTCGCCCGTCTTACCGCCGCCATGAGTTCATCCCGGTCAGCGGAGATGTTGATCGCATAGGCGGAGGGGATCAGGGGCTCATAGGGAGGGAAATTGTCTTCGAGGAGTGTCGAAGCAATGGTGTTCTCTCCCGCCTCGAAAAGAACCCGTTTCGGTCCTACCGTAATCCGGAGTACTCCCTCATCGGGTAAGGCACGGATGACTTCCTGGATAGTCTTCTGCGGGACCAGCATCTCTGCCCTGGGAGCAGACAGGTCTTCAATCTCATGGGCGACTTTTGAGAGGCGCCGTCCATCCGTGGCCACCCACAAGACTTTGCCTCCCTCATGGATGAACTTAACCCCCCCCAGTTGATAGCGGGCACGTTCCTCGGAACAGACAAAAACAGTCCTTTCCATCGCCTGCCGGGCAACACCTGTGGGGATCTCAAGTACTGGTCCCTCGACTTCGGGAACAAACGGAGGGAAATCCTCAGTGCTGATCGAACAGATTTTGAAACGATTACGCCCCGATTCCAGGAGGACCTCATTCCCCTTTTTTGAGAAGGTCACAGGTGCATCAGGCAAGACATTGACCACATCAGAAAGAAGTTTGGCCGGGAGCGCCGCCTCTCCCACCTCGGTGTCTTCCGCAGCCAGACGAGCCCGGATACTGACCGACAGGTTGGTTGCCAGGACTTCGATGTGGTCCTCCATGATGCGAAGGACGGTGTTCTCGACGATAGGATTCGAAATCTTGGTCTGTGAGATTCCTTGGACCAATTTGGTCGCGTTTCCCAAAGCCTTTGCACTGACTGTGCCACGCATCTGTTTGAGCCCCCTCTGTGGAACGCTGAATGTAGTGGACCGGCATGTTGGCACTGTCCCCCTGGATTTCCAAGGGGTCTATTGGAGCAACCCGGATAAAGTCTTCGCATCGATTTCAATGACGGTTCCATGACGGAAATCTCTGGGGAAAACCATTTTTTCCGAAACATCTTCCCAGTGGATCAGGTCTCTGGATTTAACCGCGCCATAGAATTGAGGAGCCGCATAATGATCAAAAAACACAAACCAATCCTTGCCCATCCTGATTGCTGAGGGTCCCTCCACCCAATCCCGTGTAAAAGGCTCTGTACAAGGTGCAAAGGGTCCCTCCGGGTGCTCCGATACCGCCTGCCTCAGACACTTCTTGCCAATCCGCTCATCCTTGAAGATAAAATGGTACTTGCCTCCCTCCTCGATCAACGTCCCATCGATGCAGTTGAATCCGGGATCAAAGTAGAGTTTCGCTTCAGAAAAACTCTTGAAATCGTGGGTTACGGAGTAGTACTGCCGATGGTTGTGGCCGCCATCATCTCTTTCACTCTCCGGAAACAATCCCTTGATGGTAGTGGCCCAGATGATCAGCCATTGGTCTTTCTTCTGATCAAAAAAAAGTTCCGGCGCCCAGGTATTCGTGGCTCCCTTCAAATCTTTGGTTATCGGAACAAACACCTGCTCGGACCAGGTCACCAGGTCTCGTGAGGAGGCATAACCAAATCCCAGGTCCATCCAACCGGTAGTCCAGACCATATGGAAGGTCCCATCAGGTCCCTGGCGAATGCACGGATCTCTCATCAATTTGTCACCAACCAGAGGTTGAAGAAAAGATTGGTCGTTCCGGAGTGCCTCCCACTTGTAGCCATCCAGGCTATATGCCAGATGAAGACCATCTTCACCATTCCCCATGAATGACGAGAACAGATAGACTTTCTCGGTGGATGAGGGGACTTGCCCAATCGCAGCCTCCGTCAACAAGAAAGCCGGAACCGATTGTATCATCAGAAGTAATACGATCTTTTGCATGAGAACCTCCATGGAAACACCAGTATCCTTGCAAACACACTTCCGGCGATGTTAGGTTGGACTTCCCTGTAGGGAAAGGAGCGTGGTTATGAACCCGGATCGGTATGAACGTGGACGGAAACTCCTCGATTCGATCAACAGCCAGGCTGGGGAGCGTATCCTCGATAGCCTTCAGGACATCGCTCCGGATATGGTACGATATATCTTCGAGTTTCCCTTCGGAGATCTGTACAGCCGTCCCGGTCTCGATCTGAAATCACGTGAACTGGCAACTGTGGCTTCTCTGGCCACCCTTGGAAACGCTCCGGCGGAGCTCAAGGCCCACCTCCACATTGCCTTGAATGTGGGGTGGACCCGTGACGAGCTGGTGGAAGTGTTGATGCAGCTGGCGGTCTATGCGGGTTTTCCCTCGGCCCTCAATGCCCTGCACACTGCCAGGGAGGTCTTCCTGGAAAGGGAAAACCAAGTGGAGATACACGATTGAGCGTTATCGAACGTTTCACAGCGAATCCTGTAGCGGTTCTGTTTCTTATCATCGCGGCTGGTTATTCACTGGGCGCCTTACGTTTTAAGGGGGTGTCATTGGGCTCCTCCGCGGTGCTTTTTGTCGCGCTGGTCTTTGGCCATCTCAAGCTGAGTGTCCCGCATGTCATTGCGGATCTGGGAGTGATCCTTTTCGTCTATGCGGTCGGTCTTCAGGCGGGGCCACGTTTTTTCAGCACTTTTCAACGGCAGGGGCTGAGTATCATCCAGATCGGTCTGGGTGCGGTGATCTCAGCAGCAGCGATGGCCTACCTGATGGGGTGGCTCCTTAATCTTCCTGTGCCATTGCGAGTGGGAATGTTCGCGGGAGCGATGACCAGTACCCCCGCTCTCGCGGCGGCACTGGACACCCTCTCCGATCCTCTCATCTCAGTCGGATATGGGCTGGCTTATCCCTTTGGAGTGGTGGGTGTGGTTCTCTTTGTACAACTGGTACCACGCCTGTTACGATCCAGATTCCAAGGGTCTTCAGCTCCGAATGAAACTGGATCTTCCCCGGCAGAGGAAGCGATCACCACCCGGAAATTTCTAATCCAGAATCCTCAATGCGAGGGGAAAAGCCTGGGAGATATCCGCTTACATGGTATGGCTGATGTGAACATCTCCAGGATCAAGCGGGGCAACCGGGTCATCACCGCTAAATGGGAGTCGCTCCTCCAGGTCGGTGATGTGGTGCTGGCGGTGGGTACACCAGCCGATCTGGGCAAGATGGAGGTGATTCTCGGCCCTGAAACCGACCAGGAAATTCCACTGTCACGTGATGTGGTCACTCGTGAAGTGTATGTCTCTGAACACCGTGCGGCAGGGAAGACCCTGGCTGAACTCAACATCAGCCAACGGTTTGGAGTGATTGTCACGCGGCTGGATCGTGAGGACATCGAGGTGGTTCCCACGGGGAAGATGCGGCTGGAGATTGGAGACCTGTTGCGGATTGTAGGCAGTCCGGAAGACTGCGAAACCTTTGTCGAGTTCATCGGCCGCCATGAAAAGCGAATCCATGAAACCCCCATTCTCCCTTTCGCGATCGGAATCTCCCTGGGAATCCTGCTTGCCTATTTCCCCTTAATGCTTCCAGGGGGAATAACCGTTCGGTTGGGGCTTGCCGGGGGTCCACTGCTGGTCGCGCTTGTTCTCAGTTATTACGGACGGGTGGGGCATTTCCGTATGAGAACCCCCTATGCGGCCCGTTTTCTGCTGCGGGAACTCGGCCTGGTCTTCTTCCTGGCGGGTGCGGGGACAGAAGCGGGGGCACATTTCCTGGAAGTTTTGAAAGACCAGGGGATCACCATTGTGTTTGCCGGAGCATTGGTAACTGCCACGCCCATTGCGGTGGCCTTCCTCCTGACCTGGTTCGTTTTTCACTTTGACCTGAACAGTTGCCTGGGAACTGTGTGTGGCGCCAAGACAAGCACCCCTGGCCTTGGAGCAGCCTGTGCAGTGGTCGAATCAGATGAACCCGCTTTAGCCTATGCCGCCATTTACCCGGTTGCTCTGATCGCGATCACTGCCGCCGCTCAGATTCTTGCCTCTGGTTTTTAGCAGCTTTTTGAAAATGGGGGTAATCGTGGATTCCCGCTTTCGCGGGAATGACGTTCCATGAGCAAATTCATCGATACCGTCATTCTCGCGACAGCGGGAATCCACGACTTCATTGGGATAACGAGTTTTTCAAAAGGCTGCTAGATTTGATCAATGTGGTATTTATTCCACAAGGCACTTGGGATTATCAAGTGGAAGGTGGTGGAAGATGACTATCTCCGATTTGTTTCATCCATTTTTGCAATTCAGAACGCATGAGTTTGAGGGTTTCGGTACAGGCGGGAAGGAAGGCAAGGTTCCTGAGCTCATACGGATCTTCGATCTCATCAAATAGAGCCTCTTCACAACTATCGGTGAGAATGTATTTCCATTGCCTGGATCGAATCATTCGATGGCCCATCCCCATGGTTCCTCCAACACCCACACATTCACTGAAGACAAAATCACGGATGGAATCTCCAGGGTTGGTGAATAGGGGTACAAGTGATCGGCCCTCGATCCAATCCATCTTTTCGATTCCTGCAAGATCCAGCAGGGTGGGGAAGAGATCGAGCGAGGACACCAGTTCCTGGCAGCGGACCCCCTTGTGGGGTAAATTGTGCCAGTTGATGAACATGGGGACTCGGACTGATTCCTCATGCATTGTGATCTTGTTCCCCAGCCCATGATTTCCCAGGTGATAACCATTGTCAGAAAGGAAGACGAGGAGTGTGTTTTTGGCAAGCCCTGTTTCATTGAGCACCCGGTCCAGCATGCCAATTTGTGAATCGAGATGGCTGATGGTTGCGTAATATGCTCTCATGAAACTGAGAATTTCCTCACGGGAACGGGGCGGGCCAGCACGCAATCCCTGATAATTTTTGGAATGATCTGAGTCTCGGTAGAATCTTTCGCCGGGAAGTCCCTGATTGTAAAGGCTTCCTTCAGGTGGGGATACCAGAAAATTCGGCTCGACCTGTATTTTGGAATCCTGATAGATTTCAAGCCATTCATCACCCGGTAGAAGGGGTAAATGAGGTTGACGTACCGCCAACCATAACAGGAAAGGGGTCTGTTTTCCGGCACATTTTCGAAGAAATGAGGTTGCCCAGGCAAATGATTCCTGATCATTCGGATCGTGGTTCTCTTCACCTTCAGAGAAACCATATTCACGAGGTGGTCCCAGGTGGGATTTTCCCGCAAATCCGGTGTGGTATCCATGTGTGGCAAGTGCCTGCGCCAAAGTCTGGAAATGATGGGTCTCAATCACTGTATGATGGAAGCCTTTTGAATCGAGCCCCACAGAAGTATGTTGCTGTGGGAAAACACCTGTCAGTAGACTGGCACGACTGGCAACACAGATGGGTGACGCCACATAGGCATTCTCAAAAATTATACCCTCACCCGCCAGCCGATCCAGATTGGGTGTTTTTACGAGAGAATTTGTGTAACCAATGGCCCTGTATGTCTGGTCGTCGGTGAGGATGATCAGGAAATTGGGAGTCTGATTTTTTTCAGCAGCCTGCCCGTTAGTTCCCCTTACCAGATTCATCCCCAGAGTGCCCCAGACTGAGTTTTTCAGGAACTGCCTTCGCTGCATGAGTTTTTCCCTTGTTGTGTCGCTTTTGTACTGGTTCATCTTGCAGGTATTCCGAGAATCCATTTCGCTCTTCGAACCAAGTAGTCACTCTTATCATCAAGTGCTTTTCTGATGGCTTCCGCGGTCTGTTCATTTTGAAGCCCAATCAGTTCGAGCAGCTCGAAAGCCGCTAATCGTGTGTAAGCATTTTCCTCTGACATGAGCTTGACCGCAACCGGTAGTACGAGGTCAGTTCTTCCATGTTTCACCAAAGCATAACCTGCCCCCAGGCGTGAACCAGTTTCGCTTCTTTGGAGAGTCTCTTCAAGTGAGGAAAGGGCTGATTCTGAGAGATCCCGGATCTCTCCAAGACCTCGTCCAGCCCAATAGGCGACAATGGAATCAGAATCCTTCAGGGCTTTCACTAACTCAGTGATTGCTGGCTTACCAAGAAGTGCCAGTGCCTTGATTCCACGGTAACGGATGAGGGGGTGAGGATTATTAAGATCAGAGATCCAATCATTGGCTTTTCTGCCGTAAATCTCCACGAATCCATCGTTGTCAGGGAGAGGATGGTACTCATTAGTTGGGTGGTTTTGTTCGGGTTTTCCGCCGCGTTCTAGCCAGTCAGCAAGTTCAAACTCCGGAATCAATGCCAGGTCTTTGGTTTCAATCATCCATCGATCCATCTCAGAACGAAGGACACAAAGGTTTTCATGATAGATCTTATTGTCTATAATGTTGTTGACTTCATAAGGATCGTTTAATGTGTCATAGAGCTCTTCCAGTGGTTTGTGGGAAAGGAACAGCAATTCTTGTGGTCCCTTGAGTCTACTCTCTTTTCTCACTCTTCGGAGTTCCTGCATGATGGGGAAACTTTCGGGATAGGTGAGCGGCTGGTCATAGGGAATTGCGGGTTCATAATTCCGGATGTATTTGAATCGCTGGTCTCGTACCGCACGGATTGTGTCATAACGTTCATCCATCCGGTCGCGAGTGAAGTACACAAATTTTCTGGGTATTCCCTTTTGTGGTCCCAGGAAAGGAATGCCTTGCATATATTGAGGAATCGAAATCCCTGTAATGGATAGAACCGTTGGAGCCAAGTCGATGAAGCTGACAGGTTGATCTGAAACAGTTCCAGGTTCAATCTGCCCGGGCCAACGGATGATCAAAGGGACATGTGTTCCTGAATCGTAGAGGGTACGTTTGCCACGGGGTGCTCCCACTCCATGGTCACTGAAGAAAAATACTGCAGTATTCTCAGCGAGTCCATCTTCCTCGAGTTCATGGAGTATATTTCCGGCTTGACGGTCCATGGCGGTGATCAGGTCGTAGTAATGGGCCCAGTGTCTCCGGATAACTTCCGTATCCGGGTAATAGGGTGGGATCTTGATGGTAGAGGGATTGTGTGGTTCATGCCCCTCAAGCAACGCAAGATCATTAGGTGAGAGACCTTCTGGTAAGGTTCCAATCTTTGACTCATGAGTGATTGTGAAATTGAAAACCGCAAAGAAGGGTTGGTTTGAATCCGGGCGATTCCTGAAATGGGCTTTCCCGCTGGATTCATCCCACGCCGTCGATGGTGTTTTAAAGTTGTAGTCTTCTTTCTGATTGTTGGTGCAATAGTATCCCGTGCTGCGAAGATATTCCGGGAAACACTTGATGGGGGCATGCAGCTCGATCTGACTGCGCATGTGAAGAGTGCCGAGTGTGGAGGGATAAACACCAGTGATAATGCCTGAACGACTCGGTGCGCACACGGGACAGACAGAGAAAGCCCTGTTGTAACGAATACCGCTGGAGGCCAGCCGATCCAGATGAGGTGTCTGACCTTGGGGATCGCCATAACATCCCAGATTGGGACTCATGTCCTCGCAGGTCAGCCATAGGATATTTGGTCTTTTTTGTAAGCAATTTCCAAAGCGTGGTCCAGGGGCTGCCAGTGCAGCCAGCGTGACAGCTGAGTGATGAATGAAATCCCGCCGTTTCATCGATCGGATGCCTCCATGAGTTCAACATCCCACACAGAAGTCTATCAAAGAAATCTCAGGTTTTGCTATGGGGTAAAACGAAATCTGGTGGATTAATTCCGACTCATTGGAAATGTACGAATGGACTCACTTGATTCATATTAAAAATTGAGGGTCTCACTCGCAGATAACCTGACAAAGAAGTGGCTTGGTTGGCTACATCTCATGACAGGATCGATCTATGCTCAACGTGTCTCAAAGAGGAGAAGCTCTGAAGCAAGGACTCCCAGGTCTTCGATTTGGATTCCATTCTGTTTGAGCAGGAAGCCAGTAAGGGGTATGGTCTCACCTGAGTTGTCAAAGGTGACGTCATAGGTTTTTTCAAGATCAAGACCACGAGGTTTAAAGAGAAATGTCTCGGGTTCTCCTGATGTAAGACGGATAACTGTGGCCCATCCTTTTTTCCGGTCGGGCGAAGTGAATTCCATGGCGAACC
The DNA here is from genome assembly GCA_964481775.1 of uncultured bacterium. Taxonomy (GTDB): domain Bacteria; phylum Hinthialibacterota; class Hinthialibacteria; order OLB16; family OLB16; genus OLB16. The sequence goes on along the minus strand of CAYZUX010000029.1, from coordinate 18,407 downwards.
ATGGACCGCTCTCAACTCCGCCCGTCTCGTTGACAGGTGCGTGGTGATACACCTTGCAAGTACTCAAGAGAGGCCGTATAAAATTCCTGTATATTCGATTGTTGTGAAGAAACTTATCCTTCATCGAGGGAGTCAGCTCCTCGACCGTGCGCGGAAGTATTCCATTGAAAATCATGGGAGTGTTCCCCAGCGTGTAAATGCCTCGGAGAAGTGTATCCAGGTTGGAGTAACCTTGCATACCATTCGGAGTCACCAGGATTTCAGGCGGCAAATAGGTGCTCAGTCCCGAGGCCATCTGATAAAGGTATGGCATCACTGCGCGATCGCTGGTGTAGTGTTCATCCCAGCAAGCGACTGTTGCCAAATCCAGACGTGTCCCGCCTCCTGAGGCCTGTTGAAGGATGAGACGGGGATATTTCTGCTGCATTTCCTCTGTAAGACTATAGAAGGCTTCCTGATGACGCCAATAATCACACTCGACAAATCCGTCACGCAAAGTTGTTGAGCCTTCACCACATCCCACTGTATTCAGATCATGACGGTAGAAACCAATCTTGAGATCCTCGATAATGTGGGTCCATTCATCCCGCATGTATGCGAGAGCGTCAGGTTGAGAAAGGTCAAGTAGTGTCCCGATCTTGAACCACTCCCGATGCTCCTTCCAGGTTCTGGTTTGGCTCCAGTCTCCACGTCCGCCTTCAGGTTCAGCATACACACCAAAGATAAGATGGTCCTTGCGAGCCTGGTGGAGCAGCGGACCGAATCCATTGGGGAACCAGGCTCTCCTGGGAACCCAGTTGCCATATCCCTCGGCCCAGGTTGGACCATCCACAATGAAGAGTTCCACTCCCACGGATGCAGCGACATCCATTGCTTTCCTCACATTTTCCTCATTGTAATCAGAGGCCCTGTAGACCGTCATGCCTTGATCTTCCGGCATGAGATATTGAACCCGGTAGCGTTGCTCAACGGGCCGATCAGGAAGAACAGAAAGGCGTATATGATCGTGCATGGCTTGCACAGCTTTATCGAAGGTGCCTGTCACACAACCCAGGTGGACGATCGGGGATTGGATGGACTCCCCCGGGGACAGAACCCTTAATGCATTGGTTGCCGTCGGACCTATCTTGAAGGAAAGTCCCTGGTCTCGTTGGAAGGACATTTCATAGTTGGTTGGCCAGGCGAGTTCACCGATGAAATACTCATCCCGCGTACCATTCCGGAGAATAAAGAAGGGGTCATCGTACATCAGTCCTTTTTCATTATGGAATATATTGGCTCCCGGCTCAAGCGGCGTCCACCCGGTCCATCCCTCCCATTGTCCATCGGAGCGTATGGAATGGAACAACGTGAATCGTGAATCCTGACTCCAAAGGCGCCCGCACCACGGCATAAGGTTCCTGATCGCGATGGACTGATCACTCTGGTTGGTGATTTCAAGCCATCGTGCCAGAATGGGGGTGCCATCCATCGTTGTATGAAGTTTTACTTGGAGCGGCTTTATCACATTTGAAAGTTCAACAACATAGTGGCGAGCCCCCTTATCGGTCGGATGTTCCTCATGAGATCCATCCCACCTCCAGCCTCGACTAAGTTGGATGGGTTCAGAGTTACCTGGATCATCGAGAATCCCAATTTCGAATGCGCTGCTATCCCAACGGTCATAATAATCTGATCTTCCATCTGGTGTCCAATAGCGTCCTACCCAACGGTCTCCAATCAATGATTCGATATACCTCGTTTGATTGCTGGTATAACAGATTTCCCAGTTTTGGTTCCTTAGAATTGAAATGTTTGTTTCACCATGCGATGCAAAAGGTCTGATCCACTCACCGGGATCACGGTTGATCTGAGGCTTTATGTACTCTTCTATGGCTTCGATCTGCAGATTACATCCTGCCAGATCGGGGGGAGCAGAAGGTGGTTCGGTTCCAAAAAACAAACACACTTCCTGTTCTTTTTCAACAGCAAACGACAGATCGAATTTCACTGGATTCTCGCGCGTAGTGTTTGAATCCAACAAAGCAATTCGATGACGCCGAGTCTCCGTGCTTGGGATCCAACCCTTATTCTCAAGAATCCACACATCGATCTTGTTATCTGAATCCTTGGCTCTGCGAACACGCCAGAGGTTTCCGGTCAGACGGATCTGTCCATCGAATGGACTGACCCAGTGAATCATCGACCAGCCGGCATTGATAACATCACCAGCGCGCATGTCGAGTTCTGAACCAGGTGGAAAATCCCGGATACACTTAGCCCAACCTGGCGTTGGATTTTTTCCGTCAGTCCATGCAGTTTGGCCTACTGGTAATGCAAGGCCGAAAGGTGACCATTGACCTTCATGAACAATGAGTTCTGAACCCCATTCACCACTCCCAGACCGTTCTGTCCGTCCATATATCCAAGGCCCATTAGGATTGTGAATATCACTCCATTCCGCGGCCAGATCCCAAATCTTTCCTTTCCAGACTTTATTTTCATCTGTTTTCATTGCCTCTGCCATGCCATTCATGGAGAGAAGTAAAATTATGATGGATGAAAGGGTTCGAGACTCGTGCCACATCGTTTGTTCTCAACTTCCATGACTTATTTTGTCATCAACCGAAAAGAAGGTATCAGCCGGAATCGAGGTTGGAGATTCCGGCTGATGAACCTGTCAGGAATCCAGATGAAGGATTCTACTTTCCGGCTGCGATTACGCGTGAAACAAGTCCCCCCGGCTGACATGGGCCGGTAAGATCCTGACCAGCGATTGCAGCGGGGACGGCCCACAGCATCATGTCCTGGTAGTAATCAGATCCAAAGGTCCTTTCGCCAGTGTCCTTATCGCCACGCATAATATTCGGAGCATCCCAGGTGTATCCCCATTTGCATACAATGTTTTTCATGGTTCGGTAAAGGAGATCCATTCCGAAGTCTTTTTGGCCCTCATACATATAGTTCATGGCCAGCATCATCGCCTCAGGTGGGAAATAACTGTATGGACCATAACCGCCGACCTTTGCTGGAGTTCCATCAGGATTTGCGTAATTTACCGCGGCCGATTCAGATAATTTGCAATTGATGTTTTTGATCGTTTCCAGAGTTGTCAGAACGCGGTTGGTTGGAAAAACAGTGTTTTTTGGAAGTCCATGCCAATCCGCGATCCATTCTCCATCCAGCTGGTATCCAAAGACAAAATCCGAAAGTGTATTTGTTTCCGGTTCATGGAAGTTATAATAGTAATTACCAGCCCAGAGGTATTTTTCGAGTGCTTCGGTACCGTCTTTCAACCATGCATCGCACTTTCTGACGAATTCCTGGTCGCCGACATACTCCGCCATCCTGCGAGCAATGGCGGCTTGTGCGAGACGGATACCGCCACCATGAGTGATATATCCTTGCCAACCCGGTTCAGGAGCTTCGAACCATTCAGTATCAACATTTCCCGTGGGCATCGCAATCACCTGAGAAGGACCATAGGCCGGCCTGAGGTTGAACGAAAACTCGCAACAACGTTTCACGGAATCCATGAATTCCCGAACAATGGAATCATCTCCAGTAATCCTCCAGTGACGGTCCACCATGACGACATAGCAAGCTCCGTTTAGGACGGTTTGATATCCCTTGGCCGGAGTTGAAATATTGTAGGGTGGTGTCTGTGCGGTACAACCTCCAAAAATCCATGGAGCGCGTCCATCTTCAAATTGGTAGTTCTTATAACCACGGAGTGTGGATAAACCGCAGTCAGGGAAAAAATAGGGAAGGGGAATATTGCCGTAGAAGCTGCACGGGATACACTCAATCTGAGGGCATCCACGAGGACATTCATTCAGTCCAAACAAGCCGTCTTCAGGTTTGAAAATGGGAAGTATCGGATCTTTGACTTGGCCCCAGACACTACACTCGGTAATAAGGTGAAGAATATTCACGAGGCAATCGGCGAGCCACCCGGGGGTTTCCTTATCAGTGTAGATGGCTTCTTGCCATGAAATAATCCGCTTCAGGATATTGGAATGGTAATCGGAAAGAAATCTCAAGACATCCGGAGCATCGGTAAAACGTTTCGCGTACATGTGTGTGTACTCAATGCCCGAGGACTCAGGAACACCACTTCCTTTCCATTGTGGAGCATACCATCCGAGCGCGAAGCGGATGATCCGAGACTCTTTTGCTTTCAATTCGAAGTCTACAGCAACACTGGCTCCTCCTTCCGGGTCTGACTCAGGAAGCTGGCTACTGATTAAGTTCCACGCTTTCCCATTGGTACCAAGTCCTCCTCCTATTCGCGGGTGCTCCTCATCGAGGACACCTATTGCATAACTCAAATCATAGGTCTCATCAGTTACACATACACCAAGAGGAGTTTTGTCGAGTAAGTATCGCTTGAAAGGTTTGGCTGATTCAATCTCTTTCTTTTTGTCTTCAGTTTGAATTTCTTTTGATGTGTGACCTCCGAGTTCATGGCTGGTGTGCCAATACATCACATCATATATTCCATCTCCTGAGAGGTCGCCTATCGCTGCAGCCTGCATGCTATTGGAAGCACCCCCCACATGCCAATTCTCCAGGATCCATCCAAGGTTAGGACCACCGGTTTTGGAGGTATGACGTTTGAGGATAAATGAATTATCCTGGCCTAAGGAGATTGTGGATCGATTTTCATCTCCACTGATGATTGCCGGTTTACTGTAACCCGGGAAATAATGGGGTGCGGCTTCCTCGGCGGGCGCCCAGGCATTCAACGTTCCAATAGGTGACTTATCCCGCTTGAACCAGACAGTTGATGGTTTCAATGTGGAAGCCAGAAGATCATCCAAACCATCACCATCAAAATCCCCCGTGACAATCCATTGAGGGCCATGATTGATTTCGAATTGACTCACCGTCTCTGATTTGATCAAACTTCCTGTGGAATCGAGACTTAAAACTCTGATGGAATTTTCGTCCTGGGAGCTAAAACCGTGAGAGGCAACTCCTATTTCCAACTTCCCGTCACCATTGAAGTCGCCCAAGGCACATCCCGTGAACGTTGAATTAAGATCTTCCTTCAAGGTCTGTGTTTTTCCATTCATATAGAGATAAATCCCTGATGGATGCCCGGATACATCTTTTCTCCTTCCAGAGGTCCAGACAATTTCAACCTTGCCATCACCGGTCAGGTCACCTGCCTGGATCTCTGTTACGTACGAACCCTTTCGGGATTCAGTTGTGAGAGAGCTGCGTTTGTACTCCTTCAGCGGGATCAGGTTGCCAGGACTGAAACCAGGAACATTTCGTTTGTATGAGAAGATTTCCCCATTTACGGATCCGGCGAGAATTTCGGATTTTCCATCATGATCAATATCATCGACCAGGAGTGCGGTCAGGCTCCCTGATGTGAAGATATCGATTATTTCATAATCGTATACTCCAGATCCATCGATCGGGCCACCGTAAGTGGAATTATTACGCTGAAAGGAAACCAGGAAACCACGGCCTGTCTGATTATCCTTGAGAGAAACAAGAATCTCATTATGTCCATCGAGAGAGGGATCTGCTATCACCATCCTGCCACCATGAGTTCCTTCTGAATCGGGACGGGATATCTGAGGATCTTTCTCAGGTAACGTTGTCCCATCAAAAGGAGGAGATCCTGGAAGATAAGGCCTCTCAGGGACTGAGATGTTAGATGGAACACTGGATCCGGGTAATGGACGATGCTTGGGGAAACCGGGGAAAGAGAAGGCAACAGTTCCTTTTTGAGGTGTTTCTACAGGATTTCTGAGATGGACCTCGAAAACAGCTCCTGGTGTATTCGAGATGGCGGAATCCCCTGGAACGAACGGACTCCAGGCGCGAATGCCTATCGAAAGGGGACATCCACTACTGAATTCCATATCGAGGATGGGATAATGTCCCCAATAATCGATTAAGGAGGCAGTTTCGATACCTTCAATCTGAAGGGGGAAAATCGTCGGAACCTCGGCTGTGTTATTGGGATTATTCAGCCGTTTCCCTTCAGCTGTAGACATGAGCCAGGTCTTTCCACCAACATTGATACCAAGGAAGGGTTCATTAACGGGCCCTCCCCTTGGCTGTAAATGATTAAAAATTGTCGACCAGCCAATTGAGCCACTCGTTTCAATATCCAGGCATCCTGTATCAATTCCCCCTAACGGCATCCCGTTGAGAGGACGTGGTGAGTCACCTCGATAAATAACGCCTGTCACATTGGAATTAAAATCTTTTGCTCCGAAGGTAGACCATTCACCCGGTTTCAGATCTGGAGGAAAAAGTCGAGATATTTCTGTTGCGCATGTTATTGGGCTACAGACGCAAAACAGGATAATCAAATAAGGAGACAGGAATGAATGTGGTGACTGATTTCTAAACATCTGGTTAGACATGAGATAATACTCCTCCAATTTCTATAATTTATCCTTCAGAAAAACTTAACGGGGGTAAATTCTCCAGTTATTCACATTCGATGGTGTTTGAGAGCCAGTGATCTGATAATGTGTTGTGATCAGATCAGTCCACGCACCCGATGAAGGTTGTATAATTGGGTTTGGCGATTTTTTCCGGATATTCACAAGAGGTGATATCGTCAGTTGGAAGCCAACAAAATCAATCCCATCCACTTTGATGCGGATTTTATCTCCTATAGCGATTGGGGTCTGCGCCTGCAGAACGGCGGGATTCGAGGATGTCTTTCCAGGTGCCGATGAGGTTTCGGTGAGAGTATAGGGCCCGGCTATCACGCTGCTGTTCTTGAGAATTGTAACCGGACAGGGTCTGGGAGATCCGTTGCCGGAATAAGCGCCGCTGGGAGTAATCCAGTCACGCATTTTCCAGAAAGAACCAAGAACTGATATGGTTCCAGATATTGGGCTTGTCCAGGTAAGATAGGTCGGGGAATGAGTACCCATACTGCCTTGTGGCCAATCCTTCGGAGGAGACGCTGGAGTCGCAACTTCACCGCCGTGATGTCCATTACTCACCGCCCAGCCGGCATGAATCAGTCCTGGAGGACCTAGCCATCCCGGATTACCCAGTGGGAAATCAGGAAGATTCCACTGCGTACTTGTTGTCGTGAGCAGATTGCCGTTACCGTCCTCGTACCTCCAGACTCCATTTGGGTTGTGAGCCAGACTAAACTGGTTCGAGGCGTCCCAAGGCGGATCCTGACCTGGAACCGGGGTTAGCGTCGGTAAAACACTCGCATCACACAAACCGGCAACGGTCAATGTTGAGGTTCGAGTGATGGATATTGGACCCTGGTAAACTCTGCTGGTTGAGCTCAAACGGGGATCACTGCCATCCAGGGTGTAGTAAGCGACACATGGAGTTGAGATGGTGACCACAACTGGGAAATCATAAGTCCCACCAGATGGTGAAATGTCTGGTACATCATCCTCGCCAGGGAGATTCAAACCAGAGAGAAAGGCAAGAAGGTTATTTCGTTGAGTCGTGATCAGGGACTTGATGGAATTTGTCTCGGTCAGCATCGTTCCCCACATCGCATTCTCATCCAAACGGTCTTGGGCAGTCTGGGAGAACCAGCTGTCAATGATTGGGAAGATGAGGTCTTCCCGGAATGATTCGGTTAAAAGCTTCCGCAATGAAAGGTGATAAAGCCTTGACAGAGTGGGATTATCGGTCACCCTCCTGTAAAACATATTTCTTTGCCAGTCCGGATTATCACCGCCCAGGCCATCACCATAATGTGGGCGCAGGTATGCCATCCTGCCGAAAGAATCAAAATCATTCAGGAGTTGTCGCCACTTTCCTCCCTGATGGCCTGGAAGGTAGAGATAATAATTATGGCATAGAAAGTCGTCGACATTCATGGCAATCCGTAAACCCCAGAAGGTAAACCACTGGTCCAGGTCCACATTGGAATCGAGCCATGGCAGAAGATCGGTATCTTGAAGGTTATTGATCTTGTCAACAAACTCACGGATCCGTACGGGTGCTTCCAATGGGCGTATTGGCTTTCCCCAAACCCCCCAATATTCAAGATCCGTTGAATAACCATTCTTAAAAAGGTCGGAGTTATACTGTTGATTGAGTGTCTCGCAGACACGGGCCTTATATATCTCACCGTCTGGATCATGTCCGTATTTATCCAGCCAGGCGCTGTTAGGAGACTCGAAGGCGACATAGACACCATGGAAGGGGCCATTGATGTGCAAACGGATCAGATCGGACACGAGATTCTGAAGACCGGCAAGATCGATAATGTCGTATGCAATTTTTTGAACATCAGGCCGGGCGAGCATTGTGTCGAGTGAACGGTTGCCGTTGTATAATTGATTCCGGTTAAAACGGAACTGGTATTGACGTTTGGGATGACTGCGGCTGGCACGTCCCCTGTAATGGACACCGATATGGGGATAGGCTATATGATCAATAACCAGGCTGCAGTCCTGGTATTCTTCAGTCCAGATGTTGGCCTCAAGGGCATTGATACTCGACTGGGGTATCCAGAGATGATACTGGGTGAGTCCGGTGGTGATTTCGTCATCGAAATGATAATACGCAAAGGTGGGTGAGGGATCTCCCTCATAAGGAAATGAAGTCGAGCTTCCCTCCATGTCTTCCGCAATGATACGAAAGTGAACCAGAGTCTGGGAGGGACGGGGAGGAACTTGGACACCATAAATCCCATCGCCTGCCCCGGCATCTCCATGTCCCCCGTCATCGTACATGGGGTAGATGGTCGAAGAAGTGGAAATGCCGAGAAATGTCTCAAGTGAAACTTCAACAATCGGGCTCGCATCTGTCACCAAAGCCGTTACTGTAACCGTATCCAGGGAAGTTGGTTGTGTGGGGGCGAACGCTATATCCGCAACCAGAGGTGGGACTCCATTCGTGGCTACGGAATTGGTGTCTCCTGGGGTTCCATTCCCAATGGGAAATGTTTCAAGGTTATCCTGAATGACCCCTGAACCAATAGAACCTGCTGAATTTAGTGGTGTTTGGCTTGATCGCCAATTTGCGGGGGTTCCGTTGTCCCGGTTGACATCGATACACTCAAGAGCATGCCCATATTCATCAGGTCCTATGGTCCACGGATACTCATCATCATAGCGGATCGAATCAACAATGATTGAATTCGGAGGCGCTGACCGCAGAGTGATCCGCTCACCACCATTGTCGAGTTTCCCATCCCAGGGGCCCGTCAGGTACTGGGGGTGGTAGCGTTGTTCAATCACTTCAGGAGAGGCAGCGATTACCAAGTATTGATGTGAAGCAAGCTCAGTCCCTGGAGGAAAAGTATACTGGATGCCATCCGTGAAGCTCCATCCTGAGAGATCGATTGTGGAGTTATTCCGGTTGAACAGTTCGATGTATTCTCCCCACTCGTCATCCCCTTCCTCGGTATAAGGCTGGTTGTTGACTCTGTCATACCGTTGTCGAGGTTCCTCGCGCTGGGGTTTATACATGATCTCGCTGATGACAATTGGACCAGCACCAGGAAATGCTGGATTGTTGGGCGCACCGGGTGTGTAGTCTTGGCCGACTCCCCAATTTCCTGGCAAGCTGTTATCGCTAAAGGGATCAAAGAGCTCCAGTGAAGGTCCACCCCCATCGGCCTCGGAAGGCCAGGGCTGGGAATCACCATATGTTACGTAATCTCTGAGGACTCCATTGTTATCTCTGAGAACTACGGTTTCTCCAGCGTTATCAAGTCGCCCGGTGTATTCCCCCACGATGGGGACACCATAAAAGGATGAAGCTTCGGAGAGGTTCCTTGCAATAACGATAAATGATACAGGATTGAGAAAGATACCTTGAGGGAACGTATATTCAACTGCATCCTCCACTGACCAGCCACCAAGATCAATCGCAATTTCTCCACGATTGAAAAATTCAATAAATTCTCCACCTGTGTTATCAGGTGAAGCGTTGTAAAGAATCTCATTAAAAATGATGTCAGTTGGATCTGCATGGACACATCTTCCTGAAAATGATAGGACCAAAAGAGACAGAGCCAGTTGGAAGTAAAACCTTGTAGGAAACATGGGAACTCGATTCGTTGCCGGGGGAGGTTATATCGTCAGGAGGAGGGAGGCCGCTTCGCCTTGGGGGAAGGACCCCCCTCTCTGGTCTGGGAATATGGTCACAACACAGATTCTCGTGAATTTATGTCAGTTTCCCACGCGCGGTGACATCGCATATTTACCATTGCCGCTGTACCAACCCTGCAATGAACCTCCGCAACGATAGATGATCCCATTGCTGACTGTTCCATTGGTTGGGCTGTAAACCACATCACCCCAGCCCAGGCCACCTCGCGTACTCGGACCCCAGTCGGGGAAGTGAACAGGAATGACCTGGCCCGTGGATGTGGTCGGGTGGTGTTGAGAGGGACCCCAGGCAAGCAGGCACCAGGCTTCGCGCTGGATACGTTTGGCTGTTGCACTGTCCACATTATTCAGAAACCACCCTCCTAACATGTAGGGCTGATAAGTGTAGTAGCCACTGTTCAACCATAAGCCCTGCGTTTCGCCGACATCGGTCGAGAAAACATCCTGACGGTTAACCGAACTGATAAACTTGTTAGGTGTGGTCAGTTCAAGCAGATTGACTGTCTGCCAGCAGTGCGCCACATCGGGCCAACCGTTGCGTCCAGGACGGACTCCTGGATTTTTGCAGCACATGGGCCAAGGGTAGTGTTTCCAGTCCACGTTGTAAGACTCGAGCGCGATTTCATATGCCCTCAGGTCGGAATTGGTACGGCTGACTTTCGCTCGAATTTGCGCCTCGAGGAAATTGGGAAGCGCAATAGCGATTAGGATGAGGATTATGGCAATAACAATTAGCAGCTCAATGAGAGTAAAGCCATGCTTTTCTGAAAAAGACAACCTGCGCATCATACAACCTCCACTCTCCTTACTTGTTGCCGGTCAACCGGCGTGGGCGGCAGTTCCAAGTTTTTTGTAACATTTACCGCCGGGGGTTTCTCCCTGCGAGGAGGGGAGGATTTCCCCCGGCGGACAACCACAGGATTCATAACTCAGTATACATCATTCCCATGACGAGTGTTTTGTTTTCTCAGTAACTGGCCCAGTCTGTTATCGATGTCGGCAAAGGTGGAGCTGTCGGTACTGTGATGTTATCGATGACATAGGTTCCCGGCACATTCGCTGGACCACCCGGATAGCCGGTGGAAAGTGCAATTTCATTCTTTCCGTCCGCATCCAGGTCACCCATTCCTATGTCGGCAACATAGGAACCAACCGGTTTGGCAACCCCGTGACCATTGCCCGAGAGAACGAAACGGACATACTGGTTGCCATCTTCCACCGAGGCTACGCTTCCCGGTGTATATCCCGGCGCCTGATCCCGGCGGACATAGCCATAAACCATTCCGGAAAGTGTTCCTGCGATGATCTCTACATCACCATCTCCATCGAGATCCACGCTGGTCGCCGCAGTGAAACGCTCGGTGGGGATGATATCCACCACCTCGTATTCAAAGGCCAACGATCCAAACGCACCGCCACTGGTAGCAGCTGTTGCCTGGATCGAGAGGAGGATTCCCGGAGCGTTGCCAGCACCGTTCGCAGCCAGAGGGAGAAGCACTTCCTTGCGCCCATCCTTGGAGGGATCACCTACAAAGAATTTCCCTGCGCGCCCGACGGGTCCAAACTCCTTCCCGATCTCGGGGGCGTTGTAGGGCAAAGTCACCCCATCGAACGGGGCTTGCCCGTTGGCCCACAGAGTTGCAGATACGGTGGTTACCAGCGAACCGCTTGCCCCGGATGCATAGCCTCTCATCGCCAGAAACTTGGGATTCTGCGACCAGTAGCCAAGGTCAGCGACTCCATCTCCCGAGATATCCCCGAGGAAGGTTGCACGGAAGTTGTTTCCGGTCAGCGGGCCAGCATATGTATCCGAGCTGATTCCCGTGCCGGCATCATCGAGGCCGACAACTCGGGCAGCGAAGCTATCGACCATACCGGAACCGATGGTGATGAAATCGCGGTTTACACCGGGGAAGAAACGACCGGTCTGCGAGAAGGATCCAGCACTCCCAAAAGCGGCTGGCAGACTCGCGGCCAGGCTCCAGGCTGTGTTTGTTCCCGGAGGATCCGTATTATTACGTGACCAGATCCCAAAGGGACTGCTGGTCGCACGCCCATCCGCACGGTGATTGATGAGAACCTGGTGCCGGCCGTTCCCGAGGAAATCTCCAGTGGATGCAAACCACGCTCCCTCATCGAGACCCGCGGTAAACACATTCTCATTTGGAACCACGTTCCATATATCATCGATAACACCATCATCACCGAGGTCGAGAGCTTCCAGGTCCTTGCCTTTCAGGAAGAATACGTTGGTGTCATTGAAGACTCCTGGAGCGCCGCCTTTGACGGTTGAAATGACCTCCGGTGTCCCATCGCCATCCACATCACCCACACCGACGCCGAGATACTCCGTCGATCCCTGCGAATCGAGTTTGTAGATTTTTGCGTTGCCCTCGATACCGATTGTGGGTGTCGGAGTACGTGTGGGAACTAACGTGGAAGTAGGGCCGGGATTGAATCCCTGGACGACGATGTTGACCTTGTAAGCGAAGAAATCGGGGTCATCATGACCGAACATGATCTTGTCACCGGTCTGCAGGGTCTGTGTGAGAACCGCTTCACCTCCGGTTCCATTGGAGAATGGCTCCGGTGTATTGGAATTGAAGTCAGTGGTGGAATCGTTCTGGGTGCCTTGTGTGATCTCAGTGCCGTTGACCCAGATGTGCCAGGTAACAACGCGGCCGATGTGTCGGAACATCCAGCCTCCACCTGAGATCACATAGGTGGCATTCTTGGGGGCAGTCCAGATGACCCTGGCTGCTCCGTGTGCGCCAACCGCACCCGCGGGGAAGTCATGCGGACCCGCACCAATCGATCTGGCCCAGCCTTCGTGGGCGCCGCCAATCCCGCCCCATCCAGTTTGACCAGCACCCATATCTGGTGTATTAAAGTTTTGAATTACCTGCGGGAAGACCTGTAACAGACTGTTGGCATATGTCCAGGCATCGTTGGGATTTCCATTTACCTCGCTCCAGTCACCTTCCAGGCTCCAGACGTTCTTGTCAGGACTGACTGTGGCGCTGACAGTTGGGGTTGGGGTTGCTGCCGGAGGTGTTGGTGTCGGGAAGAGGATTGTTCCCGTGATCGTGATGTCATAAGCAAAGAAATCACCATCATCGTGCCCAAAAATCAACTGGTCTCCCGCTGCAAGCGTCTGGGTGAGAACCCCCGCACCACCTGTTCCATTGGAGAAAGGCTCTGGAGTGGTCGAATTGAATTGTGTGGTGCCATCATTCTGGGTGCCTTGGGTGAGCTCGGTGGTAGTGTCTCCACTCTTCTTCCAGATATGCCAGGTGACTGTTCGTCCGATGTGACGGAACATCCAGCCCCCACCCGAGATTGTGAAGGTGTCGTTACCCGGTGCCGTCCAGATGATGCGGCAGGCACCATGTGCGCCCACTGCTCCAGCGGGGAAGTCATGGGGACCAGCACCAATTGATTTTGCCCAGCCTTCATGAGCTCCACCGATTCCTCCCCAGCCGGTTTGCCCGGGGCCCATGTCCGGGGTGTTGAAGTTCTGCACCACCGTCGGGAAAGCCTGGGGGGTACTATTCGCGTAGGTCCAATACCCATTTGGATTCCCGTTGGTTTCACTCCAATCCGCTGAGAGGTTCCAGACTTGTTGTGCCCACAGGGGTGTAACAGAAAAGAGAATTACCAGCACCGGAACCGCCAAACTGCTCCTCCTCATTTTTTGAAACCTCCTCCACCATGAATTGAAACATCCTCACAGCCCGGCAAGTTCTCTTACCGAAACTGGTTCATTCCAGAAGAAACCGCTTCCCGAGAGGATCCCTGAAGTTGATAGTGTCTTTCAGACGTTTAAGACAATCCTGTAGGGTTTTTACTCCGTAGCGGAGATCTTGTCAAGGTGTTTTTTGGAATCAATACAATTTTTTTTGATTAGGGGTAGATCCCCCAAGGAAGCCTGGATTTTCCGGCAAATTCATTTTGTTCTCCATTTTATTCCAATGGATCGGAGGATCTATCTTTCCTGTGGGAGAAGCCCAACAAGCTTGTCCTGTGAAGAACCAACCAGCCGGAGATCTTTTTGGCTTTTGAAAAAAGGGGGTTGATCTTTATACGTCTATTTGGTATGAAATACATTTTGTGAGACTATTGCTGGGTTCCATAGCGCCTTCATAAAAGTGTTGTTGACAGGGACTCAGGCCGATGGTAAACCGGTTTCGGCATGGATGAAATGTCAGACGTGTCTTGTTTGAATCACCATTTTTTTGGTGGGAGGGAGGCAATCAATGGTATTCGGATTCTTCATGATCCTGGTCGCCGCCGTGGCGGGAGGGGCTTTCGGTTTGCAGTACCGGGTGATGCGCAAATACACCGTGGACAATGCGGCGCTCCTGTCTTTGTTTTTTGCCACCATTGTGGTTCCCCTGATCGCGATCAATATCCTGCTTCCTGGCTGGACAACCGTGATCAAGTCCGTCGGGTTCCAAGCCAACCTTCTTGTCTATGTCTTCGGATTTGGCTGGGGGCTTGGTGCGATCACCTATTCCTACAGCTTCAGCATTCTGGGGATGGCACTGGCTGCCTCAATCCTGAAAGGGCTCACTGTGGCGATTGGCTCAGGAGTCCCCTTGGTCCGTCATTGGAATGAAGTTCCCGGAAAAGCCAAGACGGTAACCATTCTTGGGATCGGGGTTCTTTTAGTGGGAACATGGTTGGCCGGCAAGGCGGGAATCATGCGGGAAAAAGACCTTCGGAAGCTACCTGAGGGAACAGTTGCCGAACCGACTTCATCCTGTGTCATCAAACCAACCGGCAAGGTCTTTTGGATCGGAATGGTGATCTGTTTTATCAGCGGTCTATTAAGCGCCTGTGCCAACCTGGGATACGAGTTTGCGGATCCACTAGAGAAAGAAGCTGCCGCCACCCTGGGTGATGTAAGCCTTTATGCCACCCTCATTCGCTGGATGCCGATGTACTGGGGTGGCATTTCCGCACTGTTGATCTTCCAGGGTGGATCCTTGCTCAAGCAGGGCACCTGGAAGAATTACTTCGTGCCTGGTTCGGGAAGGGATTTCCTGATCTCTTCCTCGATGGGTGTTGTCCATTTTCTCGCGCAGATTCCCTATGGCATTGGTGCCTTCTACCTGGGCAAGCTCGGCACCACGGTCGGCTGGGGTGCCAACATCGGCATGGCCCTGATTGTGGCCTCGGCCTTGGGGTTCATGACCGGGGAGTGGAAGGATGCGGCTAAATCCTCTGTCCGGACCCTTCTCTTGGGAATCGGTGTCCTGATTGTGGCCATTCTCATCCTGGCTTACGCCAACAGCTTGGTGGATGTTCCTCAATAGTCGACAGCCCCATATCAGAGGAAACCGGGAATGCCATTTATGAAAGTGCCATTTACCGTGATTGGATTGGTCTTCGTGATGAGCATGGAGTTAATGCCCCTGGATGCAAGTCCCCTTTTCCCATCGAATCTCCCCGCAGGAGACTGGATTCGATTCAACGCGGCGGGATTTACACACCAGGTGTGCGGGGTGGTGTATCAATCCAGCGATCAGGTAACCAACGGAATGGCCTTGGGTGGACTCGATACCGGTTGTCTTGATTTCGAATCCACCGGCTTGTTGGGGTATTGTACGTTGTTCAACACGCATGTCCCGAGGCGTGGTCCACTCAACACCCCAGCTCTGGGGATCTGTGTGGGAGAGCGAACCTGGGTATTGTGTAAGAATCAACCCAAGAAACCCGATGGTTTCACCAGCCACCTGGTGGAAGCCCCACCGGCGGAGCTCCACCTGGAAGGAGTGGGTTTAGCCAAAAACATCCGCTACTGGGGACACTATCCGGTCCTCGATGTGGAATTTGAGACAGATGCCCCTGTGAGTGTGGGATTGCGGGCCTGGAGCAGCTTTTTTCCAGGAGATACGACGGCATCCATGTTGCCAGCGATTATCTTCGAAACTCACCTCCGGAACATTACCAGCGAGAGGCAAAAAGGTTCATTGGCTTTTTCTTTTCCAGGACCTCTTGCGCTTGAGGCTGGTTCAGAAACCTTCACTCGGGAAGAAACCCGTGGCGATTACAACGGTATTCTTGTCCGTGCAAACCTTGGTTCTTATGCGCTTGGAGTACTCCAAAATGAGACTGCTCGTTTCGGCGGTGAGCTTGGTATTGAGGGTGCTCGATGGGCCAATATATCAAAGGCTCTCCCTGAATCGGCCTCCAATCATTCTGGCACCTCTGTAGCGGTCGATTTTACAATCGATCCGTCCCAAGAACAGACAGTCCGTTTCGTTCTGACATGGTGTTTTCCAACCTGGAAAGGCGCGGACAAGTTCGAGGATGGGGGTTACAACTGGACTGCCAGCGCTGAACACATCTTCACCCACATGTATGCCAAGCATTATCCAGATCCGTTTGAGACAGGACGTGAGCTGGCACGGCATCACGAATCACTCCTTCGCCGGATTCTGGCCTGGCAGGAAGTCCTCTACACCGAAGAATCTCTTCCGGAATGGCTGAGGGATTCGTTGATTAACATTTTATACATGGTCACCGAAGATGGTTTCTGGGCGCAGAAGAAGCCACCGGTTCCAGACTGGGTGCGTGAGGAGGATGGGCTGTTTGGATTGTGTGAATGTCCTCGCGGCTGCCCGCAGATCGAATGCATCCCTTGCAGTTTCTATGGTTCCTTGCCTTTGACGTATTTTTTTCCGGAGCTGCAGTTGTCCACCATCCGGGGGTACATGGGGTATATGGCGGACACCAAGGGTAATCCACCCTGGACATTCGGGCCACGCACCGAGCTGTGCAAACCGGCATTGAACTCGCTCTACCAGGCCGCGACTAATGGAATCAGCCTGGCCGGAATTGTCGACCGGTTCCTGTTGGCACGTGACACTCCCGACAAGGCCTTGACCAGGGAGTTCTACCCGAAGATCAAGGATTGTATGACCTGGACCGCCGGACTGCGCACAACATCTTCATACACGATCGGGCAACGTTTGATTTCCATACCGGACATCGATGGTCATGGGACTGGCCTTGAGTGGTTTGAACTTCAGCAACCGGGCTGGTTCGGCATGGTTTCCCACATTGGAACACTCCATCTGGCGCAACTTCGAATTACGGAACGGATGGCGCGGGAAGTGGGTGATACAGAGTTTGCAGCCCAGTGTGCGGAGTGGGTGAGTGCGGCTTCCGAAGCCATGGAAAAATATCTGTGGGATGAACACGGTTATTACATCAACTTCTTCAAACCGGAAACAGGTGACCGTTCCGAGCTGGTATTTGGTTACATGCTCGATGGTGAGTGGATTCTTGACCACCATGGACTCAAAGGCGCCCTGCCACAGGATCATGTCCACGCCACACTCGAAACCATTAAACGCTGCAATGTGGCCCTCACTCAATATGGCGCGACGAATTACTCCAATCCCGATGGCACTCCAGCGGTGATTCCCGGCTCCGGTCAGCTGGTCGCGGAGAGTGGGTATGGGACTTACAGTTACTTTCCCCCGGAATTGCTGATGCTGGCGATGACTTACATGTATAACGGACAAAAGGATTTTGGGATCGAATTGGCCCGCAAGGCCTGGCACAACATCATCTGCCGGATGGGCTATACCTGGGATATGCCCAACACGATGCGTGGAGACGCAGACACGGGTGAAAAAGCCTATGGGTCTGACTATTACCAGGACATGATTCTATGGTCTCTTCCGGCAGCCATTCTGGGGGTGGATGTAGCGGCCCCCTGTAAAGCGGGTGGGTTGGTAGACCGGATGCTCAAGGCTGCCAGGCCGTGTGCTGGTGAAGAGTCATGGTGAGGGCTTTTGCCCTGCCTTTAAATTGTTTACGTAGGAGGCAATTAACATGATTTCAGGAAGGATGATGATCATGGCGATCACACTCATCTCTCTCTTGGGTATGTGTGAAACCCAGGCAGTACCTGCAACCCTGTTTCCAACAGATCTGCCTTCGCGGGATTGGGTCTATTTCAACGCGGAAGGGTTCAAGGATCCGGTCTGCGGGGTGGTTTACCGGATGAAGGATCCGGTCACGAATGGACTCTCGCTGGGAGGAATCGATACGGGCTGTATAGACCTGGAAACGAGTGGTCTATGGGGTTACTGCACCATCTTCAATACCCATGTCCCACGCCGAGGACCTGTAAATCTCCCCATGCTGGGGCTGAGTGTGAATGACAAGACCTGGGTCCTCTGTAACAAGCAACCCAAGGAGGGCTGGGGTGGTTCCCAGAAGCCGGTTGAACCGGTTTTTATGGACCTCAAGCTGGATGGGGTCGAGACCGCCAGGGAGATCCGCTACTGGGGGCACTATCCCGTTGCTGATCTTGAGTATGTGACCGATGCT
>CAYZUX010000028.1:0-37819 GCA_964481775.1 uncultured bacterium | reverse complement strand
GACAACCAAATATTATGCTACGCAGATTATGCGCAATCATTTAAGACGCAATGTATAGTAAACACCAGAATTGTATGTCGCCCCCCTTACCGATCCGATGAAATCACCACTTGCTTGAAGCGATGGACTTGCCAGAGTTCCCCGTGAACCCCTAAAAACTAAACAATTGTACTGGGTTGATGGTGTTGAATTCGCGTTATCAAGAAAGACTGCTGTACTTGATCCCTCATTTGCTACCGATCCGATTAAACCTGGCGCTCCAGATCCTCTGATATCCAACTTAACCACAGGGGATGAAACGCCAATGCCAATTTTCCCTGAAACAGATGTATCTCCTGCAACATTAGCACTACCATCTACTTCCAACTGATCCTTCACATAGAGATCTCCGTTATTTCCTGTTATGTAGTTGGGTGTACCGTTGGTATTGACTTGGAGATCCCCCTCGATCTGGCCCTTGAGAGTACCAGCGGAAACAATCAATGCTGACAACAATATTGCGCCCACAATACTTCCCGATACAAAGCCCATCCACTGCCGACGGATAGTTTCAACCCACATGGTCCTCATACCTCCTCGTGCGGCTTTTCAGTTCCCATATATTCGTTCCACAAAAGTGGCACTCAACGATCGATTGGGTTTCTATGGATAACTTTCGTTGTAGTACTGCCCTGTCAGGTAAAGGTCCCCATCCTCATTGATCAACGCGACCGGGGTTGATTGCGGGTTCCTGATATAGAACTCCCCCTTATTGGGGTTCGGTGTCGGCACTGGTAGGCGGGTGTTCACGGAACCCTTGATGTAGAGGTCTCCTTCCGCGATATCGACAAGGGCCACGGGAGTTTGATTTGCGTTGAGGATTACAAACTCGGTCTTGTTGGGATTAGGAGTTGGAATGGGGGTATTGTCTCCTTCTGGAAGTTGAGTGCCTTTTAGCCGTCCACTCAGATACAAAAATCCATGCTCATCGAATGCAACCCCTTCGCCAAGATCTTCATCCTTGATCTCATACCGTCCGATGCCTGGAGTCGCGGTGGCGAGAGCATTATAAACATTAATTCTTCCCCAACCGGTTTCTTGATCCCAATCCGGGTCATCGATATCATCAGCCGAAGCCTGGATGATGCTCTGCACCTCGCCTGCGGTCAGGTTAGGATTCTGTGAGAGCAATAAAGCTGCAAGACCAGCGACTTGGGGGCAGGCGCCGGAGGTCTTCCCCATATTCTTGGTATATGCTTGGTATGGGCTTTCATAATCGTTCCACGAACGAATCAGATCCAAGTAATTATTCATTCCGTCTGTGCCCTGAATGTCAGTTGTGACCAATGTCTGGGTGTCGGGGTCATTACTTGGTGCCATCACGTCGAGGGGGTCTCCGTAGTTGCTGTAGGCCCACCTCACGTCATCGGGATCAGTCGCTCCCACACAGATCACTTGATCCAATTCCCCTGGGTACGCAGGCCAACCGGAATAGCCATTCCCAGAAGCGAAAACCAAAACACAACCCTTGCCGTTACGTCCGTTCTTTCTTACTGAATCGATAGCATCAGTAATCGCCTCGGTCTCCTCGCCCCAACCCCAGCTATTGCTGAGAACATCTGCCCCATTGTTGGCAGCGTAGTTGATAGCGTTTGCGGCATCGGTATCGTCATATGAATATCCCTGACTGTCGAACACCTTAAGTGCCATGAGCTTGCAGGTCCACGCGACACCAGCTACGCCTTGTCCATTATTCGTCTCAGCTGCAGCCAATCCGGCACAAGCGGTGCCATGGAAGTTATCATCTTCCGGATCAGGATCCTCATTGAGGAAATCATACCCATACCGGTCATCATCATAGCTATTTGAATCATCATCGATTTTATTTCCTGCAATCTCATCGGAATTCACCCAAATGTTGGAATCAAGGTCCGGATGATCAAGGTCGATTCCTGTATCAATTATCGCGATCACGATTGAACTATCTCCAGTTTCCAATGCCCAACCGTAATGGGCTGAAATCTTCTCAAGATGCCACTGATCCACGAAAAATGTATCGTTTGGAGTAGGTATTGGAGTTGGAGAGAGGAGAACCCTTGATCTCATGAAATTCGGACTGGCGAATCTGACCTTTCCACTTTCTACAAGGGAATTAGCTTTTGTGAGAAATTCCCTTGCATCCACTACACCTGGCAATGTCACGAGGTATCGCCCATTGTGTGCGGGAAGGTCTCCTGATTCGAGAATCTGAAAGCCGGAAATCCGAAGGAAGGACACGATGTCGCTATGGGTCATATCTGGATGAAACTTAACGATGATCGAATTTGTTAGAAGTTTTTCAAATCCCTTGGAATCGGTAAAGACAGGGGAGCAGAACTCTACACGCGGATCTCTAGAAATCCGCGAGATCGAGTCCCCCAGTTCATCCACAGACCGGATTCTGCTAAACATTGCAATCCTGACACTGGAGGCCCCGAATCTATTGATGGGAGATTGCGTGAGAAGATCCACATTGTCTGACATGAAATCGTTCAGAGCAGAGTCTTGAGCCTTATTACGAAACACAATACCAATACGTGAAACATCTGGAAACAGATTGACTCTTCTCTTCCTCACGTAGAACCAGTATTCGGATTCTGGTTCGTCAACTTCCGCTGACTTGGCGAGTACATAACCTCCACTTTTGTTCGGAGAGGAAAACTCAACCAGTCCACTCTCATAGTAGAAATTCGCAGAATTGAGTGTCTGAAGAGCGTTACGCAACGCAATTGTTCTCAGGAGGTATCTTCCGTTGTGGCCTGGGAGAGCTCCGGATTCCAAAACCTCCACATTATTCGATACGTTGAAGGAATCAATTTGCTCTTGTGTTAGGTTATTTTTAAATTTGGCACTGAATGGACCTGTGAAAAAAATATCCATCTCCGTTTCACCGGTTGTAGTGGCAACCCATGTGGACCAAGCAAAAGAAACAAACGAGACGACTACATCTTGAGACAAGAGACTGATCAAGTCCTTGAGCTCATTCCACTCTACTGCACGAGAGAGCTCGACACGCCAATACATGTTAGCCAAAGGTTCCACATCCATGAAGCCTGATAAATCGGAATAGCGTGAAAGGAAAGCTTCTCTATCCCTAACACCAATGCCCTCTTGGAACACGACGATGATTCGGGTTTGTGAAGGGGCTAAAAAAACTTTTTTCCCTGACAAGTAGTAGAATAGCTCAGGGTCCACCGCCGTCGGCGTCGGTGTTCCTGTTGGCCGTGGCGTGAAAGTGGCCGTATTGGCCTCAGGCGTCGACGTCGGAGTGTAGGTAAAGGTGTCGCAGGGGGTGTCCGTGGAAGTGGCGGTGTATGTGGCGGTGAAGGTGGCCGGTTCGGGATCCCCGGATTGCCAAGACTGGCCCATCTGGAGCATCTCCGAAACTGAGAACTCCCCCGGTGTCCATCCTTCTAGCAGAAGGATCAGATCCTTGGCATCGACTTGATTGTCGCTGTTTTTATCAGCCTCACCCACCTCGGAGGCGGCCACGGGAATAGCCCATCGAGGAGCCATATGGAACACTATGAGCACGCTCACTCCGAGCGCGAAGAGTAGGAACAACCGGAGGGTACCTTGAAAGAACGCCCTCTGCGTGGTGGACTGCATCATATCCTGTCACCTCGATTCCGAACAGCTTCTTGTAAACCGGCCCCGAATTTGGGGCATTCATGCCAATCGAAACAGAAGACTCAGGAGGTTGGGTGCGAAAGAATCAGAGATCCTATTACCACTTAAGATATGAATTACGAAGATACAGGCTATCGCAACCTCAGAAACATGTCAACAAATTTTTCAGGAAAGGAATAAGGAATTCAAGGGAGGTAGTTGAGCATCCTCATGCTTGTCCCAAGTCTCACCCCTCGTCTTCACCCGACGGATTTTGGCCCATAAACCAGCCAATTTTTCCTCAATCCGCTCATAACCATGGTTAACCTGCAAGACCTCAGTTACCCCTTCTTCATCAAATCAATCGGCCTCCCCGTCAAAATCCCCGTATCCCCTTTCCTATAGAGATGCTCCCGTTCGCCGCCGAAACAGAGGCGCATGAGCCTTTCTCCATCGATTTCAGTTCCCCCGAACCTCTCCAGCCAGGACTTTGTTAAAGTATCCAGATGGGATTGAACAGATTTCTGAGTCTCCAAGCCATACAGATTGGTGAGTTGCCAACGGTCTTTTCCATGCTCAAACAGCACATTGAGATCGCTAGTGTTCTCCTTCCTGTCCACCTCATAGGAATAGGTGTGTCCATGTGTATAGACGCCAAACCAGGTCTTGTCCCAGGGTTGTGCGCCGGAATAGTAGAACAACGGGACCGACTCCACCGCATCCTCCTTACCGGATCGAATCGCTTCAGAGAGATCTGTGCCATGCAGATCATCCGGTCCCTTGAGGCCCATCAGACTGAGCAAGGTCGGCATCAGGTCCAGTGTCCCCACCAGCAGATTGGAACTCTTACCAGCCTCCAGGTTTCCGGGCTGACGCAGGATCAGAGGCACCCGGATCGATTCATCTTCGGGGTACATCTTGGGAGCGGGACGTCCATGCGAACCCAGCAGGTCTCCGTGGTCGGAGGTGTAAACAACCAGGGTATTCTGATCGAGGCCCTTGGCCTTGAGCTTCTCCAGCAGCATTCCGGCACAGTCATCGAGTCCCGAACACATGCTGTAGTAGCCATGATAGTGCTCACGGATATGCGGGTACTCCTTGGCATTGGGACGCAGATTGATCTTCGCGGGATCGTACCGATCCATATATTCCTTGGGGGCTTCGTAACGGCGTTCGAGACTCCCCAACCCCTGGTCATGCGGGGGATGCCAGGAGACAAACAGAGCGAAAGGCTCATCCGCCTTGCAGCCATCCAGGAAGGAAAGCGCCTGACGGGTTTGCCCCAAGGCTTCCCACTCATCGAAGAGGACCTTTTCCCCTTGTTCATTCCAGTAGAAGGCATGACCCGCCCGGAAATCGACTGTGCAGTTGTTGGTCACGAACAGGTCATCGAAGCCATGCCGGTTCGGCCCTGGAGGGATGGGCCTGTCACGGTCGCCTCCATAAAGATGCCACTTCCCCACATACCCGGTCCGGTAGCCCGCATCACGCAGGACTTCGCCGAAAGATTTTCCGGGACGATGGAGCATCTGAATGTCATTGGTGAAACAGCCATTATAAAGAGTGTGTTGTCCGGTCAGGAGCATCGAACGGTAGGGGGTGCAGATTGGACAGGAGGCAATGCAGTGCTCAAAGCGGACCCCCTCGGATGCGAAACGGTCCAGGTTGGGAGTCAGGATCTGTTCATTGCCATAACAGCCCAGCATGTCGTAGGACTGTTGGTCCGAGAAGATGAAGAGCAGGTTGGGACGCTGTTGGGCTGGAGCAGGCCCTTCTGCCTGAGCGTTTGTCGAGAGACCTGCCAGAAGGCCACCCGCTGCGATGGAGGCTGAATCAACCAGAAACTCTCGGCGTGGAATGGGATTCCCGACCTTTTTCATGAGGACCTCCCCGAGGGATAAATGGATCGATGTGAAGCTACAATCAATGCCTGCCTGTTTGAACCCATCCCCGTCCTGTCAGGGTGCAGCAGTCCGCCACTCCGGCTAGACGAACTCGATCAGTGTCACCTCCGGATCACAAAGCATCCGGAAGGGAGGGTAACACCCGATGCCCCGGCTGACATAAAGGATGCTGTTGCCCTGCCTGAATAATCCCGAGGCATAACGCCGTCCGAAGTCCGAGGGGACCACCACCGGGCCAAAGA
Source organism: uncultured bacterium (assembly GCA_964481775.1). Lineage (GTDB taxonomy): Bacteria > Hinthialibacterota > Hinthialibacteria > OLB16 > OLB16 > OLB16. The sequence continues at coordinate 32,046 of CAYZUX010000028.1, read as the reverse complement.
AGGGGAAACAGACCTGCCCGCCATGGGTATGCCCCGAGAGAACCAGGTGCGGATTCCGTGATACAAGACGGGGAAATTCATCGGGGGTATGGGAGAGCACGATCCGCAGGGAAGCGGTATCTGTTGGGATATAATCGAGGGGTATCCGTGACTGGTTCCAACGGCTCTCGATTCCGGAAAGGATGAATCGAGCCCCCTTTCTTTGGACTTCAACAGTTCGATCCTCGAGCAAAACGAAACCTGTGCGGGCAATCCCCCGATGGATCTTCTCGATCCCCGCCCAGTAGTCATGGTTTCCGCAGGTGACATACACGCCCAGGGGGGCATGAAGGCTTGAGAGCAGATCAAAACATTCATCCAGATACTTCGAGAAATTGAGAAAATCACCTGTGACCGCCAGAACTTCCGGTTCCAGTTCCATCAGGCAGTCCACCGCATGACGAATATAATCACCATGGCAGTGCTTCCCGAAATGGAAGTCACTGAGATGCCCCAGACACAATCCCTTGAGATTCTCATCAAGCCCGGGAATCTCCATTGTGATCCGGGTCCGGTTGAGACGGTAAATCCCATTCAGATGTGGCAACCAGATCCGTGGGTGGCCAGGTCGAGGTTGGAAGGTGGCGATCTCTTTTGAGATTTGAACTCCTTCGATAGGAGGTCTTCCACGCAGATGCCGAGTGAGATCGACTGACGTATAAAGCGCAAAGGTCAGCCAGCAACTGCCAAGGAAAAGAAACAATGTCCATCCTATGGCGGGACACCCCTGATCGAATGCCGGAAAACGATCCCCCCAGAACCACCACAGCCAAAGGGTAAAGACGGGGAAAACTCCGCTGAGTATATACATTAACCCTTCCAGACAGGCCTTGAAGGCACTATCCGGAAGGCGGGAGAACACCCGGTTCACCACAGTGAGTGGCAGGAGAAAACCCCCCACACAGGCGGCCAATACCGTGAAAACAAGAATCATGATCGGCTTAGAAGGCAAACACCCTTTCTTCCCGCGTCAAGGACCGCTATCCTAGATAATACACGTGCAGGTTGGGGAGAGGCCTGCCTCTTTTTGCTGAGCTCACACCCAAGGGAGCCTGGAAGGACAGCTACCCGGAACTCAGAAGCGGCTTCGCACAGGTTAAGGAGACTCAAGAATTGTCCATTCTCGATATCATTCTGACACGCATCTTTGGAAGTAAGCGCGACCGTGAGGTGAAACGGCTCACCCCGTTGGTTGCTCAGATTAACGCACTTGAGCCGGTAATGAAATCGAAGAGCGACTCCCAACTCCGTGAACAGACTGTTCAATTCAAAGAACGTCTGGCTAATGGAGAATCCCTGGATTCCTTGTTGCCGGAAGCCTTTGCCACAGTCCGCGAAGCCTCGGCACGGGTGATCGGAATGCGCCATTTTGATGTGCAGCTGATGGGGGGCATTGTTCTTTATGAAGGCAAGATTGCCGAAATGTCCACCGGTGAGGGAAAAACCCTGGTGGCCACACTCCCCTCCTATCTCATTGGTTTGGAAGGGCGCGGTGTTCATATCGTGACTGTAAACGATTACCTGGCCAAACGTGACATGGAATGGATGGGCCCCATTCATAAGTTTCTTGGACTGACAGTCGGTGCCATCCAGCACGACCAGGATCCGAAGTTGAAGATGGAAGCCTACCAGGCTGACATCACCTATGGCACCAACAATGAGTTTGGTTTCGATTATCTGCGCAGTAACCTGGCAGTGGACCCTGAGGACCGTCCGCAGCGCGAGCTCCATTACGCCATCGTGGATGAGGTCGATTCGATCCTGATCGATGAGGCCAGAACCCCGCTTATCATCTCCGGTCCCGCGGAACTCTCGCCCGACACCTACTATCGGGTGGACAAGATCATCCCCAGCCTCCACAAAGGCAAAGATTTCACTGTCGATGAGAAAGAGCGTCATGTCATGCTCACTGAGGAGGGTATGGAGCGAGCCCAGAAGCTTCTGGGTCTGGATAACATGTTCGCTGAGGAGAACCTGGAAATCGTTCACCATCTCGATCAGGCATTACGTGCGCATCATCTCTACCAGAAGGATGTTCACTACGTGGTTCAGGATGGCCAGGTGATCATCGTGGATGAGTTCACCGGACGTCTGATGACTGGACGGCGTTGGAGCGATGGTCTGCACCAGGCGGTTGAGGCCAAGGAAGGGGTCCGGATTGAACGCGAGAACCAGACTCTCGCCACGATCACTCTCCAGAATTATTTTCGCATGTATGACCGATTAGCTGGTATGACCGGAACCGCCGACACGGAAGCTGCTGAATTCCGAGAGATCTATAATCTCGATGTCAGCGTCATTCCCACCAACAAACCCAATATCCGGATCGATATGGCAGATCAGGTTTACCGCACTGAGGCCGAGAAGTTTGAAGCTATCGTGGCCGAAATCATTGAATGCAACAAACGGCAACAACCGGCTTTGGTGGGCACGATCTCCATCGAAAAGTCAGAAAAACTCAGCGACCTCCTGCGTAACCGACCCTATTGGCGCAAGCGGGTTCAGGAATGGGCTGGACGAGTCAGGGAGGCCTTACCCAAGAGCAGCGTCAGTGCGGAGGTGGCTGATGAGGTTTCTGCGCTCCTCTCGCGCAAGCAGTCCCCCAAATCGGATGAGGTGGATGCACTTTCGGCAAAAGTGGAGGGCAAGGGTAACGAACGATTGTCTTATTACATCAGCCGCTGGGCGGAAACCCTGGAGATTGAGGAAGAGATCATCAAGGGGGTTAAGTTCAATGTCCTCAATGCCAAGTTTCACCAGCAGGAGGCCGAGATCGTGGCCCAGGCAGGCCGTCCCGGTGCGATCACCATTGCCACCAATATGGCCGGGCGTGGAACCGACATCATCCTGGGGGGCAATGCTGAGAAGTTGATCGAGCAGGCCACTTTCAAGATGCCCGAAGATACCTCTGAGGAGGAAAAAGCCAAAATTGCGGCCAAGATCCGTGAGGAATGTGCCAAGGGACGGGATACGGTCATTCAGGCGGGAGGCCTGATGATCATCGGCACCGAGCGCCATGAAAGCCGCCGTATCGACAACCAGCTGCGTGGACGTTGCGGACGTCAGGGCGATCCCGGTAAGTCACGTTTCTTCCTTTCACTGGAAGATGACCTGATGCGTCTCTTTGGAGGCGAGCGAATTAAGAACATGGCCCAACGGTTTGGGATGGAGGACGGCGAAGTCATCGAAGCCAAGCTGGTCACCCGTTCGATCCGCAAGGCTCAGAAGAAGGTCGAGGACCGTAACTTCGAGATCCGCAAGTATGTCATCAAGTATGACGATGTCATGAACAAGCAGCGCGAGGTCATCTACCGGTTGCGTAATGACCTCCTGGAGGGAGAAAACCCGGAAGAGTCGTTCCTGGCCATGGCGGGGAATGTCTACGAAGACACCATGGCGATGTATCTGCTGCCAAAAGTCTCACCCGAGGATTGGGATCTCGAATCGTTAGAAGGCAATCTCTACAATTGTTTCAACCTCAGGACCAGGATTGAAATTCCAGAACAGGGCGATATCGATCAGGCCATCGAGATCATCCAACAGGATACCTGGCAAAAGATACTGGACTGGTACAAGGAGCGCAAAAAGCAGTCTCCAACCGAGGAATACTGGCTGCAGCTGATGCGCTACATCATGCTTAAGAATGTCGACAGCAAGTGGATGGATCACTTGTTGACGATGGACCACCTGAAAGACAGTATCGGGTTGCGCGGGTATGGCGGGAAGGATCCTCTCCAGGAGTTTCAGCGGGATGGATTCGACCTCTTCGAGCAGATGTACCAAAGCCTGGAACGCGAGGTGGTAGGGCGCATGTTCCGTGTGGAGATCGTGGCGGATGCCAAACAACCCACGATGAAGCGCAGAAGGATGGAGATCAAACCGCAAAGCTCCGCGCCACCACCCATGACTGGCCTTAATCGCCGTCAACGCCGCGCCCAGGATCACAAGAAAGGAAAAAAACCGTTGTATGTGCGGAACAAGTGAACTGGGATTGGGAGTGTGTAAATGGTACGGACACTACGAATTGACTATCCCGATACATTGCCGACAGTCCTAAGTCTCTCCCCCAAGGATTTCGAGGAGGAGGCCCGTTTGGCGTTAGCGGTCAAGCTGTTTGAGATGGGACGGCTCACATCCGGTCAAGCCTCCTCTCTCGCTGGTATTCCACGTGTGCAGTTCCTGCTCTCTTGCAGTCGTTTTGGAGTTGCTAGCGTTGTTTGGGATGAGGATGAACTGGAGGCTGAGTTCAAGGAAGGATGAACGTGAAAGGGCTCCTAGTCTGCAATACAGGTCCGCTCATTGCTCTTGCGATAGTCGATCGGATTAGGATTCTCCCGGATCTTTTTACTAGCGTTATTGTCCCCCGTGCTGTGCACGAAGAGATTCTTGCTGGCGGGCAACAAGGATTTGGGTTGACTTCCTACCAAAAGGCAGGATGGCTTAATCGTTTCGTGTTGGAAAAACCACTTGATCCGTTATTGGAGGCGTTGCTTGACCGGGGAGAGGCGGAAGTTCTCCAGACAGCGGTTTCGTTGAATGCGGATTGGGTTCTCATAGATGAGAGGAAAGCACGGAAGGTTGCACGTACAGTGTATGATCTAAGCGTCGTGGGAACTGTTGGCATTTTGATTGAGGCAAAACGGCGCGGTCTTATTCCAGAGATTGGAAACCTTCTCATCGAGATGAAGGAATACGGGTATCGAATTCATGAGTCGATCATTGAGCGAGCGCTTTTCGCTGTAGGTGAAAAAGATCGTATCCAGTAGCAATTCGGTGGTGCATTTTTTTAAGCTTGATTTCGACCTTTATATCCAATTTATATGGGTACTCAGTGTGATTTAGGGGAGCAAGAAGGGAACCTCAGTGTGGAGACAGGTGACATGGAAAAACAAGAACTAAAACAAGTCCTCAGGGAAGTCTTGAAAGAGATTCTCTCCATCGAGCCAGTCGAGCTGGGACGTAAATGGGAGGGAGGTGAAATGATCCTCCAGCCCGCTAATCCAAACCTAAAACCTTACCGGCTCCCGATCGAGTCGTTCTTCCACAAAATCGTTATGATCCGTGACCGCCTTCGAGTCCTGGAAGCCAAGATCAATGCCCATTCGGGCTTGAGCGATGCCGAGAAAGTGGAGTTCCAGCAATACATCACTCGCACGTATGGTTCCCTGACAAGCTTTAATGTCCTCTTCGAGGATCGTGAAGATGGCTTCAAAGGTTCAGGGGGTCAGTAACTCCTCTCACGAGGGATTTTTCTGTGAAGGAGTCCAGGAGTTTTTTTTGTGGAAGTCATCTTTGGGCTTGCTTAAAGGAGGATCTTTGGGTAAATATCCACTCAATTGAAAACCCATTGACATGACAGACGCATTGGTCGGCCAGGTAAAATTCGACTCCCATGGACTTGTCCCCGCAGTCGTGCAGGACTACGACAGCGGTGATGTGCTCATGATGGGTTACATGAACGAAGAGGCCTTACGCCTTACGGTTGAAACCGGGAAGACCCACTTCTACTCCCGTTCACGCAGGAAACTGTGGCTGAAAGGTGAGACCAGCGGTCACCTCCAGCATGTCAAAGGTGTTTTTATCGATTGTGATGCCGACACTGTCCTGGTGAAGGCAACCCAGGTTGTTGCGGCCTGCCACACGGGTTATAAGTCGTGCTTTTTCAAACGATGGCGTCCTGAAACCCAGGAATGGGTTGAGGAGGGGGTCAAGGTCTTTGATCCTGGCCAGGTTTACTCGAAGTAACACCCTCCCCTAACCCTCGCTGTACCCCCAAAAATCCATCTTGAGCACGAAAGGACCCGAAGTCCATGATTAAGCCCGAATACCAGCAATTCATTGAAAAAACCAAGCAAGGGAACCTGATCCCGGTCACCAAGGAGATCTTTGCCGATTTCGACACACCCCTTTCCGCTTATTGCAAAGTAAAGCGTGGGGGACGTGCTTTCCTCCTGGAGAGTGTGGAAGGCGGCGAGGTTCTCGGACGTTTCTCATTCATTGGTACTGAACCGCGCATGGTCGTCATCACTCGGGGCAGGGAAGTGACGTTAGTGGAAAACGGAACCACCCAGCACCGGACTCTAACCGTAGGGGAAGATCCACTTTCTGTTCTCGAAGAAATTCTCAAGAACTATAAACCGGTTCCTGATCTCGACCTTCCGCCCTTTATTGGAGGTTTTGTCGGATACCTCGGCTACGACAATGTTGCTTTTTTCGAGAACCTGAAGATCGAAAACCCGGATGACATGGGAGTACCTGACAGCCTGTATGTCCTGGCCGACTCCCTGATTGTGTTTGACCGGGTGAAACACACCATCCTGATTGTGGCGAATGCACTGGTGGATGGTGATCCAAGATGGGCTTATGAGAGTGCAGTGGCCCGCATCGCGGAGATTGAGGCACGATTATCATCTCCACGCCTCCCTCCACGTCTTGGCTTTGGACAAGCTGCGCCCCTTGAGGTTAAGGATAACCGGACAAAAGAAGATTACTGCGATGCTGTCCGCAGAGCCGGTGAATACATCCGCGCTGGTGATGCCTTCCAGATTGTTCTTTCGCTCAGGAGGCAGGTTGAAATTCGCTCCACACCGTTGGATCTTTACCGGGCCCTGCGGCGCCTGAATCCCTCGCCCTACATGTTTCTTCTGGAAAATGATGAGTGCAGCTTGATCGGCAGCTCGCCAGAGACCCTGGTGAAACTGGTGGGGGACCAGGTGATTTACCGTCCCATTGCGGGGACACGTCCTCGCGGAAAGGGCGGAGAAGAGGATCTTCGCCTTGCCGAGGAACTGCTTGCTGATCCCAAAGAGCGTGCCGAACACATCATGCTGGTTGACTTGGGGCGTAACGATGTGGGCAGGGTGTGCTCCTATAACTCGGTGCAGGTAACTGACCTCATGGTGATCGAGCGTTATTCCCATGTGATGCACATTGTCTCCACCATCCAGGGACATTTACTTCCGGAGAAGACTCCCTTTGACCTGTTGCGGGCAGTGTTCCCGGCAGGAACCCTCTCAGGTGCGCCCAAGATCCGTGCCATGGAGATTATTGAGGAACTCGAGCCCACCAAACGTGGTCCGTATGGTGGGGCGGTAGGGTATCTGGGATTTGGTGGCAACCTGGATACTGCCATCACCATCCGGACCATCGTCATGAAGGGGCAAACCGCCTACATCCAGGCCGGTGCCGGTTTGGTCTATGATAGCGTGCCGGAAAATGAATACTTGGAGTGTATGAACAAAAGCCGTGCTATGCTGCGCGCGGTGGAGATCGCGGAGAGCGGGTTATTTTAGCTTGGGTCGACAATCTCCCCAGGGGAGATGATGGTGTTATAGTGGCCAAGTGGAAGAAGGTCCTTATTCAGGTTCTCAGGGGGACATCTGATGCAACCATCCCATTTGAAGACCTGAGGGGTTTACTTTGTAGATATGGTTTCCAGGAGCGAATCCGGGGGAGTCATCATATCTTCTTCGCCGAAGGAATTGAGGAGATTCTTAATATCCAACCGAAAGGGAATTTAGCGAAAGCATACCAGGTCAAGCAGGTTCGAAATCTGATAGTAAAATATCAGTTAGGGGAGTCTTTGGATGATGAAATATGAAGTGATCTTATATTGGAGCAAAGAGGACCACGCCTTTATCGCAGAGGTACCTGAGTTGCCAGGATGTATGGCGGATGGAGAAACCTACCGGCAGGCTTTGGAGAATGTTGAGTTGGTCGTTCAAGAATGGATCGAGACAGCCAGAGACCTCGGACGTCCAGTACCTGAACCCAAGGGACGTCTCCTTTTCGCATAGTTGAATTGGTTATGATCGAACGGTTTCCTAAATAAAAGGCCATGAGGCTGAACACATCTGGAGGAGTCCATGATCACTAATGCAGTCATCCTCGCGGCGGGTCGTGGCACTCACCTGTGGCCGTATGGGGACACCTGTCCCAAGGCGGCCCTACCGGTGGGGAACTCACCCCTCATTCATCACCAGCTCGCTTCCCTGGCCGAAGTGGGTATCCAGCGTGTGACTGTGGTCTGTGGTTTCCTTGAGGGAACAGTCAAGAGCGCATGTGAAAACTGGTTGATCGAATCTGGAGCGGATATGGAGATCCGTTATGTGACCGTCCCTACCTCCAAAGGAACCGCCCATTCCGCACGGCTTGGACTTGAGGCAGGAGGGGCGATGGATTCTCCCGCTATTCTAGTCCCGGGTGACCTGTTTTTCTGCTTGAGTGACCTTCAACGGCTTGTATCGGAACACACGACAGGAACCGTGTCCTGTCTGACAGGCCCGGTTTCCCCATCTCATTCCCAGGACTGTATCCAGGTCACAGTCGATCGTGGCCGTGTCAAGGCGGTTCATGCTCACTCGCGTGGAACGACGCCTGAACAAAAAGCCCTATCCGGTCTGGTGATCATTCCAGGAGATTTCATTGGCAATCTCGAGGCCACCCCGGAAGTTCCCACCTGTGTCGAAATCGGCGCCATGCCCGCGGCAGGTCAGGAAGTTTTTGAGACAATCCACCAGTTCATACGCAATGGCGGTGAGGTTCGTTCAACCGAGGCGGAAGAGCGCTTGATCGACATCGATCGTCCGTGGGATCTGCTCGAAGCCAACATGCTGGCGTGTGAGTGGTTTACGGGTTGTCTGGCTGGGAATGAGATCGGAGAGGGAGCCTTCATCGACCCGAGTGCACGTCTGGAAGGGTATGTCTCATTGGGAGCTGGCAGTTTGATTGGACCTGGTGTCACAATTTATGGCAACCTGGTGGTCGGTAAGAACACGGTGATTACCGATGGAGCGTATGTCTGCGAGAACTCGATGATCGGTGATGACTGCCGGATCTGGCGTGGTTGTCTCGTCGGATCTAGGACTGTCATCGGCCACCGTTGCGTGGTCGGTCATGGAGCCGAGGTGGAGGGTGTCATGATGGATGAATCCTACAGTTACCATTATGGAGAATACTGGGGGATTCTTGGCCGATGTTGTGATCTGGGTGCGGCGACTGTGTGTGGGACTCTGCGTTTCGATGATGGCGAAACCATGCACCGTATCAAGGGGCGCAAAGAACGTCCACGCTGGCATGCCAATGCCACTTATCTCGGCGATTTTGTTAGAACAGGGGTCAATGCCATTCTTATGCCCGGAGTGAAAGTCGGGCCTTATTCGCTGATTGGCGCGGGTGTGGTCCTTAATGAAGATGTCCCCAATAACACTGGAGTGTTTATCGAGCAGACTCTGAAAAGGGCTTCCTGGGGGCCTGAACGTTACGGCTGGTGATGAGATCCCTTCAGCCGTCCTCCGCCACATCCTTTGTCATCGTATTTCTCACACTGCTAGGTTGTTCCCAGCAGGAACCCACATCCTCTGGAAAGATCCATTTGAAATACTGGGCTGTCTGGACCAGCTTTGAGCTGGCTGCCATGCAATCGGTAGTCGACCGGTTCAATCAGTCTCAAGACCGGATTCATGTGGATCTTCTCTCCATCAGTCAACTTGAAAGGAAACTGTTGGTGGCCACTGCCGGGGGCAATCCTCCAGATATTGCCAGCCTGGGATATGAGTTTCTCCCCTACTACGCCCAAAAGAACGCCATACTGCCTTTGGATGGATACATTTCCAGGTCTGGGATCTCCAGGGATGAGTTCATCCCGGTATTCTGGGAAGAGTGTTTCTACGATGGATACATGTGGGGACTGCCCATCATGGGTTCGGCGATAGCCCTCCACTATAACAAGGCACAATTTCGTGAGGCCGGTCTCGACCCGGAGAAACCTCCCGTGACCATGGAGGAACTCCAGGCCACCGAGGCGAAACTCAATATCCTCAAAGGGGGCCAGTATGAACGTGTGGCGTTCCTTCCTTCCATCTCGGTCCCCGACTGGTGGCCTTATTGCTGGCCCTGGTTCTTTGGTGGGGAGCTCTGGAATGGAAAGGATACCCTGACCCTTACCAGTCCCGAGTGTGTTCAGGCCTATCAGTGGGTTGCGGATTATCCGAAACGTCTGGGTATGGAACGTGTCCAGCCACTTCGAGCTGGTTTTGGTAATCTCTTTGCCTCACCCCAGAATCCCTTCCTGGCGGGAAAGCTTTCCATGGTCTTTCAAGGCTCCTGGATGGCCAATTTCGTGGACAAGTATGCCCCCAGGCTGGAATTCGGAGCAGCCCCAATGCCTGTTAAATCGGCTGATCTTTATGGAACTACAGTGGTCGAGTCCGATGTCCTCTTCATCCCTGCTGGCACCGCTCATCCGGATGAGAGTTTCGAGTTTATCCGCTTTGTGACCTCCCCGCTTGTCAATGAACAGCTCTGTACCGGGTTCCGGTGTATTTCACCCCGCCGGGAACGTTCTCCTGAATTTATTCACAATCATCCGAATCCCAACATCCGCATGTTCGACAACCTGGTCATCGGAGGGAAAACCCACTATGCACCCAAAGTATCGATGTGGTACGAAATGCTGGATGAAACCGGAGTGGTTTTCGATCAGGTCTGGCTTCACCGGAAAACTCCTCTCGAAGCATTGACACTGGCCCAGAATCGCCTTCAGGCACGGCTGGATCAGGAATTGGAGTCCTGGCGGCTGGTGGCACCCACAAGGCATAAGGAATGGGATGAATTCGTGGCCAAGACTGGAAAAAAAGGAAAAGAGATCCCATGACCGCTATCGAAAAGCAGGGACTCCGCACGGGTCTTCTCTTCATCAGTCCCTGGCTTGTGGGATTTACCCTCTTTTTGGCATATCCCCTGGGGGCTTCGCTTTACTATTCGTTTTGTGATTTTTCTGTCCTGGCAGAACCTGTCTTTATAGGTCTTCACAACTACGGCAATTTGGCACGTGATGATGTCTTTCTCCAGGCACTTTCCAACACCTTGATCTATGGCGCCATGGCGCTTCCAGTCTGCATGGTGACTGCCCTGTTATTGGCCTTGCTTCTGAATGGCCCCATTCTGGGCAGAGCCATCTTCCGGACTGCTTTTTTCCTGCCATCGCTTGTTCCCCTGGTGGCGATGGCGATCCTCTGGAAGTGGCTGTTGAATACGGAAAGCGGACTGATCAACTATTTCCTCGGCCTGTTGGGGATCCCGGAGATCGACTGGCTGGGGAGTGTCAAATGGTCAAAGGTTTCGATGGTGATGCCTGCGGTCTGGGGGGTGGGGGGCGCGATTGTCATCTACCTTGCCAGTCTGCAGGAGGTTCCCACCCACCTGTATGAGGCCGCGCGCATCGATGGCGCTCGATATTGGCGTCAATTCTGGCATGTAACCCTGCCCATCATCTCACCGGTAGTTTATTTCAACCTGGTCATGGGTATCATCGGCCTGCTCCAGATCTTTGTGGTCCCCTACATCATGACCGAGGGAGGTCCTGCACGCTCCACGCTCTTCTATGTCCAATACCTCTATGACACCGCCTTCCGCTATCTGCGGATGGGCTATGCCTGTTCCATGGCCTGGATTCTTTTTGTCATCATCCTGTTGTTGACCCTTGCCGCCACCTGGGCCACTGCCAAGAGGATTTATTATGTTTCAGAAGACTGAGTGGATAGGGCGGTCATCCGGCATCAGGTCCACTGAAAGTGAGGGTCTCTTCAGGCTGATCCGGATCTGCCTGCTTCTGTTTCTGGGAATCTGTTTTGCGGCTCCCTTTGTCTGGACTGTTTCCACCAGTCTCAAGGAGCTTTCTGAAACAACACGGCTCCCGCCTGAGTGGATTCCACGTGTGAGTGAATTCTCCGCCGAAGCCGGGGGGCGTACCCTAAGCCATCTCGAAGTCCGTTGGACCACCCCCGAACAGGTGGCACCTATGAGTTCAAGCCTGGCTCCGGGAACACCTCTAGCCTGGGTCCGGCCACGTGGCTCAGATACGGCTTTCCGGCCAGTGGACCGCAGGACCATTCAACCATCAGGACGTGTCATTCACTTCAGATGGGAGAACTATTCCGAGGCTGTCAGCAAGATCCCCTTCTGGCTCTATACCCGCAACACGCTCTGGCTTTGTGCGCTGATGGTCATCGGGGTGACCATCAGCAGCTCCATCGTGGCCTATGGTTTTTCGCGCGTGAATTGGCCTGGAAGAGATGGGATCTTCCTGATCGTGCTTGCGACCATGATGATTCCTTTTCCGGTCACCATGATTCCACTTTACTCTCTATTCCGGAAACTCGGACTGATCGGAACCATGGCCCCGCTGTGGTTGCCAGCCTTTTTCGGGAATGCCTTCTTTATCTTTCTCCTGCGTCAATTTTTCCGGACCATCCCCCAGGACCTGACCGATGCAGCCCGGATTGATGGCTGCAGCGAGCTGCGCATCTTCTGGAGCGTCATCTGTCCACTGGCCACCTCCGCGCTCACCGTGGTGGCAATCTTCCAGTTCATTGAATCCTGGAATGACTTCCTGGGGCCTTTCATCTATCTGACTGACCAGGAACAGTTCACTCTTTCACTTGGACTGCAATTCTTCCAGAGCAAGCATGGGGGCACCGACTGGCACCACCTGATGGCCGCCTCGACTTTGGTCACTTTACCTGTGATCGTTCTCTTCTTCCTTGCTCAGCGAACCTTCATTGAGGGTATCTCGATGACTGGGATGAAAAATTGATTTCCCGCAAAAAGATCAACCTGATGAGATGTCTTTTTACCTTGCTGCAGCCGGGCTGCCTCCACCCCGATCCGCAGTCGATAGATTGGGAAACCCGGATTCCGCGGGAACTGCTGGTGTTGGAGGGAGGCTTGGCGGTGGTCCTTCCTGGAAGCCTTGAGGCGGAGTTTCCCAGGTTCTTACCCCTGCCATCCCCGGCCCGCCGGGATAGAACCTCCGTGGCCATTCCTCTGCAACAATTCCACCATCCGCATCGGAATCCAGCACCTTGAATTCCTCCTGGCAGGCTTGCAGATACTCTTCCATGGTGATCTTTCCATCCATGCTGGAATCGATTTCCTCCAACCGTCTTCGGCCTGCCAGAGTACGCAGCGCCCATCTCCGGTCATCCGAGGTCCATACCCCGTCACCATTGATATCTCTTATTTTGAAATCATCAACGGTGAGTTCGGGTCGGGCAGCCTGGGCTTCGGCCAGTGTGATCTGCTCATCATTGTTCCTGTCCATGGACAAAAGCCGCCAATCCATTGGAGGTGCTCCGAAAAACTGGGGGCTGTTGTCTCTTTGTGCCGGCGCGAAAAATTCCGGTAACAGGAGAAGGATTATCCCTACCAGACATATTAATGGCAGAGTCCACTTGGCCATACTCTCACTCCTTCATTCCAAGCCATTGAACCTGACTGGCTGAATGGCGGTTAATGCTCTCGGACAAACGCAATTGTCATACCATGCGCAAACGATCTTCCCGCACACTTTTCTGACCCTCCCTGCGTCCGTTTCTTCAATCGGGAACTTTCTAATTCTACGAAAAGGTGAGTTCCTGGGCGAGGGTGCACGAAAAGGGAAAGAGTTAAATGCCTCTTCCCCCCTCCCTTACGCGTCTTTATCGTATCTGTCAGGCATCTGATCTGCTCGGAGGTGGCCGATGTTCTTAAAAAATGTTGCGATTTCGTATCCACCAGTCCTGTGGGCCTATTTCCCGGTCTTCCTGGCTTTTTGTTCGTTATCCAGTCTAACGGATTCCAATACCGGCAAGCCAGGATTGCCTACCATAAAGTGGACCTGTGAGTACGCCAGTCCAGTTTATTCCTCACCTGTTGCGATGGACCTTGTCCTGGAATCTCCAGGCCAGGAGATTCTCGTGATCTCGAGCTCAGAGCGGAAAGTGATCTGTGTGTCCGCTGTGGGAAAAGTCCTCTGGACTTGGGGGTTTTTTTCTCTGCGGGTCACTTCCACCCCGGCCATCGTGGATTTGAATCACGACTCATCTCCTGAGATTGTTATAACAACCCGCACTGATGGGGTGATCTGCCTCTCATCCCGGGGCAACGAAATCTGGAGAATCCCATCAAAAGGGGGAATTCCGTGGGGAAATCCTGTTGTCACCGATTTGAACCGCGATGGTGAATTTGAAATACTGTGGGTGACCGAGACTGGCTGGGTGGAGTGTGTGAAAGCGGATGGAAAACCGCTCTGGTCGTTTCACACAGACCAGGGGATCACCTTTGGTTCAGTCAGCACGGGTGATCTGGATGGAGATGGGTTTGAGGATGTTGTGGCACAGGGGGGGCCGGTGGTGTATGCCCTAAACCGGGAAGGGAGAGAGATCTGGCGTTTTGAGGGGGGAGCACGGTTCAATACCAGTCCGGTAATCGCAGACCTTGTTGAGGACACATTACCCGAGGTCCTGATCGCCTCGAATGATGGGGTTCTTTATTGCCTCGATGGGAGGAAGGGCAGTCCTGTCTGGACACACCGGACCTTCCAGGGGCGCATTGACAGTACCCTGGCAGTGGGGGATATCGATGGCATCCCCGGCCGGGAGGTTCTCTATGGAGATGGCGCAGGAAACCTTTATTGCCTCTCGAGGGATGGGATCGAGCGATGGCATTACAAAGCCGGAGACTGGATCGAAAATGCTCCAGTTTTGGGAGACATCGATGGAGACAAGAGCATCGAAGTGGTATTTGGCTCGGGTGATGGGATTGTCCACTGCCTGGCGCCGGATGGGAGCCTTGAATGGGATTTCGACACAGGGAAACGTGTATCGGCCTCTCCCACTCTCTGTGACTGTGATGTGGATGGAACGCTTGAAATCCTTGTGGCCTCCCATAACGGAAACCTTTCCTGCCTCTCTAGGGGAGGTGTTTGGGAACCTTCCCGTGTTCCCTGGCCAAGCCGGCGTCTGAACCTCATGCAGACCGCCTGTCTGGATCAAAATGACCGAGAGGAACAAAAGCCTTGTTCTCCCGGCGCACCATCGGATCAGCCAGGAGGGATGACTCAACCTCAAAAGGAACTTGCAGGTTCGGAGCAGACCTCTCTTGATGGCCTGGAGGAGGTTGGTTTCGGTTCGCTTCTCACCAATGGAGACTTTAAGGATCTGGAGGTGTCCTCATCCCCGGATCGTTTTTCCTCACCACTTCCACGTGGCTGGCGGCGGAGTTTTTCAACTGGAGATCACCCTGATCAGGCGGAGGGAACTGTCTCGATTTTGAAAGATGATTCGGGTTCTTTACTGGTGGTCAGGAAAGGGCCAGGAAGTTATGTCCTTTCGGCGGAGCCTGTTCAAATGCCCTCAGATGCCACCCACTTGGAGGGATGGATTGAACTGGAGAGGAATGCGGACCCCTCACCTGTTTTCCTCCTCTGTCAAATGGGCAGGAATGGGATGATTCAGGAACATCAATCGCTGAGAGTTGTTGAGAAAGACCGGAAGTATCTGAGTTCCACGGGCAGACAGCGTGTCAATCCCCAGGCAGAGCGTTTCTTCTGCTCGATTCGTTTTCCCGGCAACGCTGGCAGCTATGCCATCCGGTGTGTTCATCTTCATGCCTATGCCAAACCGGATCCAGGCCTGGAGATCCTTTACGATCAGGCCGGTTATGACAGCCTGAAATCCATGCGATTTATGGTAGCCACACGGGTGCTGCCCTCCACAGATCAGAATCAATTTATCCTGTCAGGTAAGGATACCCCCACTTTCACGGGGATTCTGAAGCCATTAGGCCGTGTTGTGGGACAGGATGGAAGCGATTGGGGGAAGAACTACTTCGAGGGGTGTGTGAGTGATATCACCCCGGGAACATACACACTGGAGGTTCGCCTGGGAAACCAATCTGCTGGAATCCAGGGGATTCGAATTGAGCCTCAACTGCACCTTCACAAAACGGGGGAGCTTGCCTACCGGTTTTATTCCATCCAACGCTGTGGATGTGAAGTTCCCGGGTGGCATGGCCTCTGTCACATGGATGATGGCCGCCTTCCGGATGGAACCCATGTGGATGTCTCAGGCGGGTATCACAACGCAGGGGATTACCACAAGCACATGGATGACAACACACCGGTGAGTGTCTACGCCATGGTTCGTGCCTATGAAGCACACAAGCCATTCTTTGATGGTCTCGATGAAAACAGGAATGGGCAGGCCGATCTGTTGGATGAGGTGTATTGGGGGGCGGCATGGTTACGGAAAATGATTGATCCCAAAACTGGACGATTCTGGATGAATGTGACCAATGACATCGATTACTTCGGTATTCCAGAAAGGGATACTGATGGGGTGATTGGAACCGCTGATGACCGGGTCATCGGGGCTACTGATCCGGGAGATCTGGGAGCTGATGCGATGGCTGCTTTCGCGGTTTTGTCCCGGACCGGGGCAGATCCCATCTACCTGGAAGCAGCGGAGCGGGCATGGCGGGTTAATGAATCCCGCATCCTCACCAGCAAGCAACCCCGCTTTTTAATCGCGGCATTGGAGCTCTTCCGGACCACCCATAGGGAGGAATATCTCAAAGCAAGCGATCAGATTGCTTCGGGTCTGTTGACCCTGCAAAGCCCGGAGGGATGGTTCGCCAGCCTCCCGGGAGGAGGACCTGTCTTTCGGATTGTCGATGAGGGAGTAATCCCCGCTGCTCTCGCGGAATTCGTTCTGGCCAGGCCGGATTCACCGATATCAGACAAAATCCGTGAGTCACTTCGACTTTATTTTCACCACATCTCCCGGATGGCTGACAATCCTTTTGGAATCCTGCGTCACTATTCGGAGGGGGAACCTTATTATTTCAGGAAGCGGGAGGAGTGGTTTGGTGGCAGCAATAGCGCCTATTGTTCCCTGTCCTGGGCTGCCAGTCTGGCTCAACGGGTTTTTCCTGAGGATCCCTCCCTCCAAAGCCAACTCCAGCGTCTGGCAGAGAATCAGATCCACTGGATTCTGGGAATGAATCCCTTGGGACTGTGTCTGTTTGAAGGGGTGGGGAATTCCGGACTCATGCGTTTTCACCACAACTATGCCGAGATTCCCGGGCATACCCGTGGTGCTGTCCCGGGCGCCATTCCGAATGGGATCATCCGTGACCGTGCCAACACCGACCGCCCCTGGTTCGATCTGCGTTCAGGCCGAGGTTCTCTCCCCTGTGCCGAGGCAGCGGAACCCTGGCTCCCTCACAATGCCTACTACCTGCTCGCGCTGTCAGCTCTTTCTCAACAACGCATCAAGTCCTTCTGTATCGATTTCAACTGGGGACCGGAGGGGTTTGCCCCACCTGGCATGTACACCCAGGCCTCCCCCAGTGAACACCTGGAATGGTACCGGCAGATGGGAGTCAACACGATTCAGACCTTCTGTGTCAGTTGTCCGGGATATGCCTGGTACAACAGTGAAATCGCTCCAGTCCAGCCTGGAATGAAGGGGGAGTTCCTGAAAGAGATCACTGCACTTGGTCATCAGGCCGGGATGAAGGTGATGGGGTACTTCTGTATCGGTGCCAATGCTTACTGGAGTCAGCAACACCCGGACCAGACCCATCCCCTGCCCAATTCGATTGCGATCCCCTTCACCACTGAATACTTGAATTATCTTCGGGCAATCATCCCCGAGGCCTTAACCAGAACCGGCATCGATGGGTTCATGATCGACTGGGTATACAATGCGTCCCACCTTTATCCCAACAAAGAGTACCGTTGGCTCGATTGCGAGAAACAAATGTATACCGAGCTGTTTGGAGAACCCTTCCCGGGGGATGCTGTCATGGATGAGGCACACATCAATGAGTTCAACCGCCGTGCCACCGATCGCTGCTGGGAGACTATCCGTAATGCGGCCAAATCCGCCAGGCCGGACTGCATCATCTGGTTGACTGCCTATGACCTGAATCATCCAATGATTGCTGGATCGAAGATGCTACAGGAGGTGGATTGGCTGATGAACGAGCATCCCGATCCGGCAAAGCTCGAGGCAGTCCGTCAGACTGTTGGCCCGCATACCCGGATTATCCAATGCGTGTGTGGATGGGGCGACCAGCACAATGCCGCCAGGATCCTGCAAGATCCCCATTTCGCAGATGTTGGCATTTATGGTTTTGCGAAGCCTGACCTCGCCACCACACTTCCCCCTGAGGATGGTTCGGGGAATGCACGGAATATCGCAACCATGCGCGAATCTTTTCGGTCCAAATAAAGAATGGATCGCAGGTGGAATCCCTTAGTGTGAGGATGGCCCCTCTTTTTCAGATAACTCCTTTTCCATTTTTTCATAAATGCCCCGGGCGATGCCAACCCGCTCAAGCAAGCCATCCCCCTGGATCGAAATCGGTCCGGTTGGATTCTTGACTTTCTCTGTTGCCACCAGCTCCTCGATCTCCGCCAGACTCTTGTTGCGTTTAGTGAGAAGGTTCTGCATGTCCTTCCACTTGGCGAATCCTTTTCCATTGACAGTGAGATAGATGGGGGAGGTATGGGCCACCACTTTGCCCGATCCAGAGGCTCTGGCTGCGATCCAGATTCCCTCCTCAACAGGCAGATCGAAGTTCATCTCAAGAGGCGAGGTGATATCAGCAACCGATGTGGTGGCCCGGATCACCTCTCCATGGACCACCACCTCCAGGGTTTCCGGAACGCCAATCAGGGCGTTGCCCCAGGTGCGTGCTTTGACAGACACACGGGAGGGTTGGGAAAGGGCGATCTCATCCCCAGGAAAAGCCTCATTGACTTTCAATTCGATCATCGGGCCATTGCTTACAAAAGTCCGCCCCCTCCCGACAGCCTCAAACCAACGGTCTGCATCGAATCCTTCCTCTCCGATGAAAGCATAGACACGAACTTCTCCTATGGAGCCACCCCAAGGCATGTCACTTCCGGCAAAGGCGGTCACCTTACAACCCAGGTTGAGGAACTCATACCAAAGCTTGGGATTCAGCTGGGAGAATTGGAGAACCTCGAAGAAGTCCACCTTGCCTCGGGGGACATTCAGGCTCATATCCCGGTGGACATTGAATCCCAGCCAACCCGCGTGGCAGTATCCCGTGAGAGCTCCCTGGGCATGGGCGCCATCGAACATCAGGTCGTAGAGGTAATAATGGTCTGTATCCCGGACCATACCGCTTCCCAGATTGATTGCCTGGGTGTGGCCTATCTCTGCGGTTCGTGGACATTCCTGTCCTGGTACCAGGACAGTGTCGCCTGACTGGTATCGGAAGTCCTTCCCGAAACCAGCGTGTTCGAAATAGGTCTTATTGATATCACCCATCTTCATGGTGTTGATCACATGGATGTCATTGGCCTTGGCCCAGGTAGCGATCCGT
This sequence comes from uncultured bacterium, assembly GCA_964481775.1. Classification (GTDB taxonomy): domain Bacteria; phylum Hinthialibacterota; class Hinthialibacteria; order OLB16; family OLB16; genus OLB16. Next base: position 12,828 of record CAYZUX010000028.1, on the reverse strand, counting down.
TTGTGCTGGTCATCGGTCTGCTGGAAGGTGTGGACATGACCATCTCCCGAGTACCACCCCAGCGAGGCCGAATCCACCCAGCGCTTCATGACAACCGTTTTCTCACCTCCCTCCCCATCACCCAGTCCGAATTCCTCGATATGAGGGACATATTCGATTCCTTTGGCCACGGAGAGTTTCCACTTGCCTGCAAAGACCTCGAAGGTGGCTACTCCATCGACACAACAGGCCGTGAGCTCTTTCCAGTAGGGTGCCCCCAGGGATAGGAGGGTCCGGTTCCTGGGGCCATCATCAAAATGTCCATCAAAGTCCAAAGCCTCTTGAGGTATCCGGTAGGTGTAATCAGTGAGTGATGTCAGGGAAATCATGCACGGTACTGGAGTGCTACCGCCTTCCTCCAGAATTTTCACTCTGAGACTGGTGGGTTTGACAACACGGGCGATCAGCTGATGAGAACGGGATTGGAGCCCCCTAAAATCGATGCGGTAGGGATGTTCTCCAATTTCCAGGCCGGAAAACTCCAGGAAGCAGAAATGGTGTCCCTCCCCTGTGCGTGTACTGGACAACACATTCGGAGATTCGGGTGTGACCAGAATTCGATCCAGGCTGGGAAGCGCCTTCGCATCTCCCTTGCACCACAGGACTGCGAGATTCCTTCCCTGTGTGAAAGCAAAGGGGGAACTTTGCACTTCCTGCGTGGCGACCCTGACCAGTCCGGGAAAAAATTGCAGGATTTCTGAAAACCGAATTAATCCCTTCTGACATTGCTCCCGATGATTCCTGATGCTTTCCATATCCGCGGGAATTGTGGCCACCTTTTCCTGGATTTTCCGGATTTCTTCGATGCGGGTTCCGAGATCCCGGATTGCCCAATCAAGCCTGGCTTCGCTTCCAGCCGGAAAGTGGGATTTCAGCAAACGTGCGACAGAGGTGATGGTGGCATGAGCTTTTTCGAACTGTTCGAGGGTACCCGGTTCCTGGTCTGCAGCTGCAGGCAGCTCGAACATGGGGGCTATGGCAAAGAATGTCAGCAAAAACAGATATAGGAAATGATTGGGTTGGTATTTCACAATGATCCTCCTTGAATCATGGGTTTGAGTTATCACTCAGAAGCCGTTTTTTTTGGTTCTTCTCCAGTATCAGACCAATTGAAGGCAATTCCCCGGCCGGGAGAGACCTTGAATACCTTCCATTTACCTTCCCGTTCTTTGCGAACCTCCATACGTGATTGACCGGTTATCGAAGAAAAGCTGCGGTCATCAAATTGCAGGAGTGCATTGGCGGATGTCCCCTCAGGAAGACTGGCAGTCAGAAAGATCTTGAGAATGTGGGGGCATTGGCGGGACTGATCATTGCCCAACAGATCGACCTCCGGGCGGTAGAGACTGACCAGAGGAACCGGCTTTCCATCCACTTTGAGTGAGAAACGGCGCAGAATCCTCTCATCGAGTGCAGAACAGTACTGGTCCAGCTCGGCCGGGGTGATCTTTCCATTTCTGTCAGCATCCATCCTTCCTTGCCGGATCTGCTGAGAGGGTATTTCATGGAAATGCAGGACCACATCGATGTTGATATAGGTTGAAGCCGCCTCGATGAAGGCCAGGTGATCGATGTCCTTCATCCGGTCACGATGGGAACAGGCAATGGGAGTGTCCATGAGGACCCCCGCGAAGAGGAGCACTGTAAAGACTGGATAAGGAAACCGGGTGTAACTCACGGATTCCGATCCTAACCGAATTCAACCGTGGCTTCCAACAACTGTTTTGTTAAAAGGGTTTTTTTTATTGGATTCCGGATTGGAGTGTGATCCCGGAATTGAACTCAGGATCTGGAACACATGGGGGAGGTTTTTTTTTCTCCCTCATGACTCGGGTCTCCAGAGGTTGCATTCCGGGGATGAGGAGGTAATTAACCTCATCCCCGGAAATCCTGCGCTCTCGGGGCGTCTTCTCGCTTACTTGGGCGGCTCGGCCGGAGCGGCTGGAGCTGGAGCAGCTGGTTCAGCCGGAGCAGCTGGAGCAGCTGGTTCTGCCGGAGCGGCTGCCGGAGCTGGTGGAGCCGCTGGTGCGGCCGGAGCGGCAGCTGGCGCACTCGGTTCGGCGGGTTTGGCCGGCTTAGCAGGCTCAGAGCCACCGCATCCAATGACTGCCAGACCTAGCGTCAAGATCACCATCAGCGACACCACTGTCATGAGTCGTACACGTTTCATGGTATTCCTCCATTGGAATGTGACTGCATCAACGCAGTTAATATAGAATATAGCACTCATCCCAAAGCAGACAACAGGACTCGAAAACCACCGGTCAGAAGGAAAATCTGTCTCGAACCTGCCACTTTACAAGCTTTGTCATGGATTTTGGATTTCTTCCAGAATTATTCTCCGATGGTAACTGAATACACCCAGGCATTCCGGATACGGAAGCGAAGAGATATCTCCTTGCCAGCAAGGGAAGCAGAGTCCTTTGGTTTCCACTTTATTGGGATCCGTGTGCCATCGGTACCCCGGATTTCACACACCGCATCTTCAAAGCCCGGCAAGGGAAGCCCATTCGGGTTCAGGACCTCGATCTCCGCTTCGCCTGTACCCGAGCAATCCGCATTCAGAAAGACTCCGGCCGCCGACGGTACGAAAGGACAGGTCAAGAAGCTGCCCTCCGCATCGGTTCCACATCCCACCATCCCATCGATCCTGTTCTGGTACAGGCCAAGGCCCCCCTTATCATAAGCCGCCACTGAGAGATGACCCGCATGGATAAAAGGAGTCACATAAGTCCAGATCCCGATGTCCACTTTCCGGTAAGGACGGTCCCAGGTGATTCCATCCCGGCTCAGAACCAGTTCGTTCCTGTAAAGCCCGCTGTGTTTACCCGGAGAATCGGGGTCAGCGTAATACTTCATCAGGAAGCCAGCGTAACGGTCCCCATAGCGGAATGCCTTGAGGAGATAGAACTCACAGGTGGGCGCATCCATGGAGTCGGGAACAAGGATATCTTCTTGTGCAGACCAGTTTTTAAGGTCCTTGCTTCTTCTGATGGTGATAATGCGTCTATTGGGGCCGATGTTGTCCGCCACTGGTTTTTCGGGCCAATCCTCCAGGCGGGTTTGGTATAGAAGGTACTCATCCCGCGAAGGATCATGAACCAGTGAGAAAGCATCATTGTGTTCGGTGAAGACTGGATGATCCTCCCCTTTATGCCAATGGATTCCATCTGTCGACTCCGCGATCATCGCCCCGGCTTCCCCCTCAGCAGGTTGATCCCAATAGAGAAGACTGAAGCCTGCTGGTGTCTTCACGGTTTGGAAGACATTGAAGCCGCCCCAGGTGGGTTTATAGGGGGAGCGCTGTAACACGACATTCGGCAATTCGGGAGAGGAAGCCGGAAAGAGACCCAGGTCAGGAATTATAAAACCTCCATCCGGTTTCAGGATTCCCATGCACCAGGCACGCTGATCTTTATACTCTTTCTGAGTCTTCTCGATCCGCTGGTAATAGATGCGGTAGTCCTCCCCGGAAGAGATTGCATCACTCGGTGAGAACCACAGCGAGGATCTTTGTGGATCGGTTTCCAAAAGATACCGGCTTCGAGTGAAAGGCTGGACACGGAATTCGACATCCCGCGCATCCCGGATATCCGAGTCCTCCCAGAAGAGAAGAGGAGAGGAGGTTTCGTGTATGCTCTCGTATAGTCCTCCCCTGAGTCCGTACAAAAAAAACAGCGATGCAATCCACAGGCAGTTTGGAACACTCATGGTGTCCTCAGGTTGGGACGATTACTGAGATCCGGCTTGAGACCGGGATGTTCCTCGATGGCCTTGAGGCCCTCCTCGATGGCCCGGTCAAGTTGGGGATCTTTCCCAGCCGCCCAATCTTGCGGAAGGATATCAATCTCGATATCCGGATCGACTCCATAATTTTCCACACGCCAGCCCATCTCCTGAAACCAATAGGAAAACTCAGGTTGAGTGGTCATGGTTCCATCCACCAGTGTGTTGCGAGGCCAGATACCGATCACTCCTCCCCAGGTTCTGCGCCCTAGCAGCTTTCCGAGATTCAGGAGTTTGAAGCTCTGGCTGAAGATATCGCCATTAGACCCCGCGAACTCGTTGGTCAGGCAGACCATGGGACCCATGGGAGCCTCGCCAGGATAGGGACCCACCCCCATCCAGCGTGTGGCGACATACCCCATCCGCTTACGTGCCAGCTTGTCGAGTAATAATTCAGCGACAAATCCACCACCATTGTATCGGATATCCACCACCAGCCCTTCACGGTCGAGCTCAGGCAGGAAATACCGGTGAAACTCGGCGAAGCCACGGACCCCCATGTCGGGGATATGAAGGTATCCCAGCTTTCCACCTGACTTTTCATGGACTGTCTGGCGGTTGCCCTCCACCCAGTCCCGGTAACGGAGGCCTCCCTCTCCCGGGAGTGCCTTGACCCGGATGGTTCTGGGAGAAGAGCCATCCTCTTCCGCCACCTCCACTGCGACCTCCTGATCCGCCATGTTAACCAGCAGCGAGTGGGGCGAAGTGTTCCGGTTAACACGTTGTCCCCCCACTCCCAGCAGCAGCATGCCTTCCTTCACATTCACTCCCGGACGCAGGAAGGGGGAAGCATTCCTGGGATCCCACGGATCTCCACGGACAATCCGTTCGATCTTCCAGGCATCCTTATCGGCGAGGTAGCTCAGGTCGGCTCCCAGGAATCCCTGGTTGTACTTGGGGCTCTCACGGTAATCGCCGCCCATCTCATAACAATGCGAGGTTCCCAGCTCCCCCTGCATTTCCCAGGTCAGGTCTGCAAACTCAGAACGTGCTGAGATCCGGTTCACCAGCGGAAGATACCGATCCAGGATGGCCTTCCAGTCCACCTGCGACATATCCTCGGTCCAAAAGTAATCCCGTTGGAGCCGCCAGGCTTCCTGGAGCATCTGGGCCCACTCAGCCTGGGGTTCCACCAATACCCTGAGACGTCCCAGATCGATCCAGCCAGCCTTCCGGGTCGTCTCCTCCTTGTCTTCGAGCTTTTCCGAATCGGCGGCCACAACTCTCAGTTTCTTGTTGGATCGGTAGACCAGCGCGGTGTGCTCCCCGGAAAGAGTGAAGTCCGATACCTTCTCCGCAAGGACTGTCTCCTCACGTTTCTTGAAGTCATACACCTTCAGCTTCGATTTGGGTTGTGGATTGAAATCGAGCATGGGCACATCGATCGATCCCTCCACAGGGAACTGCGTGTAGAAAACCCTCCCCTTGGCAGCAGCCATGTCGAGGTAAATGCCCTCCTCTATTGGAAACGCCACGATCCGGTCTTCAATCCCCTCAAAATCGATGGTGATAGGTTTGGCTTCCTCTTTCTCCTCCAGTTCTTTATTTTCTCCTTCTTTGTCCTTCCTCTTGTTGGCATCGTCTTTCTTGGCCCCGAAGCCTTCCGGCTCCACCACAAAAGGCGAGGAGACATCTTTGCGTAAACTGATTGCGTAGGGACGCATGCCCATGGCGAAGGCTGCATTGAACTCCAGGTTGTCGAAGACCGGGTTGAAAATCCTGCGAGACAGGAAGAAGAGGTACTTCCCCTCGGGATCAAAGCAGGGAGATGAGTCGATCAGGACAGGCTTTGTGACAGTGTGGGAGACACCTGTCTCCAGGCTGTAGACCTTGATGACTGTGGTCCGTATGTCCAGCGAGCAGCCATAGGCCACCCATTTCCCATCTGCTGACCAGTTGAATCCACCCAGGACACGGAACTCATCCCGGTCAATGATCCTGGATTCTCCACTGCCAAGATCCACCAGGAGCAACTGGTTGCGATGATTGGTTACGAGAGCCTTGTCTTCCTTGGGGGAGACCTTGATATCCATCGGGCGTCCCAGGTCGGGTGGATTGAGAGTTTTTGCTGGTTGGGTTCCAGTGGCATCCTGAATCTCCAGGTGGTCCACATTGTCCGAATCGCTCGCATAAAGGATTCGTTTCCCATCGTTCAGGTATCTTGCCAGACGGGAATGGGCACCTTGACGAGGTCCAAGTTGGTTCACAGGACCATCCCAGCATCCCAGGGTAAAGACCTTCCCGCGTGAAACCAGTGCCAGGTAGGCCCCATCGGGAGAAAGATCATACCCTTCAAGATAATCTGCCGCTGTTTCAAAGCGCCGGTTGGTTTGAATCCGCGAGGAATGGAACTCGATGTCCACTTTACGGTCTTCATTGTTTTCAGCATCGAACACCCGGATATCGGCCCCGCAGTGGTAAACAATTCTCCTGCCATCCGTGGTGGCGTTGCGGGCATAGAAGCCCGCATGATTGGTGTGTTTCCGGATATCTGCGCCATCAGGGAGGACTGAGTAGAGATTCCCTGTTCCTTCATGATCCGAAAGAAAGTAGACACGCCCATTGAGGAACATCGGATCCGCCAGATTACTCTTGAGATTCACGAGTTGTGCGAATTGACCATTCCCTTCGCGGTCAATCAGGATCTCTCCAGCCGTGCCGCCCCGGTAGCGCTTCCAATAGGCCAGGTCTCGATTCTTCCGTCCGATAGCGACCATCTTTTCCTGAGTGGTGATCCGGTTGGCTGGTCCCAGTGGCAGACGTTCCATGTCTGTCCCGTCACGATTGATCCGGAAAATCCAGGGAGCTTGACGCGGGGGAAGCCCATAGTCACTGGAGAAGAGGATCCTGTCTCCCTCCCAGCCTACCACACGGCATTGAGTCCCCAGGTAAGTCACTCTTCTTGTGGGGCCTCCCATGGCTGGGATGACATAAACCTCCATCGGACCCTCGTCCGCGCCGGTAAAAGCGACCCAGGCTCCATCGGGTGAAAAGACAGGTGTGGAAGCTGTGCTGAGATTGGTGGTGAGGCGTTCGGCTCTTCCCCCTTTCAGGGGAACTCGCCACAAATCATCTTCAGCCGTGAAGATAATCGTATCCCCATGGATGGTGGGGAACCGGTAATATCCCTCGTGGGACTCATTGGTCATGCTTTCCTCCGGGGCTGTTTCCTCTCCTGCCGCTGGTTGAAAACCCAGGAGAAGGATGACTGAAAGACTCAGGCACCTCGTGAACCAACCACCCAATGATTGGATTTTCATACAGGCCTCCATTCCGAAAGAAGAGGAGTCAAGGAACCGCTTGCCATGCGGAATTCCGACAATAAGCCAAGAATTCCATGTTGAGAACCACAGGGATGAAACGTCTGTCTCTTTTCAGGATACAGGGAGAGGCTTTCCGCAAAGATTTGATTGAATCAATGAGAAATCTATTGTGAATTGTGATTGAATAGATCATGACTATTGATAGACTTAATTGGAATGAAATCAGTATTTTATGGATTGAATGTGAGATCCATCAAAAATCAATGATTGACATTTCGTGCGTAATCATGCACGATCTCGACCTGACAGCATGGTTGATGGGAAGTTTTCTGTCAAACTAGCTGCCAGTCATGACTTTTTGATTGGAGATCGCTGATGGATCCACTGCTACAACGAATCTATTCGCTTTCCCCCGAGGAAAGAGCGGATTGCGCCAAACATGTGATGTTGGGAGGGGGAACCCCGGGCCCCACGATGATGCGTGGGAAAGGGATCCGGCTTCAGGATATTGAGGGGAACTGGTACATTGACTGCACCTCGCAGAGCTGGGCCATGTATCTCGGATTCTCCCATCCGGAGATTGTCGGGATCATGCGGGATCATTGCGAGAATATCACGCACATCCACCAGGGCTTTGAAACTCTTTCACGTCTCTGTCTGGCCCGCGAGATCTCGCGTTTCTGCCCACCTGGTTTTAACCGTGTCTCTTTCACTCCGGGCGGTGGTCCAAGTATCGAATCGGCAATGAAGGTCGCCCTGCTCAACCGTCCAGGTGCGCACCAATTTGTGAGCCAGTATGACAGTTATCATGGCACCACCCTGGGAGCCATGTCGGCCTCCTGGCATTCCACACGCGCTTCCGGGAAATATGTCGGGGGCAGCCACTTTCTCCCGTTGCTCCATCAATTTGCCCGTTTCCCGAATCCATACCTGCTGCGTCTTCCCATCCCAGGCCAGCATGAGGAGCCGGATGTCGCTTGCGCGGAAATGCTTCGTGTTCTCTTGGAGCGGGGCATCAATGGTCCTCCCGCAGGCGTGATCGTGGAGCCTATCCAAGCCAGCGCGGGACAAATCCCCGCGACTCGTCCCTATCTCAAGCGGGTTCGTGAGATCTGCGATGAGTTTGGGGCCATCCTGATCTATGACGAAATCCAGACTTTCTGCCGGATCGGAGAATACACCGCCTCCGAGTACTTCGGCGTCGAACCAGACATCATTGTGCTGGGCAAGGGTCTTGGTGCGGGTCTGCCGCTTTCCTGTATCGTGATCCGTGATGGTTTGACCGGTTTGGGGCATGATGTTCAGGAGCTGCACACCTTCGCCAGTCCGACTCTCTCTCACGTGGCCTCGCTCAAGATGCTCGAGATCATCAAGAGAGACAACGTCCTTGAAAACACACGGCGCATGGGAGCCTACATTGGCGAACGGCTGAACGCCCTGCGTGAGGATTTCCCGGAAATCGCTGAGGTACGGAATATCGGATTGCATATTGGGATAGAGTTCGCCAAACCGGATAAAGACCTCACACCTCTCCCGGCGGAATGCCAGGCAGTTCGTAAAGAGGCCATGAAGAAGGGGTGTATCTTTGGTCTGGGCGGGGCTCGCAACTGGGTGATGAAGGTGAAGCCACCCTTAATTGTCACCCGGGAAGAGGCCGACGAAATCCTGACAATACTGGAGGACAGCCTCGCAAGAGTCTTCAAGCGCACCACGGTGGTGGTTTGAAGGGGGGTGGTTGATTGAGGAACTAGTATTCGTCGTGCATGTTGGACGGACCGGGATCGGTCCCGCCGTTGAAGTGTCGTGAGTCACGGAGTCGCTCTCAGCGCGCCTGAGAAAAGCGTAAAGGGAATTAGAGGAGGTCTAGCATGCTGTCAGCCGGAAAGATGGGTGGTGTTTTCTTAAGTGTGTGTGCGATTGTGCTGCTCATGGGTGGCGGATGGGCGGCAACAATCAACATTTCAGGTGGTGGTACCGATGTTTTATACAACGCGATACAGGCGAACTTCGCGACGGGTGCCACGCTCCTGATCACAGATAGTGGGACCTACACCGAGACTCAGGTCTTATATGTTGCCCCACGCTATAGTGGAACCAATGGACGGCGAGCCTTCCATATCGAGGCGGCTGCCGGAACCTCGCCCTCTATTGTTCTCAATGGTGGCGAGATCATAGCCTATGCAGGAGGCGCGGATGTTCACATCGGGACAGCCAGTGGCGGCAAGATATCGATCGATGCCAAGAATTCGGCCGCTGGTGGCCCACCAGTGTGGTACATCGGCCAAGAGGATGGCCTCTCTTCGGGAACCGCCTGCCAGATGGTGATTGAGAATGTCAATTTCGATTTTACCGGCAAGGGTGAGTGCATCACCTTTGGAGCAGGTGGCAATGATGGTTCCCCACAGACAACCGGGGCCTCCCTGACCCTGAAAAATGTAACCACTCGGGGAGGGAATGTGGCAGTGGAATCGCTGTATGGCCCTGCTTCCTATGCCTCCATGCTCAAACTCGAGGGTTGTCGAATTCTCGAATCGGTGATTGGAGTGGAGGCGGGAGCCTACGGGCTGGGCGGCAACAACAGTGTGGTAAACCTTTCCCGCAGTATCTTCTACACTTCCGCGGCGATAGGAGGAGACTCCAACTGCGTGGTGGGACGTCTCGGGCAGGTGACTATCGACCATTGTGATATCGTGAATGAAGGTTCGGTAGTCAGCCGTGGAGTGACCCTGACTGGCGGAAACGCAACCGTGACCAATAGCATCATCCATGGTGATGCCGGAACCGCTGCATTCGGCGGCACTGGATCTGTTGCCGATTGCAACGTAACCGGACGGTCCGTGGTCAATGCGGGATTTGTCTATGGTAACTTCATCAGTGAGTCACTTGCCGACACCTATATGGTTTATGGACTGGACTTCAACAATCCAGACAATTTCCGTGTGAAAACCACTGCCGCGAGTAACTCCCTGGGAAGCTCCCCTCCAGTCGGATCAGTGGGTGGGAGTGGAGGAGGCCCAGTCTTCTCACTCTCGGGTGGTGGAACTGGCTTGATCGCTGCTGCTATTGCATCTGCCACCAAGACCGGTGGAACCATACGCATTACCGATAGTGAGACCTACACGGAAAGTACAAATTTACTGTTTGGTCAACATTACAATGGAGTGTATGGACGCCGATCGTTCAACTTGGAGGCTGCTCCCGGTACAACTCCCCAGATTGTGTTAAATGGCTGCCTGATCGCGGTCTACGCCGGCTCGAAGGACGTACAGTTGGGCTCCATCACGGGTGGAAAAATCAAGATCGATTGCAAGAACGCTGCCACTCCCGCTATCTGGTACATCGGCTTCGATAGTGGTTTGGCTTCGGGGACCGCGTGCCAGATGGTTCTGGAAAATCTTGAGATCGATGTAACAGACCTTTTTGATGCCATCGCCTTCGGTGCTGGGGCCAATGATGAGACTCCGGCCACAACCGGCGCCTCGTTAACCATCCGGCATTGTACGGTTCTGGGTGGTGGTGATGGTGTCTTTGGAGGATCGGCGGTCAAGATGCTGTATAAACCTCCCACCTATGCCTCCAAGGTTAGGATCGAGAACTCGATCTTCCTGAATCCTCGCAATGGTCTTGAATTGGGAGCCTACCAGCTGGGTGGCGACAGCAGTGTCCTGGAAGTCTCTCGGACCATCATCTATGTGGCGCCTGAAATCGAAGGTGGCGACTCCAATGGCATCATTGGACGTCTGGGCCACATCGATATCAACCACTGCGACATCATTCATGAAGCGTCAAATGCGGGTGTCGTAGCCAGCCGGGGGATCGTGCTTGTCCAGACCCTTCCGGCCTTCCTTCCGACTTGCGATGTTTTCAACAGCATCATCCACGGAGACGGTGGTGTTGTGAAATTCTTTGAGGGTACGGGTACGGTGACCGACAGTAATGTCACTGGACGTTCGATTGCAAACTCTGGTTTTACGGCCATTAACTGCATCGAGGAACTCCCGGTTGACACGTATATTACCTATGGTACGAACTTTGCCGATGAGAATAACTTCATCTTGAAAGACACGGCAGCCAGTTTGACCCATGGCGCTGATCCACCGTTGGGTGCTTTAACTCCTCCTATCGTTGCCATCCAAGATTGGGCGCTATACTAAGAAGTAGAGACCCCGCCGCGAGGGGATCTTCGGATCCCCTTGCGGCCAGAAAAATAAGTGGAGGTAACTCCCATGATCAATCGAGTAAGGATGAATGAATCAACACGGCGGTGGGGTTTCACTCTCATTGAGCTGTTGATTGTCATTGCTATCATTTTGATTTTGATTTCAATTGCCCTGCCCAATTTCCTGGAGGCTCAGATCAGAGCCAGGGTGGCCCGGCTCAAAGGGGAACTGCGGACTGTCCAGACAGCTGTGGAGTCCTATCGTACGGACAACACCCACTACTGCTATCCTACCCAGCGAGGGATGCAGATCGCCCTCTCAGTATCGAGAAAGGCGGAGATCGACTATATCATCAAGAAAAAGCACCCCGGCTATGGTACGGTTCCGGAGGAACTCACCACACCGGTCGGATATCTGCCCAAAGGCCTGGAGGATTTTGTCAAACTCTCAGGCTTCGGTGTAAGGACTGATAATGCGGTGGACCTCCCCTTCGGTCATCCCTGGCGTCGGTACTCCTATGCCACCAGGGAAGCGGGTGCGCTTTTTGTGTTCACCCCTGAGGTACATACCGCCCAGCGACGCGATGACTTCAAGAACAAACAGTGGATCGCGCTCAGCCTGGGCCCAGATCATATGGAGGACATGCTCTCTCCATGGAACCCCATGTTGGAGTACTCACCGACCAATGGCACAGTGAGTGGTGGGGATATTTCAGTCTCAGGACCATGATGGATGCCCGAAAACCTTACGCTGCCCACTACTCAACCATCATCAAAACCTGGTCCTTATCTCTCTGGTAAAGTGGCCTTCATCACAGGAGGCGCGAGCGGGATCGGTCTGGCTACCGCGAAGCGTCTTTTGTTCGAAGGGTGCTCCGTGACCATGGCGGATATCAGCGAAAAATCGCTGGAGGCACGTGGCAGGGAACTCACCGGGGAGTACGGTCCGGATCGAGTTCTCGCCGTTCGTTGTGATGTCACCAGCGAAGAGTCCATCGATAAGAGTTTTGAAGCGGTTATCCGGAAGTGGAACCGTCTGGACATCCTGGTCAACAATGCCGGTGTGGCCCAGGGGAGTCCGATTGTGGATCTCACCGCTGAGGAATACGACCGTCAGAACGCCATCATGCCGCGTGGAAGTTTCCTGTGCACGCGCGCTGCGGCTCGAATCTTCATTAAACACGGTATCCCCGGTGATATCGTATACATTGTCAGCAAAAACTCCGTCTTCCCGAGTTCCAACAACCTGGCCTACAGCACCGCGAAAGCAGCTCAGCTTCATCAGGCTCGTATGGCCGCTGCGGAACTTGCCCAGTATAAGGTCAGGGTGAATGTGGTTAATCCGGATGCCGTGGTCAGTGGATCGGGGATCTTCTCCGGAGAGTGGGCGGAGGAACGTGCCAGGACCTTTGGAGTCAAACGGGAAGACCTGGGAAAATACTATGCTCAGAGGAACCTCCTGAAGGCCGAGCTTTTCCCGGAGGATGTTGCCGCCGCCGTGTATGTTCTGGTTGGGCCGGATTTGAGGAAATCCACAGGGCTTGTCATCGGAGTAGATGGAGGTTTACCCGGCGCGATGAT
>CAYZUX010000027.1:8495-38365 GCA_964481775.1 uncultured bacterium | reverse complement strand
TTATGAACCGATTTCTAGAATTGAAGTGAACCTAGGGGGAAGAAGATGTTCGGTTCCAAGAAGTTAAGAGTAAATGTGCTGGGAATGGTAACGATTCTGACAATCGCAGCTTTGCTGGGTGGATGTTGTTGTTCCAGTAATCGCTGTGGGAATCCTTGCGGTAAGTCGTGCTCTTGGCCCGGTGGAAGCCTCGAGATGGGATTTTTCCCTTCCATGGGATGCAACCAGGGATGTTATGACCCTTGTTATCCCTATTCTCGGTCCATGAGCACGAGCAAGGTATCATCGAGTCCAAGTTCGGGATATGAGGATTCTGGATACCTGAGCGACGCTGAAGCGGGAGGCTCAGGCACCAGTAATTACTAGGGGAGAAGACCTAGCAGTCTTGAGGGGGAGAGAAATGCAGTCATCGAAAGGGGAATGGAAAATTCAAGCGAAGTGGGTGGGCGCATTGGTGCTGGTGCTACTGGCCACTCAGCTGGCCGGTTGCGGTTGGTACCTGCGTCCTCAATGTAAGCCTTGTGGGCCCTACTATGGGAATGGAGCTTACGGGGCAGGGGGAGATGCATACGGACGTGGCCCCGGGGGCGCCAGTGGTTGGGGTTCGGATGGTGCGGGGACCAATGGTGGCGGTCTGGACGGAGCTGGCAAACCTCGTTTTGGAGGTGAGCCAAAATACATGCTCGATACGGTCTATTTCGACTTTGACCAGTCGAATATCCGGCCGGACCAGACAGTCGCCCTGGAACGGAACCTGGCATGGATGAAACAGAATCCCAATGCCCCGATCCGAATTGAGGGGCACTGCGATGAGCGTGGAACCGAGGAGTACAACTTTGCCCTCGGCGACCGCCGTGCGGATTCCGTCCGTCAATGGATGATCGACCGTGGAGTCGATCCCAGCCGTATGCAATCGGTGTCCAAGGGCGAGCTCGAACCGGCGGATCCAGGCCATGATGAGTCAGCCTGGTCGAAAAACCGCAGGGCGGAGTTCCTGGTTCTCGAGTAAAAGGTTATGGAAACCTGAGAGTTTCCATTTCAAAAAAAGATAAAGCGTTCCATGTTGGATACGTCAAAAGGAAACCTTTCCGGGTACGTAAGGGGAATTCCGCGGTACCGGTGAGGAGAAGGGGAAAAAAGATGAAAAAGCTCAATACTGTCATCATTGTTCTGGCTGGTCTGCTTTTGGTTGCCTGTTCGCCGAGGGTTCATCAACCACCACCGATCGCGGAGGTTCCAACCGATCTCAGCAGCGATGGCTATGGCGCCACTGGTGCTGGTGAATATGGAGATGGCCCCAGTCTATCCGATGGAGTCAATGGATCCGGTATCGATGCCGGTTCTGGTTGGGGAGGTCCCTCGGGTGATCAGACGCTTTCACGCCGGCCAGGCACCGATTGGGCAGATGATTCCAATCTTGCCACGGTTTATTTCGATTATGATAAGTATGATCTCACCGAAAGTGCACGCAGAACATTGCTTCGCAACGCCGAGTACCTCCGTTCGAATCCCAATACCCGCGTTCTGGTGGAGGGAAACTGCGATGACCGTGGAACCGAGGAATACAATCAGGCCCTGGGTGAAAACCGAGCGCTGGCAGTCCGTGAATACTTGACACAGCTCGGGATCAGTCCCTCGCGGATTGATGTCATCTCCTATGGCGAACTACGCCCCGCCATGGAGGGCTTCGATGAGTCTTCACGTGCCAAGAATCGCCGGGCTGATTTCAAAATAGCCGGCTGACAGGTGAAATCCAGGCCAGAAAGACAGCGAGCCGGCGGGATCTTGACAGGGTTCCGCCGGTTTCTGTATTTTTCCCAGGATATTCACAGATCGTTAACAGGCCTTGAATCGTGATTCAATCCAGTTACGATCCCTCCCGTATTGTGATGTATTTTACGTGGCGCGCCGTTCTGGTGCTATCCACAGATATAAACGGACTTTTACAATGAAAACAATCAAACTCATCCTTGTCATCCTTCTGGTCATCAACTTGACCGCTTGTGGCAAGAAGAAGAAAACCCCACCACCCCTCCTATCGGATTCGGGTATGCCCACCGAGGAAATATCCGGGAGTTCAGGATTGGGGGGGGGACCCTACACCTCCTCGGGGAGTGGATTGGACAGTGGAGCCAGTCCTGGAGCCGGGAGTGGAATCGGTGACCGTTGGACTGAGTCCACCGGTGAACAACCCCTCACACAAAGACCTTACTCAGGTGAGTGGGTTAGCGATCCCAACCTTTCCACCATCTACTTCGAATACAACAGCTTTGAGTTGACCCCCGAGAGCAAGAGCCTTCTTCAGCACAACGCGCAATACATGAAGCAGAATCCCAACATCAGGGCACTGATCGAGGGGCACTGCGATGAGCGTGGCACCGAGGAATACAACCAGGCCCTGGGCGAACGGCGTGCGCTTTCGGCCCGCGAATACCTGATCAGTCAGGGGATCAGTTCTTCCCGGATCGATATCATCTCTTATGGTGAATTACGTCCCGCTGTTGAAGGCAGCGGGGAGTCTGCCTGGAGCCGCAACCGCAGGGCTGAATTCAAGATCGCCGGTTGAACGGAAATACTGGAAACAGAAATACCGGGAGTAGCGAATTCATTTGCATAAAAACCCATAGCGAATGAATTCGCTACTCCATGGTTCAGGTGGCCTACGGCGCCGGACAGAGGATCAACCGGTTCTTCCCAAAATCTCCGATCACCAGGTTTCCATTCAGGAAAGCCAATCCCTTCGGGGCTTGCAGTCCGCCTCCTTCCGAGGTCATGGGTCCATAGATTCCAAGCAGCTTTCCATCCAGGCTGAAACGTTGCAAACGATTATGGCCTGAATCAGTCAGCCATAAAGTTGGTTTGGAATCCACAGTCAGATAGGCTTCCGTGCCCACCTTGTCATCCCAGCCCAATACTTCAAACTCACGTTGGGGGACATAATCCGCGCTGAACACCTGGACACGGTGGTTGCCGGTATCTCCGATGAAGAGCTGGCCTTCATGCGCGGCCAACCCGACTGGTTCGGAAAACTCCCCGGTTCCCTCGCCTTCCTTGCCAACCATCCGCAAGACATTGCCCTCTTTCGAGAGCACCACCAGACGGTTCTTACCAGTATCCGCAACCACCAGGTCACTCCCGAAAAAGATCAGGTTACGGGGACCCCAGAAATCGGAACGGATCTCCCGCTGATAATTTCCATCGCCTCCATACACTGCAATCCGGTGCTGCCAGGTATCCGCTACATAAATGGTTCCATCCTCCCCGATTGCCACTCCGCCTGGACCTGAAAACTCGGGGGAGAGCTCTCCTGTGTCCGGAGTCTGTCCGGGACTGCCAATCGAGCGAACCCAGGCGCCATCCTGCGAAAAGCAATCCACCTTCCCGGCCTTGCTGTTGCAGACATACAGGATCCCATCTGTTCCAACCGTGATTCCCCGTGGCTGGTCAAGGATATGGTTGGGATCCTGCAGAATCCGCACACCTGCCAGGGGTTGTGGCGGGATTTCCTGAATTTGCGGGACTGATTGTATCGGGATATCCAGAAACCCAGCATAGATGGTGGTCTCTCCAAAGGATTTCAGTTCCTTCATATATTTTTTGAACTTACGGCCCGCATTGGCTCCGAACTTGTTTTTCTCCACAGTCCCCCAGAAGACATGGGTGACCTTGTATTTTTCAAGCAACTCCTTGGACTTCCGGAAATCATTGGTACGGTAGATGGTTTCGGCATCACGCTGACGTTGATTCATGGAGGATAAGGCTTCATTTTTTTGACGGTTCCAGATGCTTTCGTGGTTTGGGACTCCGACCAGGGTGGGGATACCACTGAAGGCCGAAACCCGTCCAAAGATGGAATATGGATCTCCCGGCGCTTCCAGGATCAAGCGGTTTTCATCAAAATCGAAACGCTGGAGGTCCAGCAACCAGAGGATCGCTTTCGCATCATCGGTGCTCATGTCGCGAGGTCCGCCTGGCCGCTCTCTGCCGGAATCTTCCGGCAAGGCATAAGCGAGGCCATCCAAGGTGGGCGAGTTCTCGAAGTTTGAACATTTTACCTTCATCACCGCCCAGGTTCCAATCAGGGTCCATCCCACCGCGAGGATGACCACACAGACTTGTATTCCTTTGAGGAGCGAAAGCAGAAGAGGCCCTGTGTTCGGCCTGAGGCTTTCACTGGCTGAGTCCTCCGCGCCTTGGGGATGAACCAATCTGTGGGACAGAAAGGCACATACAATCGCCAGCATGACCCAGGCCTGCATGTGGAACTTGAAAACGGTGTTCAGCCTCAGACTGTCTCCACCATAGAAATCCTTGACGGCTTTAAATTCACATCCCAGGACCAATCCACATGCCAGGATCAGAAGCAGGATCACAAACCTCTCGGCCGAATGGTTCACCCATGAAGATTCCTCATCCTCTCCTTCCAAAAACCAGGCCCAGATGGCCCACAGAACAGCCCCCAACATCAAGGTTGAAAGCAGAGCGGGAGTGAGGGTCAGATCGGTACTGCCGGTTTTGTTCCGGATGAAGAGGATGCCGGCTGCCCATGCCACCAGCATGATTCCACTCAGGGATATTTGAACGATCTTTCCCTGACCATGTGGGGATTTGGCGAATCCTCCGGTCAGAAAGGGATGCATGGCCACACAGATCTTCCCGGTCAGGGGTATGGCCAGCACCCCCACGAAAGCCCCAAAAATGAGGAGCCACAACCCCAAGGGCGATTTCACATCCCAGGGCACATCGGCATGACCTGAGGTGGGAGGTGCGAAGTAATTGAAGAATGGGCTGAAGAAGATTGCGACAACAGCCGTGATCGCGCACAGCCTCAAAAGCAGTAGTGCCCCCAGGTGCAGATCCTGTTTCCCTCTGAAGAGGAAAAGCATCAGGCAAGCCACGATAAGGCACACCAGGATTCCAAGTGGAAGGGGGATTCCTATCCTCTGGAGCGCAAGCACGATTCCCCCCGCCAGGAGCATACCCAGACCTATTGAAACCTCGCTCAGGCTTTTTGACAGCGAATATCCCGCGACTAGAGAAGTCAGAATCACCACACCAAAAGCTGGCAGATCCCAGGCATTGCTCACCACCAGGCATCCATACGTGAGGGAGATCAACAGGGCTCCCAGGACTTGCCGTGTGCCCCCGATTTTCCTGAGGGAGCTGATTGCTCCCCAGCAAAGTCCCAGAATGGCCATCTGAAATGGGAGGGCCGAAAGATGCCCATGCAGGTCACCCCACAGATAAGTGAACCAGGGGTATTCGTTGATGGTGTGGTCATTGGCGGACTGGATCACACGGCTGGATTCCCAGGGAATGAAATTTTCGCCGGCCTGAGGAGGATTGAAGAACAGCCAGGGAGCCTTCAGATTGGTGGCGAAGAAGGCGAGATAGACTCCCAGCAGCGCCCAGTACCAACGGCAGCCGAGATTGCGCAGCAATCCCCACATCCCCTGGACCGCGAGGGCATACACGGTCACTACCATCAGGTTATAGCCCACATGCGGCAAAACCCCGCTCAGTTGGATCAGCATCGCCGCCAAGTAATATCCGTAGTAGTAGTAATTGATCGGGAAGCCCGCCAGCCAGTTGTCACGGGGGGGAAACTGGCTGCTGTTGAGGATACTGTTGACAAAGTTCAGGTCCATGAATTTCTCGGACCCACCGCCTTTCCACATCCCCTCAATCTCGGGGTTGAATGAGCGAATCAGGGCCAGACCCAGAAAAGCCAAAAGGAAGACGATCTCGGAAATGATCAATTCGCCGGGAGATTTGAGGATCTCGGCCCATTTCTTCCATTCCGCGAGTAATAAGATTCCCGAAACAACCGCGATGATGAAACAAAAAAACACAACGAGTGGTGTGCCATAAACTTCTCCCCAGTGAGCGACCACCCACACAGGGTAGGAGACCAGGACCAGACCGATGACCCGGCAGATGCTGATCCCCCTGTCTTTGAGTCCGGGAAAAAGTGATGCGGCAATGGGCAGTCCCACCATCCCGAAGAACTCCAACGCCAGCCACCATCGGAACAAGTTCATGATTAACCCCGGCATATTGGGTGGAATATGGAGTAGATTCCTTTGAGCCACCTCACTCCCCAACCCCCTCTCCCGCTGGGCGAAGAGGGCGATACACCCCCTCTCCTTGCGGGAGAGGGGGTTGGGGGGTGAGGTTTCCGTTCAGAGATCCACTCGGTTCTCACCGTATTTCAGTGACCCAGAGCTGGGTGTTGCACCAGGCCATGGACCAAACTTATCATAGGATAACGGCGGAAACGGAATAGTGAAATCACGAAAACTTTCTTTTACCTCTCTCTTGTTCCTTCTTATTGGATTCTGGTTTCTCTGGATGCCATCCTCCGGGTGGACCCAATCGACACCGACCACGGCACCCTCAGCCTCGCCCTCTCCCGCGGAGGATCCCTACCAGGCCAAACAGGCGGCCTTGGCTCAGGAGATCCAGACAGTCAGCGCGGTACTGAAGGTTTTGTCGCCGACTGATACTCCTGAACTGTTGGAAACCATTAAACGCCGCCTGGATCTCTTCCAAAAGATCAGACTTTGTTATGGACAACAGATGGCTGCTTTACAAGCTCAAAAAGGGCTCCTGGCGGCAAAAACCCAGGTCGAGGCGGAAATCGCCCAATCCAAGTACAAGACCGAGAATGGTTCCCGTCCAAATTTCATTTCCCTGGAAAAGATGCGTGATGAGCTCTCCGCCGAAGAGCAGAAGGATAGACAGGTCAAAGGGCGTGTGGATTCACGTCAGGGCGCACTCGATGAAGCCCGCAAGGCTTTTGAGGAAGTGGAACGTCAAAGACGGCAAGCCAGGGAGGCGGTTGAAACAAACAAAGACGAAGCAGCCGCCCCTCTGCTTACCGAAAAACTCCAGACTGCTCTGGCCGAAAGCCGTGCAGCCTCCGAGACTGTCCGCCTTCGCGATCTTGAACTGGCGAATGAGAAACTCGATCAGGAGATTTACAAGCTTCGTTACAAAGGACTTCAGGAGAAAATTGCCTGGTGGAAAGACCGGGTTACTTTCACTGTCCAGGATAACATAGAGATCACCAATGCCCTCCAACGCCGTGAGGAGGAGGCCAACCGCCGCAAGCAACTGGCCGAGGAAGAAAGAACCACCGCCGAGAGCCGCTACGAAAGAGTGGAGGACCGGCTGAGTGCCGCTGCTGAACCGGACCAGGCCTTACGCGAGGAAATGGAGGCCCGGCGCCGTGAACGTGAAACCCTTCGCCGTGAGGTGGCCCTGCTGGGGGAACGCCTCGAACGTCTCGGTGAGATTAAAAAGATCTGGGACTGCAGGTACAAAACATTCAATGGTAATGCCTCACCGGAAGAACTCAAAAGCTGGGTGAGCGAAGCCACCAGGATTCGTGCTCAATGCGACCTGGATCACCCTCCCCAGATGGACCTGGTTGCGAGTTATCGCCGCGACCTGCGTGCCCTGGAGGAGAAGATTCAGAACTCCAAGGAAGCGGGATCTCTTGTCCTGCGCTGGTTGGGGGAACAGAGAAAACAGCTCGAAGCCCTGATCCGCCTGGAGGAAGAGCATGGTCTGATCCTTGAGGAAACCTGGCGGACCTGCAATCGCTTCATCAGGGAAGCTGCCGATGTGACTGCCTCCTGGAATCTCAGAGAATGGATTTCCATCGCGGTCGGGCATGTTTCGGCAGTCTGGAATAAGGAGCTTACTGAAAGCAAAGACAACCCGCTGACAGTCAAGAAGATCGTTACCGCCCTGATCCTTTTTGTACTGGGAATCTATCTTTCACGGCGGTTGACCCGTGCGCTCAACCAGCGCGTTATACGACGTCTCCCCGTTCCGAAAGGAACTGCTTCAATCCTCACCTCGCTCGCCTATTACCTGTCTCTGGTCCTTTCGACAGTCATAGCGCTTAAGGTGGCCAATGTCCCCCTCACCCTGTTCACTTTTCTGGGCGGTGCACTGGCTATTGGAGTGGGCTTTGGAAGCCAGCAGATCATCAACAACTTCATCAGTGGGTTGATCCTTTTGATCGAACGTCCCATCCAGGAGGGAGACCAGATCGAACACCAGGCTGGGGTGATCGGAACGGTCATCCGCATCGGCCCCCGTTGTACCCATGTCCGCACTGGAACCAACGTGGACATCTTTATCCCCAACAGCACCTTACTGCAAAGCAATCTGGTGAACTGGACCCGGACGGATGATAAAGTCCGGGTTCAGGTCAATGTGCCAGTTCAGTATGGTTGCAATACCCGCGAGGTCGCCAAACTCCTGCGTAAGGCCGCCGATGATCACGGGAAAGTGCTACGAAAGCCCGACCCCATCATCCTCCTGCGTGAATTCGGTCAGAATGGTTTTGAATTCCAGCTTCAATTCTGGATCCAGATGATCCCCGGAACTGACCGAACCGTCGTCGAAAGCGATATCCGTTTCATGATCGATAGCCTTTTCAGAGATGCCGGGATTGTGATGCCCTTCCCTCAACGGGATGTTCATCTCGGCAGTGCTTCCCCCATCAGAGTGAGCCTGACTCGCGAGGAGGTTCTCGAGGAAGCATGAGGCTTGATATTCAATCCGTCTCCAAAAGGTATGATGGAGTCAAGGCCCTCGATGGTGTCTCTCTCTGCGTGGATGAGGGGGAATTCTTTTTTCTGCTGGGGCCATCCGGGTGTGGGAAGACCACTTTATTGAGAATCCTTGCGGGTTTTGAGCAACCCGATTCAGGCTCCATCTTGTTTGATGGCGAGGATGTAGCCAGCAGACCGCCTGAAAGACGGAATGCCGGGATGGTGTTTCAGAACTATGCCCTATGGCCTCATCTGACTGTTCGTCAGAACGTCGCATTTGGGTTGGAGGTCCGCCGGATATCCAGGACGGAGAGTGACCAACGCATTCGCGAGGTCCTTGGCACTGTTCACATGGAGGATTATGAGGATCGGAAACCCACCCAACTCTCCGGTGGCCAACAGCAACGCGTCGCGCTGGCTCGTGCCCTGGTCATCGAACCCGAGCTCGTGCTGCTGGATGAACCGCTTTCCAATCTGGATGCACGTCTGCGGCTTGAGATGCGCACGGAAATCCGTGCCATCATCAAGAAGCTGGGCCACACCGCGGTCTATGTCACCCATGACCAGAAAGAAGCGCTTGCGATGGCTGACCGCTGTGCCATTTTACGAGAAGGACACATCGAGCAGGTGGGTACCCCCAGAGAGCTGTATGAACACCCCCGCAACCGTTTCGTGGCCGAATTCCTTGGGGAAACCAACCTGCTGCCAGGACGCCTGGAAAATCCCTCCACAGTCCGTCTTGACCATTTGGATTTGCTCTGGCAGGGCGTCTGTCCCCAAGCTCTTGATCCTGGAAAGGAAGTTCTCTGTTGCGTACGTCCCGAGGCCTGGAAGATTGGGGATTCACCTGCTTCCATGGTCAACAGGATTGAAGGAGAGGTCCTCAGCTCGATTTACCTTGGAGAAGTAACCCAACACCGTGTCCGTCTCAAAGGCAACAGGAATGCAGAGGTGCTGGTCTTAGAGCTTCACCAGCCTCCCCGGGAGACAGGACCGGTTTCTTTGTGGGTGGACCTGAAGGATACGGTCATCCTGGCTTGAGGGGTTTTTTCTCGAATCCACCCTACGGCAGATCTTCCTCATTCTCTGGAATCCCGTGCCGCCTTGCCTGGAGGATGGCATGGCGCGCGCTGACCGGGTCCCCCAACTGCTTGCAGACACGTCCCAATGACAACCAGCCATCCGCAAACACCGGATGGTAGCGGGTCAGGTCTTCAAGGTAGAGTCGAGCCGACTCGCAATGATTCCGTTCAACCAACCCTTGCGCCGCATAATAGAGTGCCACTGCATTGTGTGGATTGGCTTTCAGGATTCCCAGGCACAGGTCCAGACATTCATCGGTCACACACCCATTCCGTGATTCCTCCCAAACCTGGAGACAACTGTGGATCCAGCCCTCCTCGCTGTTGGCAGCCAATGCGGCATGGGCGGTGTGCTGAAACCCCTCATGGAAGACGGGGTCCAGCCGTTTGTAGGGATCCACAAAACTTTCTTCGATCTCACACACTCCAATCGGTACCAGTACTCCCTTCATCGGCAAGACCAGCCGCGGGCCAGCCATCAGGTTGCGGAGAAGCAAGGCGATTTTCTTGTAAGCCGCATCACTTAAAAAGATATGGAAATGTTTCCCCTCCCGGCTGGCGGTCTCGATCCGCTTGGCCACATTGATCGCAAATCCACGTTTTTCCAGGCCTTTGAGATGGGGAGTTGCCCACACGGTCCCAAAATGAATCCCACAGGCGATGTCCACGGTTCCCATTCCACAGGCAACCCGCTCCACATTTTTGGGACAGGCCAGCCAGGCACATTTGAGACTGATCGCCAGGCAGACCAGCTGGTAGACATCATTGCCGGGACGTTCCGCATGAAGGTACACCACCAGCTCATCCCCGATGAAACGGATCTCGTAATCAAATCCCTCGGCATACTTGCCGGCGTGAACCGTTTCGAAAAAAAACCGGCATTGTGTAAGGCAAGTGCGCTGAAAAGAGTCCAGGTAGTCAGCATATTCCTGGAGACCGAGTACACTCGCGAACTCGCTGGAACTCACCAGGTCGACAAACAGGATGGCGGTATCGAGGGGACCGGCTTCGTGCGTTGGTTTTGCCATGACAGTAGGAAGGGGCAGACTCCTGTGTCCGCCCCTTTGAGCATATCTCATAAGTGCCGGGAATTGGAAAGTCCCAATCCCCGGCAATTCACTTTCCTACCGATAATGATTGAACACAATCTGCTGGTAAAGCATGGGGGCATACTGGACCACATAAACCGATGGCACCAGCCCTACCACCGGAGGAGCCTGTGGATCCGCGGGAAGACCATCGCAATACTGGAGTGAACGTGTCATCCCGGTCTGCTGCCTTTGTATTATGGTTTCCACCCTGGTCCACACCGGTGGCGGAATCATCCCTTCGGGCAGGTTCGCCAGGTCGAGGTCGGAGAGTGGGGTGGGGGAAAGGAAGACATCCAGTGTCTCTTTTCCAGTGGTTTCATCGAACACGAAGAAACCATCCGCTGGGAGTTCATACTCCTGGAAAGCACGCACCACATTCATTCCCTGGTTGATCCGTGGATCGGGGAAGAGCAAGCGCTTGGTTCCCTTTGAACCGCGTTCAATCACATAAAGGAATCCATCCATGTTGGAGCAGAAGACCAGGCGGATCTGTTGGCCTCCACGGAAGGAGTGGAAGTTCACCTGGCGGATGATATCACGATCTTTCAGTAGAATGTGGTACTTCAGACCGATAGGAACACCCGGAACAACCACGGCGGGTTGCGGAACCACTACTGCGGGAACTGCAGGAACAACCGGGACAACAGGTACCACAGGCTGAGGAAGAGGAACTGCAGAGGGTGGAGGAGGTGGGACTACGGGTGGTGCTGGAACCACAGGAGCTGCTGGGGCCTCCGGCGCGGGAGGAGGAGGTGGTGGTGGAAGTGTCCCGGGCTGGATGGGATTGGGCGCATAGAAGAGGTTCTTGGCCTCAGCGTTCTGAGTGGCGGAGCCAGGAGCGGTTGCCGCTGCCGCCTGCTGGGGCGCAGGAGCCGTTGCATCTTGCGCGTAAGTGGATGCCGCAGTCAGGCCGATGGCCAGTGTCACCACGGTGAGTAAAGTGAAGCGTTTGTTTTTCATGGGAGAAACTCCTTTCATCGAATTCAATCGGTTTGGTTTTGTTTTCCTGTCAGTCCAGTTCATTCTGGAGTATTGGATTTCGTCAGTAGTACACTCACTCAGGCCTCGTTGCTTCTCATGGAGCAGGTGGCAGGGGTGGCGGCGGTGGCAATGGGGGAGCTGGAAGCGGTGGTCCCGGAATGCCATGTGTCAGGTCAAGGCGGACCTTCAATGGCTCTTCCGGATTGGGAGTGTAAACGATTGGCGGGGCTTGCGGCCCTTCCGCGGGTACAAACATCAGGTTACGGGTGCCGATTTCACCAATCGTTTTTTCCGCGTCTTTGAATTCATTCTCGGTCAGGTTCAGGTCAGCACCACGTCCCTGAACCACTCCTACCAGAGCATCCAGTTTAGGTAGACGGACCCGGCTGAGCACCAGGATCAGTTGTTCGATCCCGGGCGGATCGACAAAAACCCATCCGGCATCCGGATTGCCAGTCGTGGGGATGGTGATTTTTCTTCCGGCGGGGATGAAGCTGTCGGTTCCAGCCTGCAGACTTGGCCACAGCAAGACCTTGGTTCCATCCGAGTTTTTGCAGAGCAGGTAGGCAAAAGCATCTTGCGTGGGTGCGAAGCTGAACCTGACCTTCTCACCGGATGAAAAAATCCGGTTGTCTGGAACTCTTGTCCACATCTTTCCTCCGGGAGGCAGGGGATTGGGAACCTGCAGCTCCACCTCCAGACTCACCGCGAAGGTCTGGGTGGGAGTTCCCTCCGGTGTATAGATCAGATTCCTTGTTCCCGTGGGCAGATCCCCTGGCTTCGGGGCAACCTCTTCCCCATAGGACACCAGCGTCCAGGCCATCAGGGCTACTAACATCATTGTTGCATTCCTCTGTTTTTCGTGCACGTTTCGACCTCCTTCATTCGCAAGCCGTGTATTATTACTCGCTTCGACGATCTCGTGTCGACGATTTGCGGAAATATTTTTTGAAATTTTTTTTGGGGGGAGCCGGAATCTTTCGCAAATCACCCGCTACCCATCGTTACCTGAGTGGAAGGGCCAGGGCGGCACCTTCAGGAAGAGCCAGAAAGGGAGGATAGGAAAATGAAAACAAATCTGGTGAAGTGGGCAGTGGTTCTCATGGTAAGTGGTTGGATGATGGCTGGATCGATGGATTGCCAGGCACAGATGCTGCCAGGCCCCTGGGGATATGCCCCCACACCGTATGGTGGATATGCCACTCAGAGCAGCATTGTCCAGACAGCTGGATATCAGAACACCTATTCCACCCCCTTTGGCGGAACCACCCAGTGGGGACAATCCCAACTGACCGGGCACACCCTCCAGGCGGGACAATACGGACCCTTTGGCGCCAGCCAATTCCAGGTGAGCGGGCATTCTATCCAGTACCAGATGGGTCAGATTTACTGGTAATCCACTTGCTCCCCATGTGTTCTGGACCGACAATGGAGATAACTGGAGGCCATTCACATGCGAACCCGCTCCCTGATCTGGATTTCTGTCCTCCTCATTTCATTCCATCTGCCAGCCTCAAAAGGAGTCTGTCAGGAACGGGGGATCACAGTCGAGGGGAACCCATCCAGCGGTGTTTCGACTCAAGGCAACTGGGCGGTGGTCGTCGGCGTCAACCGTTTCCTGGATGACAGTGTGGCTCCTCTCTCCTATGCGGTCGCGGATGCCCAAGCCTTTTATGCCGAACTCACCAAACCGGGAGGACTGGTGGTTCCCTCCCAGGCTTACCTGCATGTCACCGATGGCGAACGTCTCCCCACTCGCCTGGAGATCCTCAAATCGATTGCCTTTGTCACCGAGAACACTCCCGCCGATGGTCTGGTGGTGATCTACATCTCCAGCCATGGCTTCATCGATAAAAATGATAAATCCTATGTCATGCCGGAGGATGGCAACCTGGCCATCCTGAAAGACTCGGCCCTGTCGGTGGCGGGTATCGAGGAGTATCTGAGCCCTCCCTATTGCAAGGCGGATAAACGTCTGCTGGTGGTGGATGCCTGCCGCAACAAACCGACACGTGGTACCAAGGGGATTGCCACTCCCGATGCCAGCTCCCGTTTTGCCGAGGAACTCAAGCAGGCACGCGGGCTGGCCACCATGGTTTCCTGCGGCCCGGATGAGTTCTCCTATGAGGATGACAGTGTGGGTCATGGGATTTACACCCATTTCCTGCTGGAGGGGTTGCGCGGGAAAGCCCTGCGCGATCAGCATGGCTTTGTGACTGTCACCACCCTGGCGCCTTTTGTGACCGAACAGGTTGAGAAATGGTGCAAGGCGAAACTCAAGTCTCCGATCCAACGCCCCTGGTTCACCGCCCAGATCAGCGGAGACATCCCGCTTGCTCTCCCTCCTGCCGGAGCCAGTCCAGGAGGGGAGATCCCTACGATAGCCTCACCCAAGGAACCGGAACCTGAATCTCAACCGGAGGCACTGACCGAGGAGACCGAGAATCTGCCAGGCGGGGTAGCCCTGGAGCTTGTTTACCTTCCAGGCGATGGGAATGTAAATGGATTCCGCATCGCCAAAAGGGAGATCACCCAGGAACAGTGGCGCGCCGTTGCGGAGGGGCTAACGAAAGTGAAGCGCGACCTGACGGCTGATCCCTCCAAGACACCGGGAGTTGACCGTCCCGTCGAAAATGTTTCTTTGGAGGATTGCCGTGAGTTCTGTGAGCGCCTCTCCCGCGCTACCGGACGGGACTACCGTTTGCCCACTGAGGCCGAATGGGAGTATGCCGCCCAGGGTTCGATCGATACACCCGGGTTTGGTTTACTGGACATGCTGGATGGTGTCGGGGAGTGGTGTGAGAGCGGAGGGAAGGAAAGAGTTTTCAGGGGGGGATCGGGAAACCAGGAAAAGGGGGAGATCGGCCCGGACACTCGAAAAACTGTCCATCCGAAAACGCCACCCAGCGGGTTTGTGGGATTCCGGGTTGTCAGATGAGATGATGGAGACACGGATCAACACTCGGAGTGGCGAATTTATTCGCCAGGTATCACTCGGCCACATCCGTACTAGCGAATTTATTCGCCAGGTATCACTCGGCCACATCCGTACTAGCGAATTTATTCGCCAGGTATCGCTTGGCCACACCCGGAGTAGCGAATTTATTCGCTTTTTGGCGCGAGGATGTTAAATGGTTCGAGGAGTGGTTCCCGGCGACTAAAGTCGCTACTCCGCCCATTCCTCCTTCTCTTCTGATATTTCATTCCTTCGATTGGAGTCAGTCTGGTTCTTCTGGGGTAAAATCCACAATAGGATATTTCTCCCATAGATCCTGCATCCACTCAGATCCATAGCGGGTCAAGTGATATTGGTAACTTGAATGTGGGTACTCTTCAGGCCGGATCGAGTAACGATGTTTAACTGGATTGTGGTGCAGGTAATTTAGGCGAACATAGAAATCCCGTTCATCACGGATACAACGATCCCAATACTGCCGCCAGATCGTTCTACCTCTCAACGTTTCAAGCTGATTGATCTCAAAGCTTGTACGGCCATGAAGTGCCTTCATGAAAAGCGGAAGAGCCTCTCCATCCTGAAGATGAACCAGTAAATGATAATGGTCATTTAGCAAAACCCAAGCGTAGAGCCGGGCACCTTTTTCCCTTACAAGGCGCTTAAGACAATTCTTCCAGACTTCTTTGGCACTTTCACTCAGGAGAACAGCATGATGAAGTGTACTTGCAGAGATCCAGTAGATCTGATTGTCGAGGAGCAAATGGAATGGGCTGTGGGAAGGTCGAGATGATGGCATAGAAAATCAACATAATATAATTGAGCGTCATTCGACA
The DNA here is from genome assembly GCA_964481775.1 of uncultured bacterium. Taxonomy (GTDB): domain Bacteria; phylum Hinthialibacterota; class Hinthialibacteria; order OLB16; family OLB16; genus OLB16. The sequence goes on along the minus strand of CAYZUX010000027.1, from coordinate 22,852 downwards.
ATACTCGGAGTAGCGAATTTATTCGCCAGGTATTACTCGGTCACGCTCGGAGTAGCGAATTTATTCGCTTTTTGGCGGGAGGATGTTAAATGGTTCGAGGAGTGGTCCCCGGCGACTGAAGTCGCTACTCCGAATGCGTTCCAGACATGACAACTTGGTTACTCGGCGACTGAAGTCGCTACTCCGAATGCGTTCCAGACATGATAACTTGGTTACCCGGCGACTGAAGTCGCTACTCCGAGTTAATCAAAAGCTTCCCCACGCAGGGAGGGCCATACCTCCTGAAGGGGCATCTTTGGCTTTCTGCAGATGTGGATGGGTACTTCCACATTCCCTCGCGAGCATTCCTCACAGGTAACCATCGCTGCCAGGGTGACTTCATCATAAAGACGAAGAAGCTCTTCTCCGGGGATCCCCAGGGTGACCGCGATCTTTCCCTCCTTGGGGCCTGGTCCCCACAGGTAGTAGGTCAAGTGGCCACATACCGCCGCTGGCAGCTCCAATGCAGGCCCATAGAGATCGACTGCACCCGCCTCACCGTAATGACGGCATGCGATCACACATTCCGCTCGATCTTCTTCCGGCAGTCCATGATAGACCTCAGCCACCTTGTTCACCTTCTCCTCCCAGCCGAACTGGTCATGGAACACACCGGTAAGTTCATGGGAATTTTGAATGGCCCCCATCGTGAGCGTGTTGACATATCCATTCAGTTTCTCGATGGGAAGGATCGGCAGCCCAATCGGGGCGGTGATGAGTCCTCCAGTGACAAGGAAAGCGGGCAGAGCCACCTTGAGCCATCCAAGCCGATGGGACTTGATGAAACCCTCGACAGCTACCGCTCCTCCCGCCAATAACATCGGATAAGCGGGCCCCAGGTAATAGATTTTTCCCTTGGCCGCCACCAGGATCGCCAGCACAGTGAAGTAAATCCAGGCCAGCAAACGGTAATAGCGTCCAGGCAGACTACCATCTGAATGGGTTTTGATACCCAGGAGAAAGAAACCGAGGCCTGTCAGCCACAGCAGGGCATTGAATGGGTGAACATAGAGCAGTTGACCTGCCAGGAATTCATTCAGCGAAATCCGGCTCATGGTGTGGCGGTTGAGTGCGCTCAGAAACTCCAGAGTGGGCCATCCATTCCGGATCTGCCACACCAGGTTGGGAGCGAACACCGCGAAGGCAATCCCCAATCCGGCCCAGGGCCAGGGGGTCAGCAGATCCTTCCTCATGGGGGTGGCCACCATCCCTACGAACACCCCCGCGATGAAGAACAGCATCGAGTGTTTGTTGAGCAGCCCAACACCTACCACCAGCCCGATCCACAGCCACAGATGTTTATTCCCCGTTTGGATCAGGCGGATCAGCAGCAATGCGGACAAAGTCCAGAACAGGGGCTCAAAGGCGGGCAGGCAGAGGATGTTCCCGGCCATGAGGTAAAGGGGAGCGATCAGAAATCCAAGGCACGATAAAGTGATCGCGAACCTGCCACCTCCCAGCAGGCGTGTAATCCAGCCCACCAGGAAGACAGTGCAGGACCCGGCCAGCGCTGGGATCAATCGCAGTCCCGCGAGGCTGTCTCCGAAAAGTTCCTGCGAGAGACGCGCCATCCAGGGTACCCAGGGGCCATGATCGACATACCCGAAACTCAGGTGCCGTCCGCAGGACAGAAAATAGAGCTCATCCAGGTGATATCCATAATAACGGTTGTAATAGAGGTGGAGGAGCAGTTTAAGAAGGCTGAAAAAGGCGATCAGGAGAAGATCGCCCCTCATGGCCCGACCACGTTACCCATCTGTTCAAGGAGAATCTCGAGATCGAGCGAGTCCACGCGTCCATCCGCGTTGATGTCCGGTACACGTGTGGGGAGGGGGGTCGGGGTGATGGTGGGAGTCCGTGTCCGGGTGGGTGTCGTGGTCCGTGTGGGGGTTTGTGTCATGGTGGGGAAATAGGTTGGACTGGAAGTGGGTGTGGGTGTGGCCACCATGGCGAGGGCATTCAGGAAGACCGCCACATTCCCCGCTTTTCCCGAGGGCATCTGCCCCTCATTCCCTACCGCCAGATCGATGCGTCCATCCCTGTTGAAATCATCCGCCACCAGGCACATGGTGGTCCATCCACTGGCATCCAGAATCACTTTCGAGGCCACATCATAGGACCTGCGGTTTTCATTTCCGCTGTTACGTACCACCGCCACTTTGCCATTACTCGACAGGCCCACCAGGCTTGCGGCGATATCCAGGATGCCATCCCCATCGAAATCCGCGGCATCCACACTGGTGACCTCCTCGCCCAGGTCGATTGGAGTGGCGGCGGTGGGAGTAGAGGCGGTGCCATTCCCATACAGCACCACGACTGAGTTGGCGGTGGAGGTCAGGGTATTGAAAATGCCTCCATTGGCCACCACCAGGTCAAGGTGAGTGTCGCCATCCATATCCCGCATGAGCACGTCATACTCCAGGTGTGCCCCGCTGTCGCCCGTGGACAGGTTGATGCTGGTGGTGAACTGGCCATTCCCATCGGAGAAGAAGACCCACACACGCAGACGGTCCACCAGGGCGATATCCTGCTTGCCATCCTCGTTGAAGTCTCCCACATCCAGGCTTTCCGCGGCGCTCTGGGCGAGGAGATTGGAGGAGAATCCCGAGACCAGACCACCCCCCGGTGCGCGGGTGTAGATCCGCAGGCGGGGGTTAAGAAAGAGGGTCAAAGCCAAGTCCAGGAGATTGTCCACCAGAGGATTGAACTGCCCCATCCGAATGGCGGAAGGGTTGGCCCCCATCCCATCGGTGATCAGAGCGGGGGGATTGGGGAAGGTTCCCAGCGAGGCGGGATTATTGAGAAAGACCATGATCGAGTTACCATTACTGCTGGTGGAACTGGCGGCATGGGCCACCAGGATGTCGATGTGGCCATCCCGGTTGTAATCGGCGAGGGCGGCATATTCATTATCTTCCAGCCCGCTTTCGGTGGTGGCAAAGCCGATCTGGGTGGCGACTGCATGATCACGTGGAAAGCCTCCATTCCCATCCCCAAACAGTATGGTGATAAAACCATTGTCGGCGGTCACCAGGTCGAGGTTGCCATCCTCATCCAGGTCGCCGGCCTTGATCGATTCGGGGCCAGGATTGACTTGCGATGAGATCGGGAAGACCCGTGCGGGGAGGAAAGACTGTGCCCCCACGAGAGACGGCAGGCAGCACAAAAGAGGCAAAAAGACTGGCAGGATTTGCTTTAACTGGGTTCGCATATGGAGTAATATAGCAATGGCAGGATGCGAATTCACGCCGGAATGGAGAGAATGACAGGTGAGCCCCATGGACACCAAAAAACTGACTTCCCTCACCGCCCACTGTGTCATCCTCACCCTCAGTGATGGGACCAGCGCCAACCATGACCCCAATGGGAAGCTGGTGGAGTCCCTGCTGCATGAGAAAGGGCATGAGGTCGTCTACCGGCGTGTGGTCAAGCATGGCGCCTCCGCGATCCGCGAGGCCATCGCGGAAGCCTTGGCTGATGAGGAGTGCGAGGTCATCCTGACCATGGGGGGAATCGGTCTCTCCAGCAAGGATGAAGCCTTCGAAACACTCAACAGCCTGTATGAAAAGCGTCTGGCTGGCTTTGAGGATCTGCTCGCTGTCCTGGTTTACGAGGAGACCGGCATGGCTTGCCTGACCTCCCGCGCGAGTGCGGGGATCATTGAGGGCCACCCGGTCTTCAGCTTCCCCCTCGATCCGATTGCCATCCGGCTTGGTTTGGAGAAACTGATACTTCCCAGTTTGGGAAGCATTCTTACCGAAATCAGAAAGTGAAACCGCCCTCATGTCTGATCTCAGGTCGCAGTACGAACGGGATGGATATTGTCTCTGTCCCGAAGTGATTCCGCTTGACCTGGTGGAACGGGTCATTCCCCATATGGATGCGGTCATCGATGGCCAGTTTGAGACCGGTGTCCAACCGCACATGTATCATTTCAAGCCCGAGGATGGACCGCACAAGATCCGCAAGGTGGACCAGCCGCATCTCAGCGATCATGTGATCCACGAGGTGATCAGCCACCCCAACCTTGGGAAATGGGCCGCGCATGTCAGCGGGGCCAAACGGATCCAGGTGTTCGCGGTGCAGCTGCTGGTCAAGCCACCAGGGGGTCAGGTTTCCGGCAATGTGGGATGGCACCAGGACAAGTATTACTGGCCCTTTTTCCAGGGTGATCCCTTTACCGCCTGGATCGCGATCAGCGATGTGACCGCCGAATCCGGGCCGATGCGTTTTGTACGCGGCTCCCACCAGTGGGGCTTCCTGGCGGGAGCGAGCGACTTCTTCGATACCGATCAGGAGGGGCGCAAGAAAGCCTTTGACCTTCCCCGGGGCACCACCTGGGAGGAGACCTCCGCGATTCTGCCTCCCGGTGGAGCAAGTTTTCATAATTGCCTGACCATCCATGGCAGTGGTCCGAACATCTCCCAGGGGCCGCGCCGCAGCTTCGCGGTCCACCTCATCACCGACCGCTGTACCCCTATCTACAGCGATGACGGAAGGGACTATTATGCCCGTAAACTTGTCGATCACAGGGAGTCTCCGGTGATCTATGAGGAGTAGGAGCGGACAGACATGGATGAGGAGAAACCCACAGTAACTGAAATCCCGCCGTTGAGGTGGCCGGAGGGAATCAAGCTTGGTCCTCGTGGTCATCGTCTCTCATCTGTTCGATCCAAAGATAAGTGGAAAATCTTGGAGGAGTTTGAGAAGTAGGTGGCTGCAAGACCCCCCATTCCCCCGGAAGTCTGGGGGTCCGATCCACACCGCCGTGAGATGGCAGCTGAAGTCTGTGGGTTGATTGAGAAGAAAATACTATGGGAATCAAATAGATTTGTACCTGAAGATCCAGTTGAGATCATTTTTTCATATGATTTCTTTTGGGATGATGTGGATGATTATTTTGAAAGAATTGAAAAGGTAGTGCTCTTTCGCGATTGGTTGGATAAGGATGAGGAGAGCCCAGATTTGAAAACCCTCGGTGAATTGGTTGATTTCTGCTTGGCCCGTGCTGACTACTGGCCAGTGGAGGAATGGAATCCCGACCCGACTGGTGCGATCTGTCCGACCTTTACAGCCTTTTATGACATCCGCCGTTTTGTGTGTTCCCGGTATTCCTTGGATCGGAAAGCGGTCAGCCCCTCCACACGGCTCTCGGCGTTCAAATTGAGTTGGGGTAGCAAGTTTGACAGGAATAAATGGGAATATCTGAACAATTACCTGAGCAAACGATTCGGAAAGGATGAGGTTCTGTCTGATCGTTTTCTGGGGGTTTTCCCATTCGGGTGGTCCTGGCTCGCTCTCTCACTGGGATTCTTAGGTGTTCTGGCTCGTTGTCCTGATACCCCAGGGATCGGCTGGTGGATTCTACTCATACCCCTTGTGGGTCTCGTCGCGGCGCTTGTTACAGGCTTCCTTAGTTGGCCCAAATGGCGCAAAGGTCTCCACACCTTCCGCGACCTCGTGGAATATGTGGTTGAGGGAAGCAACTCGAAAACGGTTGCTAGGTAAGGTCAATCGGTGCTCCATGTTCTCCACCCTTTCCACGGTTCCTCTACAATACAATTTGTTTGCCAATCCATCCCGCCTTGACGTAACTGCCCTCGGAGTTTCACGATAACTGGTATCATGCCCTATGAAATCCCGGTCCAGACCCGTTCCCGTTGCCAATTGGTGGATATCACTTCACAAGTACGTCTCGCAGTGCGTGATCTCGCCCTCAAGGATGGGATTGTAACTGTCTTTGTACCCCACACCACGGCGGGGATCACCATCCAGGAGAATGCCGATCCCGATGTGGTCAGCGACCTGCTCATGGAACTCGAACGGATCGTCCCCTTCGAGGATGGATACCGGCACAGTGAGGGAAACTCGGCGGCCCATATCAAAAGCTCACTGATGGGGTCCTCCATCCATGTTCTGGTAGAGGGCGGGCAGCTGCTCTTCGGCACATGGCAGGGAATCTATTTTTGTGAGTTCGATGGCCCCCGGCACCGGAAGGTCTGGATAAAGGTGGTCAGCACGGGTGTGGTATGATGAGCTCGGCCCCATCTTTCAGTCACTCATTACCAGCCTGACGGAGAACCTTTCAGCACGCTCCCTGGGGGTCTGGATACTCCGGCTCGATGGACGTCATTTCCTGGAATACCCGCCCGCGACCAAGTTTTTCCCAGCTGGCCTGCAAGAGATGTCCTTTCGGACATCCCTGAAAGGCTCCGGCTCTGCCTACACCGCCTTTGACCAGGTGGAAATTGTCGATCCTGAAGGCCCCCCCCATACCACATTAGTCCTGGAATCACTCTTCCCGGAATTTGTCCATCCTCCCTTGGGATATCCTCGCGCCGCCCCCTCCGGGACCTCCCTCTACAGGTTTCTCGATCCCACCCAACCCCTTTGTCAACTCGCCGAAGACTGGTCTGAAGATCTTCCCCCCCTTCAAAAAGAACCGGGAGAAGAGCGTTGGATTTGCCGTCTGCAGAACAAGGATCAATGTTTCGGATTGATCGGGCTTGTGCGAGCCAGAAAACGTGGAGTTTCCTTTCCAGCCCTTTTTGAGAATGCCTGGGAATCCCAGATTTCTCACTGGGAACGGTTGCAGCTGGAGGCCACCCTTGTCAGACGTACCGAAACCCTGGAAGCCATCCAGGCAGTCGGCAACACCATCACCTCGCAGCTCGAAATCCATGACATCCTCCAGTCCGTGGTCGAGCAGGCCACGGTGCTCATGAAGGCCAAGACCGCCAGCTTGATGCTGGTGGATTCGGGAAACAAGGAGCTGGTCATTGAAAGCGTGTATGGCTCCAGCCCGGACTATATCCGCAAGCCCAACCTGGATATCGACAACTCGCTGATCGGAAGGGTGGTGCGTTCAGGAAGACCCGTCATGGTTCGCGATGTCCGTTCCTGCCAGGCTTATCAACACCGGGAGCTGGCCAGCAGCGAGGGGCTGGTTTCGCTGCTTTCGGTTCCGCTCAGGTGGCGGGATACCTGCATGGGAGCGCTGAATGTTTACTCGGCACGCCGTTACCGCTACACCGAGGATAATGTCTATCTCCTCACCATGCTTGCCTCACAAAGCGCCATTGCGATTCAGAATGCCCGCACCCTGAGCCAGGCCAAGCGTCTGGAGGAACAGGTTCATGACCTCGACAAACGTTCCCTGGTGGGTGAACTCGCCGCGGGGGTGGCCCATGAGATCCGTAATCCTCTGGCCGTGGTCAAGATGCTGATCGATTCCTGGGAATCCCACAACGAGACCGAGCAGGAGGATATCCAGGTCATTTCCACCCAACTCAAGGGGATCAACCGTTGTGTCTCGCAGCTACTCGAAATCGCACGGCCACGTCCCCCCGAGATGGGCTGGGTGAACCTGGCTCGTGAAATACCCGCGATCCTCCAACTCCTGCGGGTTCGTCTGCGCGACCAGGGGATTGATGTTTTCCTGGACATCAAGGAAGGCACTCCATCTGTCCAGGTAGACCCCTCGCGGTTTCGTCAGCTGGTCATGAACCTGTTGCTCAATGCCCTCAATGCCATGCCGCAGGGGGGAAAAATTTCAGTTCATGCCGAACGCTGGGGAGTCGATGGTTTCTATTGGCTTCCGGGTCAGGTGATTGTCGCTCCCGGTACTCCAGCCCAGGACCGCGAGGGAGAACCTGTCTATTCACTGTTTTCCCTGACGGATACCGGCGGGGGTATTCGTGATGAGGAGGTACGTGGCATCTTTGAACCCTTCAGGAGCCGTACCCCAGGGGGATTCGGCCTGGGGCTGTCAGTGGTCAAACGGATCGCGGAGGAACACCAGACGGGAGTGAAGGTTTTCAATGAGCCGGGAAGCGGGCTCACTTTCCACCTCCTGATGCTGGGAGGCTGGCCAGAGGAGTGGGGGAAGGATTCTTAGGATCTTCGTTGATTTCAGATCATTTACTCCCTAGGATTGCGGGGTGCATCCTGTTGAAGAAAAACACCGAGTGATGGACGATCTACAGTCACGAAGCTGGTTTGTTGCGGTCTGGCCTGGGAAGCGCTGCTTGTTCCTTCTCTGCTGGCTTCTGACATTACCGTCTCTGGCTGCTCCACCCAGGGCTACAGTCCCCTATCAGCTCGGAAAACTTGAGATCAATAACCAGACAAGCTTGGCCTTCAGAAGATACGTCAGCACCCATCCCCGAGGAGTCATCCTCTACCTGCATGGCATCCAGAGCCACAGCGGGTGGTATATCCAGAGCTGTCAGCTTCTGGCGGAGAATGGCTATACCGTCTATGCCCCAGACCGTCGTGGCAGCGGACTGAATGGAGTGGACCGGGGACATGTCCAGAACTACGAGGACCTGATCGCTGATCTGGATGCCTTTATTGCACGTATCCATGCCGACTACCCAGGGTTGCCAGTGTTTCTTGTGGGTGTCTCGTGGGGTGGGAAGCTTGCCATGCTCTATGAAGTCATGCGTCCCGGTCAGGTGGATGGCCTGATCCTGAGCGCTCCCGGTCTCAAGCCCAAGGTCGACCTGAGTCCCTGGAATAAAATCAAGGTCTTTTACTACCACTGGCGCAACCGGGATGTTCAACCTGAAATTCCCATTCCCATCAACCGGTCCGATCTCTTCACCGATGATCCCAAGTGGCAGAACTGGATCGAGCAGGACCCATTGACCCTGCGTAAGTGCACTGCCCGTTTCTTCTGGGAGAACCGGAAGATGGACAAGCAGATTAAAAAGTGGGCCAAGGATGCCAAGGCGCCGATCCTTCTCATGCTGGCCGATCGGGACGAGATCATCGACAATGACAAGACACTGCGATTCATGGAGAAAAAACTTCCGGAGTCTGAAAACGGGACCCTGACTCTGGCCAGATATCCTACCGCCCGTCACACCCTCGAGTTCGAAGCCAACATGCGCCAGGTCGTCAAAGATATGTTGACCTGGTTGAACCATCAGACCTCACTTCTGAAACAACCTTGACCCAACCACCTGAACCGGAGTAGCGATTTCAATCGCTGGGTTCCCATGCGAATGAATTCGCTACTCCGGTCATGGAATGAAGATAACCTGCCTTACCTTCCATCTTGCTAAGATGTTCCCGTCCCTTATCCTCGCATACCAGAACTTTTTTTAGGTCTTGGAGGTCTTTTCTGATGAGAGTTGTTTATGTTGGTTGTATCCTTGGTTTGATCCTGTGTGTTGGAGTACCCCCCATGGTGGTGAGTGCAAGCGGTGCTTTCATCGAGGAGTTCAAGAATCCCCCCGTGGAGTATTTCTCCGCGCCACTGTGGGTCTGGAATGATGACATCAGCGAGGAGGAGATCGCTCAGCAGCTGGACATGTTCAAAGACCAACGCATCCTCCAGCCCTTTGTCCATCCCCGTCCCGGACTGATCACCCCTTACCTTTCGGAACGCTGGCTGGATCTTTACACCTATGCGGTCAAAGCGGCCAAAGAACGTGGGATGCAGCTGCACATCTATGATGAGAATTCCTACCCCTCCGGTTTCGCGGGTGGCCATGTTCCCGACCAACATCCCGAATGGGGCGGTAAGGGGATTGTCTTCGATAAAGTAGATCCACTCCCTGATCCGCTCCCGGAAAAGACCCTTGCTGCTTACAGGATCGAGGGTGATGGCTATAAGCGGATCGAGGGAACTCCCACTGACCGTTCCGGTCCTCATGCCATCGCTCGGGTGGTCTTCACCCCCGCCAGCACCTGGACAGCGGGATTTCCCTATGTGGACCTGCTCGAACCGGGGCTGACTGAGGAATTCCTGCGCATCACTCTCGAGCCCTACAAGAAACGTTTCGGGGAGGAGTTCGGCAAGACTGTCCGCTCGGTCTTCACCGATGAACCGCACCTCTGTCCCGCCGGATCGTTCCACTGGACACCGCGTCTGCCGGAACTCTTCAAAGCGAAGTATGGCTATGACTTCCTGGATGCCATCCCCAGCCTGTATGTCGATACCGGTGATTACCAGAAGGTGCGTTTCGAGGTCTACCAGCTCCTCCTGGATGAGTTCATCGAACGTTGGTGCAAGCCTTATCACGCCTGGTGCGAAGAGAATGACCTCGATTTCACTGGCCATTACTGGGAACACGGCTGGCCCGAAACCAGCCATGGTCCGGACAACATGGCCATGTATGCCTGGCACCAGATGCCCGCCATCGACTGCCTGATGAACCAGTACAACGAGGGCACCCATGCCCAGTTCGGCAATGTCCGCATGGTCAAGGAACTGGCCAGCGTGGCCAACCAGCTGGGAATGAAACGCCGCCTGTGCGAGGTCTATGGCGCGGGTGGCTGGGAGATGACCTTTGAGGACCAGAAGCGCATCGTGGACTGGCTCGGTGTCCTGGGTGTCAACTTCTTCGATCAGCACCTTGCCTACATGACCCTGCGCGGCCCCAGAAAACGCGACCACCCGCTCAGCTTTACAGACCATGCCCCCTGGTGGAAGCACTATCATGTCCTCGGTGATTACATTGGACGGCTTTCCTATGTCCTCTCCTCCGGAGAAGAGCAAAATCGGATTCTGGTGCTGGAACCGACCACCTCGGGCTGGCTGCTCTCTCATGCCGGAGGCGGGAATGAAGCGCTCAATGCGATGGGCGAGGAGTTCCAGAAGTTCATCACCAGCCTGTCATTCGATCAGGTCGAGTATGACCTGGGTTCCGAGCAGATCCTGCGTGACCATGGCAAGGTCGAGAAGGACCATCTGGTGGTGGGCAAGCGCACCTATGACATCGTGGTGCTGCATTCCACCTGCCGGAACCTGACCAGTACAACACTCCATTTGCTTAAAGACTATATGAAGAACGGCGGACGAGTCCTGTGTGTGGATGGCCATCCCGTCCTGGTGGATGGACAATCATCAGAGGAGATCGGAAAGGTTTTCGACACTCCCCAGGAAAAGGGGACAGCGATCCTTTATCCCCTGGCGCTCGGAATTCGTTTCAATATCGGTGACCAGGCCGCGGTCGAGAAGCATCTCTCGGATAATTACAACTTGGTGAAATTCGCGGACAGGTCGGGCGGGAAGCTCCTTCACCAATTCCGTAAGATGGAAAATGGTGGAGTCCTTGTCCTCTGTAACACAAGCAAGGAGGAGAACGCCAGGGGCAGCTTGCAGACAGATGGAAAGAGTGTCATCGAGCTCGATCTCTTCGATGGGAGTGAATCCGCCATTCCCGCAGAGGGAGCTCTGAAGGTCGCGTTCGATCTTCCTCCCTGCGGAAGTGCGGTTTACCTCATTGGTGGTCAGACCACTCAACCCGCCAAGAAACAACTGGCCCCCACCAAGCCGGTGGAAACCAAGCTGGCCTCCATCACCCGTATCGAGCCGAATGTGCTGACTGTCGATTTCTGCGACTACAGCATCGATGGCAAGGAGGGCAAGGACCTCTACTTCTACAAGGCCCAGACCGCGATCTACCAGGCACGCGGTTTTCCACGCAACCCCTGGGACAATGCAGTCCAGTTCAAGGACCACATCCTGCGCAAGGATGAAGAGTTCAAGGAGGGTTCTGGCTTTACAGTGACCTACCACTTCGAGGTGGAGGGATTCGCCACGCCACCCGCACTCAATCTGGTGGTCGAGCAGGCCAGAAGGTATGAGATCAACCTCAATGGTAAACCCTTGAAGCCCACTGGTAAGAAGTGGCTGGACCGTGAGTTTGATGTTCTCGAAGGTGGCAATGCGGTCGTGGTTGGCAGGAATGACCTGACTCTGACCTCCACCCGCTTCTCGGTGCATCAGGAGATCGAGCCGATTTATGTCCTGGGTGATTTCGCACTGGTTTCCATTGAGAAAGGCTGGAAGATCGTGCCTCCCAAGGCCCTGGAGTATGGCTCCTGGAAAGCGCAGGGGCTGCCCTTTTACCAGGCCACGGTGAAATATGACTACAAGATCGCCGCCGCCAAGGAGGACGCTTCCGTGGTGGTCAGTCTGCCCAAGTGGGCCGGGACAGTGGCTTCGGTGAAGATCAATGGAGAAGAAGCGGGTCTCATCGCCTGGCAACCCAACCAGCTCGAGGTGAAGGGCCTCAAGAAAGGTGACAACACCCTATCGGTCGAAGTGATCGGCAGCCTGAAGAACCTGCTCGGGCCGCATCATGGCAATCCGGGTCTCGGCGCGGCCTGGCCGGGAGCCTTCCAGCACGGCCCCGAAACCGGTCCTCCGGCGGGGACAGCCTATGACACGCTCGATTACGGGTTGATGGAGGCCGCAGCGTTCATGGAGTAGGGTGGGGCTTGCCCCACCGGAGTGCATCGCGATTTATGAGACATGCGCCGTTATTGATGGAACACTGGAGCCGGGTGGCGGTGGGGCAAGCCCCACCCTACCCTGGGCTTGTGCTGCTGATGTTCCTCACAATTTTGAAATGTGGAATTACTTTTAGGAGGGTGAGATCATGGTCCAGATTAAGTCGATCAATGTGATTCAATCATCAATAGTTCTCAGCCTTGTTTTTTTTGGAATGAGTATCCCGATATTCCTGTTTACGGGGCTGATGGGGCTTTTGTCTGGTCAATTCGGTATGTTTCTAATGTCGTTATTCATGCCTATTTTGTATTTGGTTTTGGGTTTTGTAGTGAATGTGATTTTTTGCTTTATCTACAACCGGGTTGCTGAACGGTTTGGTGGAATCGAGATCGAGCTGGAAGGGACAGATAGCAATCTTCAGTAGAAACACTTTTGTCATTTAGGAGGGAGCATCATCATGTCAGATCTGAATCGTCGTGACTTTATCAAGACGACCGCCACTATGGCCGCGGGAGTCTCCGTGCTGGGAGCACCCGCCTTTGCGCAAAGCAGCGCCAGCGCCAATGACCGCATCCGTGTGGTGGTCGTGGGGGTGCGTGGACGCGGCCCATCGCATATCAACTGCCTGCGCAAACTGGCCTCCGCGAATATCGAAATTGCGGGCTTCTGTGACTGCGACCAATCGACACTTGATGCACGGCTCGCGGAGTACGAGAAGAAATCAGGGCAAAGGATCAAGGGGTACAAAGATTACCGTGAGGTGCTCGATGACAAATCTGTCGATGTCGTCACCCTGGCTACCCCCAACCACTGGCATTCCCTGGGGGCGATCTGGGCTTGTCAGGCGGGCAAGGATGTCTATGTCGAAAAACCCGGCTCACATCATATCCATGAGGGCCGCAAGATGGTCGAGGCCGCCCGCAAGTACAACCGCATCGTGCAGCATGGCACCCAGTGCCGCAGCAGCGAGAACATCCGCGAGGGGATCCAGAAGCTCCATGAAGGTCTGATCGGAGAGGTGTATATGGCGCGTGGTCTGGCCTACAAGCGCCGCCGGGGCATCGGAGTCATGAAGCCTGGTCCGGCCCCCGAAGGAATGGACTGGGATGCCTGGCTCGGACCTGGGCCGGTACGCCCTTATGCCGACCAGATCCGTAATGGCTACAATAACCTCTGGGACTTCGGCAACGGCGAGATCGGCAACCAGGGGGTTCACCAGCTCGACATCATCCGTTGGGGGATGAAACTCACCACCCACCCCAACCGGATTTCGTCGATGGGCGGCGTCTATACCCTCCCCAAGGAGGATGCCGAAGAGATTCCCAACACCCAGACCGCCGCTTTCCAGTTCCCGGACCGTAATGTCATGGTCACCTTCGAGGTACGTCACGGCATCACCAATGAGGAAGCCGGCATGCGTGACATTTATCCCTTTGTGGATGGAGTCAATGTGGTCGGCGTGATCTTCCTCGGCAGTGAAGGGTTCATGGTTTTCCCGGACTTCTCCAGTTACCACTCCTTCCTTGGCGATGACCGCAAACCCGGTCCCAGCAAGCGGGAAGAGGGCCAGCCCATGATGGACTGTCCGCACTTTGACAACTTCTTCCAGGCGGTACGCAGCCGGAAGAACACGGACCTTCACGCAGAGATCGAGGAGGGCCACATGTCTGCCGCGATTTGCCACCTGGCTAATATCTCCTACCGGACGGGCAGAACCCTCCAGTTCGATCCTAAAACTGAGAAGTTTGTCAATGATCCTGAAGCAGACAAGTTGCTGACACGCGAGCCGCGTGAACCCTATGCGGTTCCGGAAGAGGTGTAACCAGATCTTGGACAGGAGCGCAACTCCGGCGTCAGTTCAGATAGCAGCTGGTCCAGGAGTTTCACTCCTGGACCGGGCCCTTCTGTGGGAGTTGTACTCCCACGCGGCTCCACTCCGGCGTGACATCCCGCGGAGTTCAACTCCGCCAGATGGGTTCCGCCCACGAGTACAACTCGTGGGCGAGCTGGGAGTGGGTGGGCGAGCTGGGAGTGGGTGGGCGAGCTGGGAGTGGGTGGGCGAGCTGGGAGT
>CAYZUX010000027.1:0-8395 GCA_964481775.1 uncultured bacterium | reverse complement strand
GGGTTGGCGAGCTGGGAGTGGGCGGGCGAGTTGATGGAAGGTTTATTACCAGTATGTTGCTAACACTTGAGCGTGTTTTACATTTTACAGGAAAGAGAAAGTAAACTGGTGAGATCTTCCCGGCGCATCTTTTTGAAGTCCTCCGCCGGAGTTGTGGCCTTTCCGTGGATTTCCACCTCCCGCAAGAGCTGGGCGGGGACTGGAACACGTCCTAACATCTTGCTGTTCCTTCCCGATGAACATCGCTACGACTGGCTGGGAACCAATTTCAACCTTCCCATCCGGACTCCCAACATCGATGCTCTCGGTGAACGAGGAGTGCGTTTCGACCGTTGCATCTGCGCCTCGCCCCTGTGCGCCCCCTCGCGTGCTTGCCTGGCCTCCGGAAGGGAATACGACCGTTGCGGAGTCAATGACAACAGCGTCGATTACCCCGTGTCACAAACCACTTTTTACAAGATGCTCCGTGATCAAGCCGGGTATCATGTGGTGACCATCGGGAAACTCGACCTCAACAAAGGCTCCGAGGACTGGGGTCTTGCGGGCAAGAACCACCTCGAGGAGTGGGGCTTCTCGGATGGCTTCAACAATGCGGGCAAACCCGAAGCCACGATCACCTATGAGGGCACTCCAATCGAACCCTACATGAACTTCCTCAAAGGTGAGAGCCTCGATCAAGTCCATGTTGAAGATATGGACCAGCGCAATGGAACCGAGGTTTTCCGCAACACCGAACCCACTCCCTTGCCTGACTCCGCCTATTGCGACAACTGGTTGGGACGGAGCGGACTCGATCTTCTGAATGCTTTTCCGCATGACAAGCCCTGGTTCTTCCAATTGAACTTTGTGGGGCCCCACTATCCGATGGACATCACCCAGTCGATGAAGGATTCCGTGGTTGATCAGACTTACCCCCAACCCATCGACAGCACCCAATACACTCCTCAGAAACACAACGCAATCCGCCAGAACTACTCCGCCATGATCGAAAACATCGACCATTGGCTAGGGCTTTTTGTGGAAGCCGTAACCGCGCGCGGTGAAATGGAAAACACAATCATCATTTACGCCAGTGATCATGGAGAAATGCTCGGAGACCACAATTTCTGGAGGAAGAGCCAGCCCTATCAACCCTCGGTGGGAGTGCCGCTGGTCCTGGCTGGACCGGGAATCCTGAAAGGGAGAACCTCAAGCGCAGTGGTGAGCTTGATGGACCTCGCGGCCACCTTCCTTGATTATGCCGGACTTCCGATTCCAGCCGATATGGACAGTATTTCATTCCGGAGAGTTCTGGAGGGGCGCTGGGCTTCCCACCGACGTTATGCCTTCTCGGGTTTGACCACCTCGGCCAATGATGCGGGCGAGATCATCGACTGGCGGATGGTGTTCGATGGACGTTACAAGTATCTTCCCAAATACAGCCTCGAAGCGGTTCCATATCTCTTCGACCTCTCTGAAGACCCTGATGAGATGAAAAACTGGGCTGAAGAGAAACCGAATGAAGTCCAACGCCTATCCGCCGCACTCCAGGCCATGGATGGCGAGGTTCCAATGGGGAGCGGGGTTTTGGGGTTGTATTAGGAGACATGATTCCGATGGCCTCTTCACATTTCCAACTCAAAGATGGACGCAAAGCCAGTCTGGTGATCCTCTCTTCTCCCTCTCTCCCTGAGTTCGAGGAGATTCGCCGCCTCCTTCATCACAAGCCCAGCCCCTTCATGAACCACATCGAGGACTTCAATGGAAACAATTCCAATGGGGTGATCGAAGGTCTGGAGTGGCGCTTTTACCTGGCACGTGTGGGGGATGCTTATGTGGGGAATATCTGTACCTGGGAACGCGATGGGATTGGCATCCTCGGGCATGTCTTTACCCTCCCCGAATGGCGCGGTCTGGGAATCGCCGATGCCTTGCTCCATTTCCAGGATGAGGACTTTCGCGAGCGGAATGGCCGAATCATGGAGCTCAACACGGGGTTCCAATCGATGCCCTACCGCATGTATGAGAAGCGTGGGTATGAGGGTGTTCCAGGCGCGCCGGGCTCGATGATCAAATTCTCAGGGGAAAAGATATGGCAGGGCCTCTACTCTCCGGGCCAGGCAAAGCTTGCCGATTTTCAGTGGTGTCACTGGCCCAGTGCGAACCTCTTGTTTCTGACAGAGAATCCCTCTTTTGTTCGTGCCGCCGGGATCGGGGTTTATGGTCCCTCTTCTCTAGAGGGGCCAGTGATCCATAACCGTGAGCGTATCTGGAACGAAACAACGGAACCACGATGGAGGGTAAAAGTCCTCGAATCATCCAATGGGATGGTCACCGCCTGGACAAGTCTGCTATGGGACCTGAACTGGTCACATCACCATCGCCGACTGGTGTTTGACCTGTTCTTCCATCCTCATTTCGCGGAAGCGATGATGGCTGAGTTACATGACCTCGAAATCCCCGAAGGGACTATCTCCTACTCCACACCCGGGGATCCCAAAAATTCATTCCTCGAGCAGCTCAGTTTCCATAGGTTGGGAAAGATCACAGGATTTTTCCCGAATGGTGAAGACCTGATCGTCTGGTCCAGGACAGGATAAAGACAGACCGGTCCGGCTCTTCACCACCGGAGTGTGTTCTCCCCTTGACACTATAGGGTTTATCAGAGTACTCTATTATACAGAGTACTCTGATAGGTTGATTGAACCTCGAAAGGAGAGGGAAGATGGCAATCACTCGTGAGGCTGCCGAAGAAACGCTGGCGACTATCCATCAAACAACCAGGAAGGTCCAAATGGCATCCAACTGGATGGGAACCGACCTGATCCTGATTCTGTGGGGAGTGGCCTGGGTTTTTTCATTTCTCGGATGCCACTTTGCCCCGGAAAACGCGGTGTGGTTCTGGTCGATTGGGGATGTAGTGGGTTTGTCAGGAACCATGTTTGTCTGCCGCAAAGCCTCCCAGCAGGTCCAGAGCGATGAGGGAAAAAGGATGGGGATCTTCTGGTTGCTGCTTTTCCTGTTCATCTTTGTTCAGCTGGCGGTTCTACACCCTTGGGATCCTATCCAGATGAATGCCTTCATCTGCCTGCAGATCATGCTCGGTTTTGTGGTCATTGGCCTGTGGACTGGGAGTCAGGGAATGATCGCTCTTGCAGGAGTGGTCTCGGTGAGTGTCCTTGCAGCCTATTTCCTGTTGCAACCCTATTACAACCTGTGGATGGCGGTGATGGGGGGCGGTTCATTCATTGTAGCTGGTGTGAGTGCACGGCTCATGATGAGGAGAAGCTAATGGAACTCGATCCCGTCATCCATCAACCCATTCGCTTAAAACTCATGGCTTCACTAGTCTCGATTCCCAGGGGAGACAGTGTGGACTTCACGTACCTTCGGGAATTACTGCAACTGACTGATGGCAATCTGGGGGCGCATCTCTTGAAACTCGAGGAGTCAGGGTACGCCGAGGTGGACAAGACATTCGTAGGACGCAAACCGAGGTCTTTTATTCGAGTTACGGACAAAGGACGCGCCGCTTTCCTTGACTACGTGAATGTCTTGAAAAGTGTCATCCATATAGATGCCCCTCCCGCTGAGCCCCCACACAGTTCCCGGACTGGAGTTAGCGTGTAGGTGTTTCAGGCGAGTTCTGGTAACGGTTCATGAGGAGGGCTGAGATTTGTGAGGTTGTGACTTCCTGAGGACGATACAAGGCGTAACGTGGGGGATCTGCTTGATCCTCCACACTCGCCTTGAGAATGCCGTTGGGCATTACTTCGAGCCTCAGATTTGGCCCTGGTCTGTAAAAAGATTCTTCCGGGTAAGCAGCGAAGAGAAAAACCAACTGATCCCATGAGGGAATCGACCGGGGATCATGGTGAAAAACCTTGCGAGTCTTGAAAAAGCCGATCAAATCCCTGTAAGGATCATCCTCCGGGAGAAGCGAAAAGATTTGTTCAAGGTCCAGACGAATCTCGTTGCCCAGCTCCGGAGTGACCAGGTAAATCGGTGTGGGCCACTCTTCTACAACCTTCCGGAATCCCCCGATGTTGTGGATGACATTGAAATTCCGCTCATCCAGGTTTTCAGAAACTCCCGCCATGAGGACCAGCAACTCTACCTTGTTCCGCACCAGATCAATTCCGCTCAGCTCCCCAGATCCCTCTGTATGAGACTCCAGCAACGCCGCCAGGTTAGTCCCAAAACCGGTGCAAACCACACGTACTGACCGATCTGTTGATGCATTCAGCACACGGCGCAGCACTATCACTGCATCCTCTCCTGGACCTGGTTGTCGGTGAAACTTTTCGGCGAGTGGGCGGGTGTAGTCCTCCAGCGCCAAGCCGATGTCCTCATGGCAGGCTCCTAAAGGGATTGTGTTATCTGGATGGAGTTTATCCATGAGAAGACGTGCTGCCGGATAGGTCCATTCGCCTGGATTGGAGAGGGTCACCGCCAACGGGTTAATTTCTCCACGCTGGGCCGCCAGCAGAAACAGCCGCAATGTCATCGCATCGTCAATGCCATTACCGAAATCCGTATCGAGAACAATCGCCGGTTGGGTTGTCTCAGAGGGAGGCACATTCCCAGCCTCAACGGGCAGGGGACCACAAAGAAGGAGAACAAGGAAACATGGAGAGCAACGGATCAAGAATGTCACCCTTGTCCCCCGGACAGCCGGGCGATGATCCCATCGCTCCGGATTCCATTCGTGGGGTTGTACCAGCGCCCACGATGTACCGGGACTCCATAATATTCCAGGACCACCCAGCTCGGTTCCTTTTCAGGCCCGGCGGGGCCGACACTCCAGAGGGCATAGGGAACGGGACAAGTCTTTTGATCCTTATACCCCACCATGGGAACCCGTTCGTTGGGATCAGCGGGAATTGGTTCATTCGGGAAGAATTGTGGAACCCACATCCTGATGGTTCCGCGCGTACCATTTGCCCAGCCGGGTCCGGGAGCGAGATACTTGTAAGTGCAGGGAGGTTGATCGGAAGCCACATTAAAGGGATCAATCAAGCGGGGCTTGAGGTACACCGTGGGAGAGGTCAGTTCCATTGGCGTCCGGCAGTAATCATATTTTGAGGTCCATTCCGGTGAGCATGATGAACGTGCGGGGGGAAAAGAACCAAAATCGGCCTGGTAAGCGCCCAAGGAAAGCGACAGGGTTCGAAGATCTCCACGTACTTTTGTCACCTTGGCCCGGACCGAAGCCTCCTGGAGGTTGACCAGGGCCAAGGTGGTCAGAATCATGATGATTGAGATGACGACGAGTAATTCGATGAGTGTAAAACCGCGTTTCACCTAACCACCTCAATAAAAATACCAGTGATCCACTCCTGACTCTGGAGTGATATCACTCATCTTTTTAACCCACAAGCGGTAATTGTCGTGAAAGTCTCCATCGCTGTTACCGTCCTCCTGGTCGAAGAGACCGACGACATCAAAGTCTCCGGTGGGTGCGGAGGCTCCACTGAAGTCTCCCATCACTGACAGCAGCATACTGAGTGTTCCACCTGAAGAGTCTGCAATAACCACTGTCTCGCCATTGGCCCAGTTTCCACTCTGGAGATGGACTCCTTTCAATACACACCATTGGGACTGGTAGAGCTCGCCGCCCTTGCGCCGGTATTGGTCTTCTCCAGGCACGGGGTCGGAGGTGTCGAAAAAGTTGCAGGCGGCGATGTTGGGAATCAAGATGGGTGCTGGCATTCCCGCACCTTTCTGGACAATCTTGAGGGTGAAGGTGTCAACCGCACCATGACGAGAATTCATGTTGACCTTGCCCGCGTTATTAGCAAGCAACCCTGTAGCCTCCACGATATCACCCGCTTCGATCCCCATGGCGAGGAAATCCGCTCCAACATTCCCCGCGAAATATCCCTCGAAGAGCGCGATCCCACCAATCGGAGGTTCCAAGGATTGGACATACACTTGAAAGATCGCAGGCCCCCATGCTGCTGCCGCAGGCAGATACTCGGTGGAAGCATTCAGGGCTACACCACGGATCGAAACCGTCTGCTCCGTTGAGGAGATGGCGGGGTGAATCCCTGTACCTGTGACATCTACCACTTGGGTGGACCAAATCGAGTCAAAACCATAAGAAACGGAGAAGCAGGGCACCAAAACCAAGAAAAAAACGACACCTTTGGACAGCAGTTTCATACGGAAATCTCCTCATAGAATACTTCATTTAATATGAGCATATTCATACGATTATCTGAATCGTATGTCAAGACTGGCAGGGGTCAATATCGTGGAACAAAAAATGGAAAGGGATAACGATCAGGTCCAGATTTCAGTTTTCAGGCCGGGGATCTGTTCATAACGAAGGTTATCATGAGTGACCAGGATGGCATCCAGGCTCCGCGCATGGGCGGCAATGAGCATGTCCATCGTGCCCATTGGAATTCCCATCCGTTCAAGATGTGAATGAATTTCACCATAGTGACCAGCGGCTGCCCGGTCCCAGGGGATGACCCATAGCCGTCTCACAAAGTCATCAATCCCGGAGCGGATATCCACTGCTTTGGGGTGACGTGCCGCACCGAAATAGAGCTCTCCCAGAACTGTGGATGAAATGGAGATATTCCCTTTTCCGGTAAGGTCAAAGTGGGCTTTAAGGCTGGCAGGATGTTGGCGCAGGATAAAACTGCAAATATGAGTGTCCAGCATCCACATCAAAGGGGATTCCTTGCTTCGGGAGGAGGATCGACCCGGTTTGTGAGAAAATCGTCTGGTATTATGGGTGGACTGGAAAAGAATTCATCCCAGGAATCCGGTTTTGGATGAAGGATCAGGTTGCCGCCTTCGATACGGACCTCCGCGGTATTCCCCGGGAGTTGGATCCCGCTTGGGAGATGGATGATCTGTTTGCCATTCTCGATGATGAGTTTTGCGGTCAAAGGCATCCTCATCTCCGTTCATCTCTTCTGGCGTACCAGATCGTGGTTACTCAGCTTCCTGGTGGAGGCGGGGGGACTCGAACCCCCGTCCGAATCTGGCTCATCCAAGGTTTCTACAGGCTTATTCCGGTTTGATTCTGACCTGAAAGCAACCACCGGACAGGCAGCCTTCAAGCGGGCCCATTAAGTTTCGCTGGGGGACCACGGGCGCATCCACCAGCTAGACGCTTGTTTTTGAGGCCTCATCCACCCCGCAAGCGACTCCAGGGTGGGAGACCGGCTACCTTTAATTAGGCGGCCAATGCCATGTCGTAATCGGCAATTGTGTTTTTTCCACCTGGGATAACGTACCGGCGGACCGCACGGCCTGCTTCCAAGGACCTGCTTCAAACCCGTCGAAGCCAAATCGCCCCCGGTTATTATCATCATACCCATTGGGAGTGACAGGATGCAAGGATGGTTTGTGAGAAAAACTGAAATCAGCCGGTTACCTGGAGGAGGTTAAGATCCACTACAGTGGCAATTGAAAGGAAGTCGCGATCTTTGCTCAATAGAGCGTATCCATTCCTTATGCAGATTCCCGCGATTAAACAATCCATTAAGGACCGCAAAGTGTAACCTCTGGAACGGCATTTTCGGAAGAGCTTAGCAGCATCCACATAGTCGTCCAAAACAAGCGGAGGAGCTTCCTCGAAGCCAGCCAGTATTGTTTGAACTCGCTCGGAATCGCCTTCACTTTTCAATCCACAGAGGATTTCCGCAAGAACGAGTCCAGGAACAATTATAGAATGTTCTTCCTCAATTGCTCTGTACAACCATCGATCCTCTTGAGATGGGAACCCGTTGAAGTAATCAACCCAAACCGAGGTATCAACCAGAGTCAAGTTGCATTCTCCCCGCGCGGAGAGCGGAGTTCAGATAGGTTTCCTTGCCACTCGACTGTTCCATACAAATCGAGGGCACGCCGTCTTTTCAGCAGTTTTGCATACTCGGAAAGCGCGGTGGACACAGCTTCACCTGTAGTGTGGAATCCTCCAAGGGAAATCACCTCGTCTATGAGTTCCTGTTCAAGGTCAATGGTCGTTTTCATCGTAACACCATTATAAAAAAACAATTTCAAATTCCACGAAGCCAAATCGCCCCCGGTTTTTGTCATCATACCCATGGGGAGTGACAGGATGCAAGGATGGGGGGGATGTGGATAATCAATCCGGATGACCGATCGAATTCCCGGCGGGGAAATCCTCAACTGATGTTGGAGACATTGGATCATTCTGAGTTTCAGAGGATGTTTGCGGGTGCGTGCTTGGGAAGCAAACAACGAGAAAGACTCGGTTGTTTTTTTTCTTAACCACAGCTATGCCCATTCTCCATTTGGCCACCTCAATGTGCCATGATGCTCGAATCTGTCTGGGAGGAAAAGGGATGATTTGTGTATCGCATCTTCTCCGGGGGTGGCGCTCTGCTTACCCACGGTTATCCACGGCCTTACTGACCATATCGTTCTTTGG
>CAYZUX010000026.1:0-39575 GCA_964481775.1 uncultured bacterium | reverse complement strand
CACAGCGTGAGGAACCATGGTGTTGATCCCCCTGGCAAATTGATCCATCGCCTCCCTGTACAGATTGGGCAACGGCAGATCCATGGCCCCATAGCATTCCGTCATCACCTGCGGCCGGTCGTAATTGTTAGCCGCGGAGCTGACCACCTTGTAGGCCTTTGATGCCCGACCGTAGAAACCGATCTGGTCGATGCCGGGAATACTCTGGTATTGGAAGGATTTCATCAGGTCACCGACTGTGCCTATCACCGGATTGGCCACCTCTTCCTGGTCGGCGTGTCCGGTAAGGTCCATGTGATGAGCCGTACACCAGTCACTGATGGTCTTTACGAAACCGGTGGCATAAAGTTCAGCGCGCATACCAAACAGGGCGTTTCGAGCGGCAGCTGTATCAGGACCGACATCGAACCACAGTGATGGATAGAGGATGACAGGATTGCTCTTGAAGCGTTCCCGAAAACGTTCGTTGAAGCGATCTGTCCAGGCCCTGCCTCCCTGGACATGATAGAAAGCCGGCTCGTCATAGAACGCGCCATCAATGGTTGTTCCGAAATGATCCGGCATGGCATCATGGTAAGCCTGATAGGTCAGTTTGATAAAAGCTTTAACCGCCTTTGGATCAAGATAGTCTACCAGTCCAGCGCCGCCATCGGGTACACAGGTGAAGATCATCACCTTCCAGGACCCGGCGGGGACATTCCATTTCAATTCGCCACTCTTGATTGAAGAGGTGATGTCGAGCCGCTGCCTGGTTACCGCCTCCATTGCCACCGCGCCCATCAGTGTTCCCGTCGGCACGGCCTGGGTGAATTCTTTAGGGCCATCGACATCGGTGGCAAGCATATCCAGGCGTTTGCCCAACGCTTCGGGATGTTCCCTGGCCAGCAGACCGCCAGCTGATCCACTTGGGAACCAGAATTCATCATAAAGGCACATCTTCATGCCCAACCGGCTGGCCTCATCCACCGCAACTTTGTATTGCTTAAGGAACTCAGGACTCATGAAGACGAATCCCATGCCCTTGCTGGGAAGAATTCCCATGCCGTAGTAGCCAGCCATCTTGCAGGCTGCCACCATGGCCTTGGTCTTCTCCGCATCCAGCTGGCCATTCCAAAACCACAATGGACGGGAATGCCAGCTGAGAGGGGGGTCCGCGAACTGAATGCGGAGTGCCGCGTCATCGGCAGAAGCCGCGGACAGAGATGTGGCAATCAGCAGCGTTAACGCGATGACAATGAATTTGCGAAATTTATGTTGATTCACTTTGCAACACATCGGAATCATCCTTTGTTCAGAGGTTTCCGTCCGCACTCTGACGCTGTATTATTTCAGAAAGGGAATTCAGGAAGGTTTGTTCCTCGTTGTCGAGTTGTTCAAATAGCCGTTGTTGACGCAAATCGAAGGAACGTGCCGGTCTTCCTCCGTCTTTATCTCTCTGGTCACCGTTGTGCATACACCAACCGGCGGCACCTCCGGCGAGTGCACCCCGCAAGTCCGTGATGAACGCGGAAGAGGACGGTTCCCAATGTCCGGGGGAATACCCGCGTCGGAACGGTTCCTGGTAATGCAACGGTACGACACGGCCGAGTTCTTTCATCCATTCCTGATACTCGTGGCTCCGGGCCTCGGTACTTTCAGGCGAGTCTGCCGTTCGTCCACGGTGTGGACAAATGAAGTCCACCTGAACAGTCCACAGATACTCGCGGAGGTCATTCCTGCTGATGTCTCCACCCTCCGATGCAGTTATCAGTCTCTTTGGATCGAGTTGCCGCGCGAGTTCCCTCAGTTGTCGTAGTTCGGCGAAATCAACAAACCTGTCGTCACGGACATTCCGTTCATTCGCAAGGTCGAGATACCAGTTACGATGAACTCTCAAACGCGTAATCAGAGTTTCTACAGCACGTCGATGGGCGGTCAATGTGGGAACCTTTCCTGTGTCCTCTCTGGCATTTCTCCGGGTCAGGGTTATGTCGACAATGATGCCACGCCGGTCACATTCCGCCACGAGCCATTGGAGTTGCTCCATGAATGGCTCGCGCGGTTCCCCTTCTCCGTCCACCGCAGACACGTCATTTCCTTTGAAGTTCCAGGTGGCCCAGACTCGTACCCAGTTGATGCCATAACGCCGCATATCATCCAGATCACGCTCGATGAATTCCTTTGGAGCGCCCAGTGCACCATAATAACTGATACCGAGTAGGAATTCCGGCTTACCATCCAATGAAAAGCGTGTGCCGTCAATTCCCAGTTCCACCGCCCTGGCCTCCCAGCCCTGGCTAACGAACACCATGATAACCAAAAACCATACCGATAGTCTCATCATCAGATTGTTAATCTCACTTTGTATTCTCGATCCTGATGTTTTGCGCATATTTGCCAATATGGAACCTTGCCTCTTCCTGATTAGAGATTGGCCGGTCATTCCAGAATAAACCATCCACCGTAACATCAGAGACGGTATGCTCCTCGTCGTAACCCTCAAAGGAGGAGTGGGGCATACGGTTTGCGTAAATTCGGATATTACGGAGCGTAATATCGTAGATATAGCCGCGTCGTTCGAGACCTCCCGAGTATTCAACGTGCTTTTGTATGTTAAAACTGATAGCCGGGGGCATGTATGTACTGTTCGGGTCGATCACAAATGGAGTCTGGTCATCCTTCTGTATCGCGGGACGCTGCATGACGGGATCATATTCAATGCGGATGTCCTCGAAAAGGACATCATGCACCCGGCCATAATCCACGTTCATTATGTCGATGGCGGGATCGGTCAAGTGGATGACATCGCAATTTCGGAAAATGATCCGTCGCAGGTGTTCAGCACGTGTTTCGGCACCTATCTCCAAGGCCTTACCCCAATCATTCCAAACAACGCAATTCTCAAAGAGGATATCCTCGCAGGTGTCATATCGATAACCATCGTGACCTTTCGCGCAGAGAGAATCGTCATAAGTGCGCAGGAAGCACCCGGTGACATGTGCCTTGCGACAATTATGGAGATCTATTCCATCGGAGTTGTAACGCCAACAGCCTATGATCTTGGTGTTCTTCACGGTCACGTTGTCGCATCCGAAGCAAGCGATATTGTAAACCAGCGAATCACGGATCGTAATACCTTCAATCTCAATGCCGCTTGAGTTGATGAAGTGAATGGTGTGTTCACGGCGGCTGTTGCCGACATCGACAGAGCCATCCCCGAGTTTCTCAACATTGAAAAGGATCTCTTCCACATTTTCGCTGTTGTCGAGAATCCCACGGCCGAGAATCCGGACACGGTTGACTCCATTACCATGAATACAGCCATAGACCACGGCTCCCTCATCGATATAAACCGTCTCATCGTCCTTCAGGCGCAGGATACCAATGCGATGGACACCCGGACCGAAATAGTGAGTTCCTGTTGAATCCGGCGAGACGGTATATTCCCTGGGTGGATCCATAAATACGTGCAATGCGTTGTGTGTACCATCCAGCTCAACTGTGTAGCCACCTGAATGTGGAAGGGTGAACGTGATTATGCCGTCTTTTACCACCGGAGTTACATTGGCTGAGCAGGGGCGAACCGTGCACACCGAAAAGGGACGGCCAGGAGTGTATGCAAAGGTAACCGGTCCATCTGATTCTAAGCGTGCGAAATAAGCCAACTCACGCTGGTCAGTTGTGCGTTGATGACCTGGCCAGCGTCTGTTGTAAGGATAGGCCGAAACATAGCATTGCGAGACGGGCAGCGGTTGCCCGTTCGCGGTGATGGAGACGGGAGCGGCTGTCTCACCCTGAGGAAGCCGGTAGATTCGGATTGTCCTGGCATCTGGTTGTTCCGCCGCCAAAGAATCGGACTTAAGTGTAGCAAGAGCGATTGCACTGCTACCCGCTATCAAGAAAGTCCGGCGATTAACAGGTGTGTTCATGAGCTCGATCTCCTCGCATTGTGATGAATGATGAATGTTCTCAGGTACCTGTATCTTTTTCTTTGCAGGGTCTCGGATTCAAACGGCATTTCCGGAATGCCGCAAGTGTGTCATCGTCCTTGCAATGACTTCTCTCATGGCACAGATTTCACTTCATAACGGGTCGTCATCTGCATCCACTCCCCCCGGGCCAAATTCTTTTCGGGTGCGATCAGCTCAAAATAGAAACGTTCACGAGAAGGCAACCAGTCCAGAAGAACCTGTTCCACTTCGGCCGGATCAAAATTCTGAGTGACAGCCAATCCCAGATTCTCGTTCCGGGCAGTCCACTCTCCTTGTGGCCGTTCGTCATCCTGGAGCAGGATATGATCCCTTGCGACACCCGGCGCCGTTCGCAGTTGGATTGACCGGCTCACACCTGTGATTGTCTCAAAAGCGACAATCACCTGTTCCGTGGGGCCGATTTGAAAAATGGGATGGACACGAAGGCTGGCCATCTTTTTTTCTCCGGAAACATTGGACAGACGGGACTGGATCGTGAGAATGTCTGCATCCGGGGAAAGGTCCAGGGTACGCTCGATCCTCAGGCCATTGGGAAGATCAGCATGGAGACATACACGTCTCCCTGGCTCCTCGATTTGGAATCCATATTCTTCGTGCCAGCCATCCGTCCGCCCTCCTCTCTGGCTGTATTCCTCATACCCGCCAGACCATGGATATTCACGGCCATCAGGTTGCCCGGGGAGAAGCAACTCCCTTTCTTTCCCTTTGTGAAAAAGGCTGACAATTCTTCCTCCCAGACCTGGAACGATATCAATCCGGAGGTTTTCGTTCTCGAGTCTGACCGCCGCCCATTTCTTTTTCCAAAAAGCCTGTTGTTCAAGGTGCCAGGAGGGTGATCGGTTCTCGAATTCACAGATCCTGGTCACACCGTTTCGTTCTCCGACCTCGGCAAATTCACGTGCCAGCTCCTCAGCACCGGTGATCAGGTCGGCTTGATAAAAACCATCCACGACATGGTAGCCGGGTTTCGCCCATTCCAATTCGACATGCTGGATCGGCATTCTGGCAAGACGTACCCGTTCCCGGACGATTTCATTTTCAGCGACCCTTTCCGCTTCATCGAAGATGGTCCGGGCTTTGGCGATCATCTCAGGACTGAGGTGAGGATGCCTTGGCCCAGTTGCAATAAGGCAATGGATCTGATCGTTTTCGACCTTGTCATGCATGAGATCGATATATTGGGCCATCGGGACAGCGGCTTTCCCATAATACGCATCAAGAAATTCCGTCATGATACGCTTCACATCGCAATCAGGATCCCATAGCAACCGGGCCAGGAGGTATCCCCGCAACTCGCCCATTTCAGAACCCTTGCCAGTATTGCCAGAGGCGTAGATACCACCTACATGGTTCCTCACAAACATCTGGTAGTTGGGCTGAAGTACGTGCAGGTTCGGATGTGGCATGATGTAGTGTTCAAAGTTCGCTGTGTAATCAAAGATATAGAATTTATCGGTCAGCCTGGCCCAGCCTTCGACATCGGCCTTGAACGAGCGGTTGATTTCACAGGTCTCAATCGGATGGGAGTAACAGCATTCTATTCCGCATACCCAGGGAATGACATTCTTTCTGGGTCTGAGGTCTTTCGGCGGTGTCCGAGTGTGTTGATAGGCCAGGGATACAATCGAAACGCGTGGAAATTCAGGTTCGATCAGCTCCCCCACCTGGTTGAGGAAGTGAATCAGTGTGCCGGAGTGGCTTTCCTGGGCTTCATCGATGGCACGGCATTTAGGGCACTCACACCAGCCACCCCAATCATCCTGACCGACACCCACCAGTCTGGCGTCAGGATTTGCGCGAAGCATTTCTTTGACTTTTCCAGCGACAAGTTCGATAACCTCGCGATTAGTCAGGCAGAGTTGCGCCTTCTGGTAGGTTCGCCGGCCATTGATCTCCGCGAAGTATTCGGGATGCTTTTCAAAATACTGGCTGGGTGGAACCAACGATTGAAAGTTGTGTCCTCCCCCGAGGATGGTCAACTGCCCCCCGTGTTTATCCTCCAATGGCGAACCACTATTCACATGGTTTCGAGCCGCCCAGTCCGGATCATTTGCCGGGGCCCATCCAACCGCCCGGTATTCGAGGACAGGGATCTTTCGGAGATTGAGTTCCGGAACCTCGACCCGGTCCAGATGAGGAATATGACTGACATCTGGTGTAAACCAGCGGCACCCGAGAATGTCTTCGAGAAAACCATAGACAGCATAAAGGGTGCCTCTCTTCTTTCCACCAGCAAGGATCAGGCAATCTCCCGAAGTCTTTATGGAATACCCCTCATCCCCAAGGACATCCCAATCTGTCGTGATATCCAAGTGTTTTAGATGGGAGTTGTTCCCGACCAGGATTTCCTTTCCTGAAAAAGGAACTTGGTCACTCACAATCGGAATATTGACAAGCGATATTTCCTTGAGAAACCTTTGAAGTTCAGATGCCGCATACACCTCTGAAGGAGCGGCCTCCATGCCGACAACGATCTGATAATCGCTCTTCCCTGCCTCGGCCAGTACCATGCCGGCTTCCACTTTGGCAACCATGGCCAACCATGTGACAAGATATAGGATACCGCATACCCACCGGAATAATGTCATCTCCATGTTCTCCATTCAGAAAGGGCATCTTCACTGATTATGAGAATATGATGCAGTTGAGAGTCCGATATGCATCGCTGATGAAATTGATTACAGATCATTTCAGAAAGTTTTTCCATATTGGCGACTGTCGGCAATCATTGCATGGATGGCTCATCGGTTTCCAAAACCTCTCCGTGAGATTTGAGCCTTGACGGTAAGGAGGCAGGCATTCAAGGCCAGGTACCCCCTGATGTTTTTGTCGACCAGTTTGTCGTTTTGTTGGCATGATACCAGCAGGCGCTGTTCACATTGGTAGACATCTTGCGTCCATTTCGGGAATAACACAAGAGAGGTTACAGAGGCGATTCAATCGAGGCGGGTGTCAAAGTCAATTCATGCCGGACGACCAGAGATCTATCTTCCTTAAAGACTCTCCTGAAAACAATGAGCCTTTCGAGCGTTGGTGCGTTCTTGAAAACCGGATCAAATCCCTCGGAGAGGACACACATGGGGCCACCCGCGGGCTTACTCGGTGGCTTCGTCCAGGATCACCGCTCTACCGGGATGGGCCGGGATTGAGAGAGATTCCACCAGCTGCTGAATTTCGGGAGGAGGTGGCGGAGTCAGCCTGGATACCACAGTGGTGATCACAAAGTTGATCAGCATTCCCACCGCACCGATCCCTTGAGCTGAGATTCCAAACAGCCAGGGCTTCATTCCAAAGAATTGGCAACCAATGATGTAGTAGGCTGTGAAGGCGAGTCCCGCAACCATCCCGCAGATGGCACCCTCACGGTTGGTACGCTTGGAAAAGATCCCGAGAATGATGACAGGGAAAAAGCTCGCAGCGGCAAGCCCGAAAGCGAAGGCCACCACCTCGCTTACGAACCCAGGAGGATTGATTCCAAAATAACCCGCCAGAATAATCGAACCCACAACCAGGATCCGTCCGACAAACACCCGGTGGGCCTCATCAGCACGGGGATTGATCAGGCGGAAATAGATGTCATGGGCAATCGAACTGGAGATCACCAAAAGCAGTCCTGATGCGGTTGATAACGCCGCCGCCAGTCCCCCCGCCGCCACCAGGGCGATCACCCAGGGAGCCAAACCCGCAACCTCGGGAGTCGAAAGAACCACGATGTCAGCATCCAGGTAGACTTCATTTTGAGTTGACGGATTGGGCTGGTCGAAAAGGGGAGTTTTTCCTTTCATCAGGAAAGCCTGGCCAGGACCGGCTGTCAGGCGTCCATCGCCATTCTTATCCGTAAAAGCCAGGAGATGAGTCGATTGCCAGCTTTTCACCCAATCGAGTTGCTGGACCTCGGCCAGAGTTTTTCCATGCAGTGAATCGAGCAGATTGAGCCGTGCAAAGGCCGCCAGTGCCGGTGCGGTGGTATAAAGCAGCGCAATAAAAAGCAGTGCCCAACCCGCTGAATACCGCGCCGCACGTACCGAGGGTACCGTGTAGAAACGGACAATCACATGGGGCAGACCCGCGGTACCAACCATCAACGCCAAAGTGGTACAAAATACATCAAGCGAAGTTTTATTGGCGAAGGGCTTGGTGTATTCAGCGAAACCGAGTGCGGTATGAGTTTCATTCAGCCTGGGGATGATGTCGCCGAAGGTGAATGCCACCTGTGGAATGGGGATCCGTGTGAGATATTGGGAAATAGCGAAAGCAGGGATGAGGTAGGCCATGATCAGGATCACATACTGAGCCACTTGTGTCCAGGTGATGCCTTTCATACCGCCAAGAACCGCGAAGAAACCTACGATGACCATCCCGATAACCACGCCGACCTCAATTTCAACATGCAGAAACCGGCTGAACACAATACCGACCCCACGCATCTGGCCGGCCACGTAAGTGAGAGAGACAAAGATGGCGGTGACCGCCGCGACCACCCGCGCCGTACTCGAGTAGTACCTGTCACCCACAAAGTCGGGCACTGTGTACTTGCCGAATTTCCTGAGATAAGGGGCCAACAACAATGCCAGCAGGACATACCCCCCGGTCCATCCCATCAGGTAAATGGATCCATCATATCCCATGAACGAGATCATTCCGGCCATGGAGATAAACGAGGCCGCGGACATCCAGTCAGCAGCCGTTGCGGCTCCATTGGCGATTGCGGGAACACCATGTCCGGCAACATAAAAACCGGCTGATTCACGCACCCTGGATTTCCAGCCGATGTAAAGATAGAACAGGAAGGTGATGGTAACGATGAGGTATGTCCAGGCTTCAGTGGTCATGGGGCTACTCATCCGCGTGGTAATTGTGATCGTGTTTGTCCATCCGCCAGGCGTAGACAAAAATGAGGACAACAAAAATGAAAATGGAGCCTTGTTGTGCCATCCAGAAACCCAGAGGCACACCGGACAGGTTCAGGTTATTCATCGGAACCACGAAGAGGATGGCGCATCCGAGGGAGACAAAGGCCCAAGCCAACAGGAGAATGGCTGTGAACTTGCGGACAGTCCGCCGGTATTTCAGCAACTGATCAACTCGATCTCCACCCATACCACTTCCTCCCTCATGAATGGCTTGCCGGGCCCGAAGCCACGGGAAAAACAAAGCTGGTAAAGCGGGGACCCTATCGGATAGTGCCGGGATTTGCAATCAAAAAATATGCATCATGTATATAATAATTACCAGAATGTGAAAGAAACTTCTTTCATGACATGAGGAGAGGGTACGAAAGTGGAATTGCCCCCAACTCAGAATAAAGCAGGGGAGTCACATCCCTGTGGTAACCAATTCGAATCACCAGCTCATTACTTCGAGATCATGGCGAGAACCACAGGAGTAATGGAGGTTTTTAAGTTTCTCGAATTGCTTATCAGCCAATCACTCTTCTTTGAATTGGAAAGAATAAACCTTGCTGCCACGGAAGGCCAGCTTCAGACGGATGGGTTTTCCCGCAAGCGAGCTGACATCCCAGGCACCATCCTTCCAGGAGGCTGTCTTAGCGAGATAGTCTCCATTGATAAAACGCGAATCCTCGACTCCGAAGCCAGGAATTTCGTTGCCCTCGACATCCAGGATGGCGACACGTCCCTCTCCCGAGGCGCTGGTGTTCACATTCAATACCAGGCGTTTCCCCTTGAATGAAAATGGCGCAGTAACGACAGTCCCGCCTGTGTAGTCAAAATCGAGCGAGGTGAAACCATCGATCCGTTGCTGCACCCGGAACACACCGCCCAATTTTCTCCCAAGATTTTTATAACGAACCTGTGTGTCTCCATGAGTAAAATTATACGCGCAGTAGTAATGAACCAGGTGATCATCGAAATAGAGAATTCCCGGGTAAGCCAGAATGACTCTCAGGTCCATATCCTCGTAACGGTGAAGGGGAACATAAGGGGTACGATAGCGCGTCCAGAGCCGCCCATCCCGGCTGGTGGCCAACTGGATCTCAATCACACCATCATTCGTTTTTCCACCTGCCTCCAGCGTGGGAGTGTTCAAGTAGGCCCGGTTGGCAGGTTCATTGTAATGGTAGTAGGGGGTGGGGAAGGCATAATAGGTGTCTGGGGCCAGAGCGTACTTTTCAGCCGAGTTGGTGTACAGGTCCATCGCGGGTGGGTCCTGATCATCCCGTGCTATGACGACCTCAAATTTTTCCGGCCAGGGATCGGCCAGGTTGGCTACTTCAACTCGTCCAACAGAACGTCCCAAGACTTCTGACTGGGGGTAGGGAATGTTTGGGGCCACACTGACTTGGGCATCCCTGTACCAGTCACCACGTTCGCCTTCATAGACCTTAAAAAAGTGAACAAACTTCTGAATCTGGTTATCCCAGAAGGTCGAAATCTGACTGTCGGAGTGGTGCCTGGAGAGGAGTACCTCTTCCTGGGTGAAATGAATCCCATCAGGTGAAACAAATAACCTGGTTCCCCCCACTTCCTGGCTGCTTGTCACATAGGCATAACGTTTCTCCGGGGGGGCCTCGGGAACAATCACCACGGTTCCCTCACGCTGGGCCCAGATAACAATGTTGTTGTCCTTGTTCCCTTTCCATTCCACAGCACCAAGATGGGGCTTCTCCCAGTGGATCCCATCCTTGGAGGTTGCCAGCGCCAGGCAGAACCCGGGCTGGACATCCCAACAGACAGGAACGTAATACATCCGGTATTCTTTCGCATACGGATCCCACAAGACATTCCCATAGGAAGTGACTCCACCTGCTTCCCAGGGTTGGTCCGCGAACAGGACAAGATCTCCCTTTTCAGCGGCATTGACTGTGATGTGTGCTCCTTTGATTTCATCCAGAAGGAATTCATCCAGGAACAGGTGTTTGTTCCCGGCCAGACTGTGGATATCCCCAGCGGAAGCTCCCATGGAAATCAGGCTTAACAGGATCCAGGTGATCCCACAGCGGGGAAGGGGGGAACTCGGCATCTCGGCTTCCTCCTGATTCAGTTAATCAAAAACCCTCGACTCGTAACCTACTGATATCACTAACATTACAGAAATGCAAACGTTTTCAGACAGGAGCACTATAGCGGGTATCTCAAACAGCTTCAAGGTAATTCCAGGCAAGAGATACTCCACAAAGATCTTTATGGTTCAGGTCTCTCGCAAGGCCTGCGCGACAGGCAATCGAGCGGCCCGGATGGCTGGGAAAAAACCTCCCAACAAACCGATACCGGCTGCCCACAGGATCGCACCAAACATGAGCTTGGGGGTCACCATGAATGCAAAGGCCACCTGGCTGAAGGTTTGCCAGTTCATGGTAGCAGCCTTAAATCCATCGAAAGTAAAATAGGCCAGCCCCGCTCCCAAGGCTCCGCCAGTTAAAGCCAGAAGCAAAGATTCGATCAGGATGGAGAGGATGATAGGACTGGAACCAAACCCAAGGGCACGCAGCGTGGCAATCTCTCGCGTCCGGGATGCAACCGCGCTGTACATGGTGTTCAGGGCACCGAAGAGAGCACCCAAAGCCATTAATGCCGCGATGACAAATCCAATACTCTTAATGAAACCGGTCAGCATGGTGGACTGTTCAGCCAGATATTCAGTCTGGCGAAGGGCTTTCACCTTGAGTTGCGGATTGGTGGTCAAAGCATCCTTGAATTGCTGGAAGGACTGGGGTGACTCCAGTTTGACATAGACTGACTGAAAGGAATCTCCACGGCGAAAGGCTGGCTGGAGAACCGCCGCATCAGTCCAGATTTCTGATTCCGCTGCTCCACCTCCGCCCGAGAAGATCCCTACCACCTCCCACTCGGTTTGCCCGACAGGGAGCTTTTTTCCAACCTCCAAGCCAGCAAAGGCGCCTGCCGCACCGGCACCCGCAATGACCTCGTTACGTCCGGGAACGAATTCCCTGCCCTCGAGGATCCTGAAGTCCCCACGAACTGCCATGGCTGCTTTCCCGACGCCACGCAGTGGAACATTGGCATCTGTTCCGGTGGAACGTTTCGGGATATTGATCATGACGAAGAGTTCAGCGGAGGCAAGCGGGCCCTCAGCAGTGCGGGCCACACCGGGGGCATCCGCGATCAGGCGAGTCTCTTCACGCGAGAGACCACTCGTCATTTCGTTATCCGCGCTGCTGCGCAGGACAATGGCGACATCTTCAGGGCCTGTCACAGTCATGGCTGCAAGAAAACCCTCAGCGATGGAAAGAACGCCCACAAATACTATGGCGACGCCAGCGATACCTACGGCAGTCGTGATGGCAGCACCTTTTCGTTCAGGTAGTGTGCGCAGATTGAAAACTGTTACCGAGAAGACCTGAGATAACCAGTTGGTCATGCATGCCTCCTGAGCGCAACGGCGATCTGCAGGCGCATCGCCTGGAGGGCGGGCAGGATGCCCGCCACAATCCCAAGCATAAATACCAGCCCCACCCCGACCAACAGATCATAGGGCGGCAGATAAAAAACGGGCAGGATCGAAGGAACCGGACTGCCTCCCAGTGTGAACAACCACGCCAGGCCCAGACCGGCCAATCCCCCCACACCCGCGATCAGACAAGACTCCACAATCACCAAAACCAGGACCAGCTCATTGGTGAAACCCAACGCCTTGAGAACTCCGAGTTCTTCGGTCCGCTCCCGCACCGCTTGAGCCATGGTGTTACCGGCCACCAGCAAGATCGTGAAAAAGACTGCACTGAGGATCGCGATCAGGATGGTTCCAATACTGCCAACCTGTTGGACAAAACCTTGAGCAAAAGCACCTTCTGGTTCGGCCTTTGTTTCATAAGGGGAGTTCGCGAACTCGTTATCGATCGCACGTGCAACCTCAGCCGTCCGATTAACATCGGATACTCGTACCATGTACCACCCCACCAGGCCCTCCCCATAAGCACGCCCCTCATCGAAGTAGTCATACCGGAAGAAAAATCCCGAGGTATCTGTCCCCTTCTTGGCCCCATCATAAATGCCAACAATATCGAATTCCCAGGCTTCATCTCCCTTACGCGGCCAGATAGGCGAGGTGAGCGGAATACGGTCACCGATCTTCCACCCGAACCGCTCGGTCAGGGTCCGTCCCACAATCGCTCCGGTACGTGTCTTCAGCCAGGCTTGTTTCTGGTCCTCCGGGAGGATGAACTCGGTATGCATTGCAAGGAATGACTCAGGATTGACCGGGAAACTGCCAAAGAAATTTTTCGGTTCATTCTGGTAGATACCGTTAAACCAGGTCCAATGCGTAGTGGCGACAACACCAGGGATCTGTTCCATGCGAGGGCCATAAGTCACGGGGAGATCCATGATGAGTGAAACTTTATGGCGAACAATAAGCCGGTCCGCATCGGCCATATTGACCCCCGCGGTAAAGGCCTGCTTGATCGTGCACAGCAGTCCATAGAGAACAAAGGCGACCAGAATCGAGAGCAACGTGAGCGAAGTCCGCAGCTTCTTTCGTTTCAGATTACTCCAGACAAGGGAGAGGAACTTCATTCCGGCTTCTCCGTGGAGAGTTGTCCTTTATCCAGGTAAACGATTCGTGATGCTCGCGCGGAAGCGTGCGGATCATGCGTGACCATGATGATGGTCTTGCCATGTTCCCTGTTCAACGCCTGGAGCAGGCTGAGAATTTCATCACCTGATTTCCGGTCGAGATCGCCCGTGGGTTCATCGCAGAGCAACAGGGTTGGATCGGTTACGATGGCACGGGCGATACCAACCCGCTGCTGCTCGCCTCCTGAGAGTTGGCGCGGGTAATGGCGGGTTCTGTGAGCCAATCCCACGATATCAAGAGCAATGCCTGCATGCTTGCGCCGCTGGGCTTTGGAAAGATGAGTAAGCAGGAGCGGCAGTTCCACATTCTTTTCAGCGTTCAGGACCGGAAGCAGGTTATAGAACTGGAACACCAGTCCCACATGACGTGCGCGCCAGGCGGCCAGTTGGCGGCTGGACATCTGGTCGATGCGTTCGCCCGCAATGGTCACAGAACCACTGGTAACACGATCCAGGCCACCGATCAGATTGAGAAGTGTGCTTTTCCCCGAGCCGGATGGTCCCATCAGAGCCAGGAACTCCCCTTTGGGTACTTCCAGATTCAGTCCAGACAGAACATGGATTTCCTCCGACCCCCGGTGGAACGTCTTATCCACATTCTCGACATGGACAAGAACGCCATCATTTTCACTCATTCCTTGACCTCCATTACCCAACCGCCTTCCTGCAGGTTTTCCATTCCTTCCACCACGATCCGTTCCCCAGGATCCAATCCCGCCGCAAGGGTCACATCCTTATCATGGTTTGATCTGACAGTGACCGCACGGCGTTCCACCCGGTCGTTCCGGACCACCCACACAATATCCCGGCCACCATCCTGGCGTAAAGCAGATTTTGGAATGGTGATGACCCTCTGGCCCGCTTCTCCCTCAGCTGAACCCTGAAAGGCAACCTTCACACTCATGTCAGGGAGAATACGCGGGTCGAGCTGATCGAAACCGACACGAACTTTGACAGTGGCTTTTTGACGGTCGGCGGTGGGGATGATCGCGATCACCTTGGCGGGGATACGCCATTCCGGATAGGAATCGAGTGTGGCCTGCACTGCTTGTCCCGCCTGGACACGATTGATATAGCTTTCGCTGACATCGACCTCAATTTCCAGGGAACTCATATCCACGATGGTACAGATGCCAGTCCGTGTAAAGGCACCTCCAGCTGACATCGGTGAGATCATTTCGCCTGGCTGAGCATCCTTTGAGGTGACAATTCCTGAAAAAGGTGCCCGGATGACAGTGTCCTCACACTGCTGTTTCCACACAGAGACCTCTTTCTCAGCCACTGTGACCTCGGTTCGC
Organism: uncultured bacterium; assembly: GCA_964481775.1. Taxonomy (GTDB): domain Bacteria; phylum Hinthialibacterota; class Hinthialibacteria; order OLB16; family OLB16; genus OLB16. The sequence goes on along the minus strand of CAYZUX010000026.1, from coordinate 24,752 downwards.
TGACGCTCCAGGCGAGCTTCGAGGGTCTTGACCTCGGTTTGGGCATCCTCGAGTTCCGACTGGGGGACCACTTTCTGGTCAGCCATCGCGGTGGTTCGTTTCAAATCACGCTGGGCCTGTTCCAGTGTGGCCTCAGTCTCCACCAAGGCTTTCCTTGCCGATTCCAACTTGGCTTCCGCCAAGTGAAGGCTCTTCTCGGCGTTCGAGGAGTCAATCCGTGCAAGAACCTGACCTTCCTGCACCTCCATCCCCTCTTCCACCAGGACCTCCATCACCTTGCCTGTTACCTTGGAGGAGACGGTGGCCTCACGCCGGGCGGTGACATAGCCCGAAGCATTCAGGAGGGTTCTCTCCCCCCCCGAAACTGTCTGTTCAACCACAATGGTCCTTACAGGAAAAACCTTGGGGCGGTTGAACCACCAGTAGGCACCGAAGGCCAAAGCGATAATGACCAGGAAAATCAGGATCACCAGGAGTGACCACTTGCCTCGTGGTGAGGACCCACGGTCAATCTTCAACTTGTCCAGTGTTTCCTTGTTGGGGGTCATCGTCTTGCCTGGTACCAGCCTAAATATCGCAAGCCCATAGTACTCACACCCTGAGAGGTAGAAAACTCCGTAAGCTGAAACTTGGGGGAGTTCCTCACAGCATAACAGGCCTTGCCAATCAGAGAATAGGGAGATGAACCCACAGGAGCCAAAAAGTCAGCATCCGGTAAACGGCACCTTTCCCAAGCCTGTAAAAACCCATAGATTCTGTTGTTTTTGTGCCTTACCTTAAAAACCCCTTCTCATTTTGGATTTAGGGTGTATGATTTCCAGTGTAAACAAGTTTTTCTTGTGGACTCATTGAGCGTCTCGTTCCAGAGCGAGCCCGCCCCTCCCACTCTCCAACTTACGCCCACGACAGGTAAGAGAACTGGTTTGAGGCTTTTTTGAGCAATCAATTCCCGGTTACTGAATTGTCTTGAAAAAAGGGTGTATAGAGATTCGAACAAAAACCTCCTGACTCATGATTTGGGAAGGGAGGGGCGATGCATTGGAGGAGGCGATCATGATGAATCGAATGATCCTCGCAGGCTGGATTCTCTCACTACTTTTTGTTCACACACCTGCAATCGGAAAGCCCCCGAAGATGTCTCTTCCTGACTTAGTTCCCATGTATCCCTCAATCTCAGTTGAGAATTCCTCGGATTGTCCTCCTGCGGGCGGTGAATCATTGGGGTTGAACATTACGATCTCCAACATTGGAGATGGTTATGCAGGGTCCTTTTCAATCCAGATCAATCAACTCACAACTTACAGATTTGAAGGAATACCGGCCCATTCTTCAACACACCGCTGGTTGAGGGGTGAAGGTCAGATGGGCGACAATGTCATTGTCGCAGATATTCTGAATGAGGTGTCTGAGTCGAACGAAATCAACAACACACTTTTCACGACACTTCCCATTCCGACTCAACGTCCAACCTGCACCTTGACATTCACACCGACAGATACCGGGCAAATTCCTACTGCCACCTTTATTGAAACAGAGACACCAACACCCACAGAAACATTAACCTCCTGTCGAGAACCCCGTCTATTTAATGTGTATGTGTCCCCTGAAGTTGCTTTACCCGGAGAGCAGATTGAGTTGATGGCAGATGGTTTTGGAGGACCATATCCTTACACCAATTGGGAACAGGTCAGTGGCACACCTCATGTTGAACTCTCGTGTGTGGAATGGAGCGTAGGTAGTATGAGGTGTTCATTTACTGCTCCTTCAGTGACATCTGAGGTCAACCTTACTTTCGAGTATACTCTCTGTAGCTCAGGATTATGCCCTTCCTGTATCTCCGCCCGGGTTACTGTTAGAATACTTCCTGAGAAGACACCAACTCCAACCATCACAGAGACACCTCATCCGACCATTACAGAGACCTTTACTGAAATACCTACAGTAAGTTCAACGCCCACATTAACTGGAACATCAACTGCGACATATACTCACACAGCTTCGATCAGTCCCACCGAAACCAATATTCCAACAATCACTTTCACACCCAGACCGACTGCGACCCCTGGCTGTGACAGCGGCCTCTATCTTCTTCTGACTACAGGACAAATACAGCGTGCTGGGAATCCACCTTTGATCAATGGTGGTTTCATGTTTGGCGGTGATCTCGCGCGTGACATGGAACGAGCGGTATCCAACAACGGGACGGAGGAAAAACCTGATCTGGTTGTTCTCGATGGCAGCGGTGTGACTCACTTTGTGGAGAATGCCGCTGATGATATCCCGCAGGATTTCCTATTTCCTCCAACCCCTGAATTTCCTATTGGTCGCGCGGTCGACCTGGTGGTTTCCCGGAGTAGCGAAGGCTTATGGGTGTTGACTGACTATGGCGGCATTTATCGTGCGGGTGACACCAAGGATTCAGCCGAAGGCGCGCTTGTTCCCGGAACCGCACAGCTCGGTGCACTCGGTTATGATGTCCCGATTGGTTTCATGCGTGACCCACGGATGGCCAATCCGGGCGGAGCATCAATCCGTGCGGTGGCGCTGATCGTGATTGATGTCAAGGCACCTTTTAATCGTGCGGATGGCTACATCGTGATCGACAGCCTGGGTGCCCACTATTCATTCAATCCGGATGGGACACGAGTGATGGCGGGGATTGCGGAGAATGCGCCCATGAATGATCCCGTAAAACTGCTTGATCCTGATCCTGAACGGGGTGGTTATGTCTGGCCCTATTTCGCGGGGCTGGATATCGCACGGGATGCGGAGCTCTATCCTGAAACACAGGAAGGCCTGGTCGTGTTCGATGGCTGGGGTGGTATACATCCTGTGCCGGTGGATGTCCGCAGTAATGCTGTCTTCTTTACCCGCAACGAAGACCCTAATGCTCCTCCCGGAACTCTGATCACGACAGTCGGGATGCCCTACCTTGTCATCGGATTTGATGATCCGGAGACACAGCAGGATGAGGGTGATGCCAACACCTACGGGGCCGATGCCTATTCGATTTTCAATGACTTTGAATTCTCAGCAGGCTGCCCGGACGGGGGTTTCTATACACTTGACAAGTTTGGTGCTGTGTACGTTTTCGGTTCCGCGCGAACAATGCCCGACTGGCTCTTTCCAGCTTGGAGAATCCCCTATGTCACGAGTCAGAATGCCCAGGACATCGAACTATTTGCTGGTAATGAAACTGGACCCATACCCACTCCATCGATTACACCCAGTGCACGACCCACTTCGACTCCCTCAATGACGTCAACCCCCACACCCACCTACACCGCAACCCCAACTGAAATCATTCCAACCTGGACAAGAACCCCCTCCTCAACTCCGACTGGAACTGAAACACCGACACCCAGCGTAAGTGTGACCAGTACACTGACTTTAACCGTCACCTCAACTGAAACGCCAACCAGATCTTTTACTGATACAACGACATTGACATTCACTCCTTCGGAAACTGGAACTGATACGACTACCGAGACTGCGACACTCACACCAACCGAAACCTTTACTTCAACATCAACTTATACGGAAACATTTACTCAATCTCCCACGATGACTGATACCGATACGGCCACCAGTACTGCCACACAAATCTTAACCGACACTCTGACCGAGACACCAGCTGTCACGGAAACGGTCACTTCAACAGTCACCTACACGGAAACCAACACCACCACGGCAACCGAAACTGTAAGTGTAACCATGACTCCTTCGGAAACACCCTTTGAACCTACATACACATTCACTCCATCCAATACAACAACGATGACACAAACAGGCACGCCATTTGAATATCCATCAGTTACTTTTACGTTCACCCCCACACTGACTGAGAGTGCAATACCCACTCCTACTGAAACCTTCACGATGACAATGACAGAAACCTTTTTTATGACTCCTACCGCCACTACGACAATAACGGAAACCCCTACTTCTGCTCAAACCCCTACTTGCACTGTCACCTTCACTGAAACTTCGACGCCAACTCCCACCGTCTGTGTCCAGGCTGCGAGGATCAACCTCTACTGTGCAGGGGAGACCTCTCCAAATGCGGGACCATTTGTGATCAAGGTGGTTCCAAAGATACAACCCGACACCTGTGATCCAGTCATCTACTCAGGACCTACGCTCGCAGTTGTTGAGGTGGAGCCAGCCTCAGTTGCGGATGATGATCCCTTTGATGATATTCCATTCTCCTGCGAAGAGGCTCTCTCTATTCTCACTGAAGAAATCATCGAACAGTTGAACAGCCAGGAATTTCCTACAGACACACTTCAACCTGGCACCATTTATGTTGAAACTTTTACACCAGTCTCCTTCCTGTTGTGCACAGATGAAGCGGGGCTCCCCTGTGATGGCCCATTGGCATGGCCACTCGATGTCTGTGGATTAGGCAATCTGGGTGACGGCATTAATGGTAACGAGACCAGCTTTACTGAAACCAATACCAGTGTTCTGACATCAGGACTCGGTATCCTTTGTGGCCAGGACATCTGCCGGACTCCGACACCTACACTTACTCCGACCATAACCAACACACGGACAATTACTAATACTCCAACGATTTCCCAAACACCCACCATCTCGTATACACGCACAAACACAAGGACACGTACTGCGACACATTCCTGGACATCCACACGAACCCCAACCGGAACACGCACACCTTCGAGGATTCCTTTCACTCGTACTCCCACACCCACTACTTCTCCTACCCTTGTGTGTATCCATGCTGCCAATATCCAGCTTGTATGCGCAGGTGAACCATCCCCAGAGGCACTTCCCTTCAGAATCAAGATCATGCCTGGCTCCAGTCTGTCCACATGCGGACCAGTCAGCTGTCCGGGATCACCCTTGGCAGTGGTGGATATCAATCCTTCGACATTGGTCGATGAATCACCTTTTGATGAAACTCCCTTTTCCTGTGAGGTGGCTCTGGGAATTCTTGCGAGCCATATAGCAGAGCAGCTCAACCAGTCTGGCTTCCCTGTAACAACAGATGGGCTGCCTGTGGGGAATGTCTATGTCCATTACGATATCCCTTTCTATTTTTGCCTGTGTACCGATGAGGCAGATCTACCCTGCAACGGGCAGAACGCCTGGCCATTGAATGTCTGTGGTCTTGGAAACCTGGGGGATGGTATCAATGGAAATGAGACAAGCTTCGTTGATCTTAACGATTCTGGTATGACCTCTGGGCTTGGAGTCATCTGTCTCCCGGTGGAATGCAGAATATTGCCTACAGCAACACCCACAACTACATCAAAAAACATCACTATTCCACTCCCCAACCTGCCTGAAAATGCCCACCCCCTCTGTATGATACGCATTCCAGCTGGAAAGTTCTGGATGGGTTCCCCGGGAAATGAACGAGGACGTACTTCTAACGAAGAGCCTGTCCATGAGGTGAAGATCAATTATGATTTCTATCTCAGTGAGACTGAGGTTACACAAGCACAGTGGCAGGCTGTCATGGGAAGCAATCCCTCCTATTTCAAAGACTCACCTGATCATCCTGTGGATTCGGTGAGTTGGGAGATGGTCAGGGGTTCAGGTGGTTTCCTGGAGAAGTTGAATGCTCTTGGGATCGGCCAATTCAGGCTTCCATCCGAATCCGAGTGGGAGTACGCCTGCCGGACCTATTCCACGACTCGTTTCAGTTTTGGAGATTCCCTTGATTGTTCAGACATTTGTACCGATTGCATGGCAGGAGTCCAAGAAGGTATGCGCTCCAGTTTCATGTGGTTTTGCGGAGATAATGGTATCAGCTCCAAACCTGTAGCCCTTCTCGAACCAAATGCCTTCGGTCTCTATGACATGCATGGGAATCTCTGGGAGTGGTGCGAAGACCTGTACAACGGAACATATCTGAATGCGCCTCTTGATGGCTCTCCTTGGTTGACCGGGGGATCATTCCATGTGATCCGGGGAGGTTCCTGGGGTGACATGGCTTATCGCTGCAGGTCAGCAGTGCGTTCGGGGATTAACGGTCAGTTCAGCTACCTTGGGTTCCGTCTTGCTGCCAGTGTGGGGATTGCTCCTGCACAAAGTGAATAACGGACCTCGACTTCGGGCAGACCTTTTTGAGTCAACTTTATATCGGTAATTTATCCACGGGCCGCGCTGACGAAGGCTTCGATGTTTTCCGCTGGAGTACCCGGGGGAATGTCGCACCCGCTGCTGAGAATCCAACGCGTATCGGAAACCTCCTCGCAAAGTGCAGCTGTCTTTTCAAAGACCTGATCCTGAGTTCCAAGGTAGAATAATGAGCTCGGATCGAGGTTGCCCCGCAAAGCAACCCTTCGATGTGCCAGGGTTGCCGCTTCAGCGGCATTTACCTGGTAATCCACATCCAGGAGAACCGCGCCGGTGGCGATCAGATCCTCAAGGATCGGTTTGATATTGCCGCAGACATGCAGGCCGGCATACCGCCAACCCATCTCTTTTACCCGGTCCATCAACCGGGTATGAAGCGGCTGGACAAAGCGGCGGTACATGGCGGGAGAGATGAAATTGGGGGAACAGGTGGCTTCTCCGAACATGAGGCCATGAGCTCCACTTTCCAGCGATGCCTGGGAAACCTGAACCGCCAAAACGGTGGTAAACTCCAGAATACGGAGAGCCTCCTCGGGGCGTTCAATCATATCGATCAGAATCTGCTCCACTCCTCGCAACTGGGCCGCGATATTCAGTGGACCGCGTAAGGTCGAAATGACAAACACCCTGTCTCCGATCTCACGCACCACCTTCGCGATCGCCGCGTGATACATCGGCAGACGCCCCCCCCGGGATATGGGACCTCCCCGCAGTTCATCGAGACGGGATAAATCCTGCAGAAGGATCTCCTTGAGCACGGGAGCTCCATCCTTCGGCTTCTCCACATAGGCGCCCAGCGCTTCGGGTTCAGCAACCACCCCCAGAGTCAGTTGAACCCCATCCAGTCCAAATCGTTTGGCACTCCGGATAGTCACATCGGCCATCACATCAGCATCATTGAAATACTTTCCCAGCGAGACATTGGCAATCCGCGCCAAGGCGGTATGGACGATCGGAAGAATGGGTAGTTTAGAAGCCAGTTCTCCCGATAAAACTGCCGTGACCTGTTCCCTGCCTGTCATACCGGCCTCCATGCAAGCACTAATGTTGAGCAAAGAATTACAGCATTTAGTAAACACAGGCTTTAATAGCGCCTGTTAATGCGTCAATTTGCTCTTCGCTGACAGTGACATCGATATCATGGGTGGACATGATCAGGCCTCCATTCTCCCCCGCCTGCTCGAAAAGAGTCTGAACAGTTGCACGGATCTGATCCGGCGTCATCAGATGAATTTTGTCAGTGGGTAAGCCGCCATAGATTCCCATCCGTCCATGGTAGAGCCGCTTAAATTCAGCCAGTGGCTGAAGGTCGGGCTGGAGGGGATTCAACATCCGGACTCCCAGAGCCAGGAATTCCTCCCATAATGATTGGCAATTCCCATCGGTATGGAAAAAGACCGGCTTGTTATGGGCATGGGCAACCTCGATTGGTTTTCTCCAATGGGGAAGGATGGATTCCCGCCACATTTTCGGCGACATGACCAGGCCCTTGTTGCAGGCGATATCATCCATCACATAGAGCGCGGTGATGTCCATCTTGCAGACCACCTCAGCAGCCTTGGCCATGATGTCCGACATCCGGTGGAAAAAGGCCTGGACCTCGTCGTGATAATCCACCATGTCCACATACAGCTGTTCCTGGCTGACCATTGCTTCGACAAAAGAAAGGACATTGGGAAGATCGAGTATCACTGCAACATCGGGGTGGTTCTTCAGGTCATTGCGAAGATAGTCATAGATTCTGTCATCATCAGGGTCTGGGAGCGGGATCTCCTTTGCTTTGGTCCAATCCTCGATCAGTGGTTTGACCATCCAGTTGGTTCCCAGAGTTTCCACAAACTGCCCGGATGGCCATTCCAGCAGAACAAAACTTTCGAGCACATCCGCGCCAAAGTGATCGATCCTTACCTGAGGACCATATTTGGCCTCCAGCTCCCCCAACTTTCTGCGATCCATCCAGAAATTGAAGGGAACCCGGTCGGGTTTCTCAAATTGGATGGCACGTAAGACTCGTTCTCTTGAATCCATTTCCTTCCCTTCCTCACCTATTGTCTATCTCTGTTTTCCCGGTAAATATCCTGTCCAGTTTACATGGCGGCACTGTGAGCCTATTCCGCTGCAGGCTGTTTCAAAGGTCTTCTCCGCAAGGTTATTGGGCCATACCCGCTGGAGCAAGTAAAGCCGGAACCATCTTGCAGGTATTATCAGCTCATGGGTCTTAATTCGGAAATCCTTTCACGGCGCGTTTTCGCCCGACATTTGCTCCTGGGGTGTGGATGTCTGTACCTGGGCCCTGGAACAGAAAGCCCGAATCAGTCCTGGTCAACTCCCGGGATGATTGGTTACACCGAATACCGTACCAACCTCCCGGGCGGACGTCATGCAAATCAGGTGACATCCCAGGCATGCATTATCCGGGCGGATGGCGCCAGCCGCCGTATCCTTCTTCCTCACTTCAATGAAAAACCATTCTCCTGGACACAATTCGCGGGCTGGTCACCGGATGGTAAGGAGGCGGTAGTTGGTTGCGGATGGGAAGATCCATCCAATGCAGTCTGGGAGGAAGAGCACCAGACTTTCCGGATGACAAAAGGCTGGAGGTTTGATGTGGGGCTGCTCAATCTTCAAACCGGCCATTTCAAGAACCTGACTGCGGTCGAGTGTGTCAGCAGCTACAACACCGGGCTTTTCTTCTGGCCAGCAGACAAAAATCGGCTTGGTTTCCAGGCACTCATCAACGGCATCTCGCATCCTTACAGCATGGATCGAGAAGGACGGAACAAGACGGACCTGTCAAATGGCCCCGAGGGTTTCTCTTATGGTTTTTCCGCCTCGCCGGATGGACGACGGATTGCCTATCACAAGGATTATCAGATCTATATCGCCAATGCGGATGGCTCGGATGCCGAAAGGATCGAGACCGGGAATCCCTTCAACTTCGTTCCGCAATGGTCGAAAGATGGGCAATGGCTTCTGTTCCTGTCTGGAGAACACTACAACTGTCATCCCTACCTGGTTCACAGCAATGGAACCGACTTACGTAAGATCGCCGATCGAGGAGGCTATACTGGGGTAACAGCCGTTTATAATGTACCGGACTTCCATGGGGGCAGCAGTGATGTGCCGGCTTGGTCAGAGAACAGCCAATGGATTTACTACACGGCCCTTCATCGTACAAGCATCGAGTTGATGCGTGTTTCATTGAGCGGGAAGAATGAACGCCTGACCTATTCCACCAAACCGGGAACATTGTACTACCACCCACAGGTATCCCCGGATGGAAAGTGGCTTCTGTGCGGTTCAAACCGCACAGGCCGCCGTCAACTCCACTGCCTTCCGGCGGAGGGTGGAGAGATTCAACAGGTGACCCATGTTGCGGAAGGTTGGGGGGCGATGTGGGGTCACTGGCAACCTCAAACATTTCCCAAGTGATCTCTCTCATTCATTCCAGAACCTTCTAAGAATCCGTTTGCTGGTACGTATTCTTTGTGAATCCGGACTCCCAAGAGAGTCATATGGACCAAACCTTCGATGTCCACCCGGAATCAGAGGTTACATAAGTTTTACACTCTTTTACTCATTCCTCACCACATGGCTGGTGGGGAGTGCTATCTTTCTACTGAAGCTGGAATGTTTCAGTCCAGCACCAGCAGATCCTCCAGGAGGTTCACCATGAGGAATCACTCCGCTTCTACCCTTCCAAGTCCCTTCATGAGGACGGTTCCTGTCTGGATCCTTTTGATTTTCCTCACCACTGCATCGATCCGGGCTGGTGAGGAAATTTCTGAGAAAACCGGGGGGGCCCGGTTGACCGAACAGACGATTTACATCCCTTACCACAGTCTGGAGTCTGTATTCGAGAAGGAGGGACGGGGAGTCTTCCTTCCTTACAAGGAGTTTCTGGAAATCTGGACTCGTCAGGCTCCCAAACCGGCGGACCAGGAACTGGAGAAGCCGCCAGTGGATGGGGTTCCTGCGGCGGTTGAGTACAACGGAAGAGTCGATGGGAAGGTGGCGGAAATCGAAGCAAACCTGGAGATCCGTGCCATCAAGAAGGGGTACTCACTTGTCCCGTTGGGGGTGTCCCATTTGTCAGTCTCGGAGGCCAAGGTGCTCCCCGTCACCAGCACTGGGGTTGATGCAGCAACCCATGAGGCCTTCCTTTTGACAGTTCCTGATTCACTGGAGGGAGAGCAGTGGAAGGCCTTACTCAGACAGGCTGCCTTTCCATCCTCGGAACAGGCCTCAATGGTCACAGAGCCAACAGGCACCGGGAATGTGAAGGGAATCCAGCCGGGGTCACTAGCGGCCCTCCTGCCTGGGCCGGGCCTTTACCGGTTCCACCTGAAGGTGATGCTCCCAGTCACCGAAACTCAGGGCGGCAAGTCCATCGAGTTCAAAGGAGTGGATGCCCCCGTCTCCCGTTTCAGCCTGGATATTCCGGCCGATTCGATCGAGTTCGAAATAACCCCCACTTCCGCTTTCTCACACCAGCCACGAGATGGCGGTGGGACACGCCTGTCCGCATTTTTCAGCGGTACTGAACCGATCCGGATTTTGTGGAAACCGGCGCGTCAAGAACAGGAGCGGACCGCCCTACTCTTTGCCGATCTGCAGGAGCGGGTCACCCTGATGGAGGGCTCAACCCAGTGTTTCTCACAGTTGAATCTGCAAGTCCTCCTCGCCGGGCTTGACCGGGTAACACTTTCACTTCCTTCTGATTCCCAGATCCTCTCTGTAACAGCCAGCAATTTGAGAGGATGGGAGACCGAAAAAGCAACAGGAACGCAGAAGGTCCATATCCAATTCCACTCCATCGTCAAAGATCGAATCCCTCTGTCAGTTTCCTATGAAGTTCCGGCATCCGCCACCACTGGGGAGAGACTGGTTCCCATGCTGGTTGTGGAGGGTGCTCAACGTCAAGCCGGGCACATCGGGGTTCAGGTTCCACCTTACCTTGAGATTCGTCCCAAACAGGTGACGGGACTCACCCAGGAGACTCTGGAGACCGAAAAAGCCGGAAGTCAGCCTCCAACCTTCGCCTACCGCTACCTGCGAGTTCCCTACACTTTGTCATTTGAGTTATCCAAGACAGCCCCCAAGATCTGGACAGAGGTCCAGTCCCTTGTACAGATTGGATTGGACAAGTGGATTTCGCTCACACGGATCCGTTTTGATGTAAAGAAATCGGGGATTTTTCGATTGGATCTGAGCTGCCCTCCCGGTTTTTCAGATCCGGAAATCATCGAATCAGACGCCCCGGTCAGCGATTACCGTGTGCTGGGTGAGGAGAATCAACGACGCCTGGAAATCGAACTCAAAGAACGCCGTTCGGGGGCATTCAGCCTGTTGCTTCGATGCGAGAGAGTCTGGCAACCTCCCTCGCCGGATCAATCCCTGACCGAAACTATCCCCAGCTTTACTCCAATGGGGGTGGACCGGATTGATGGGTATCTGGGAGTGGGAATCCATGAGAGCCTGTCCGCCAACATCGCTGGTCTTGGTGGATACCGGGCTGAAGATACACGAACCCTGAAAGGTCTTCCCGGATCAGAAAAAGGGTTGCCTGTCCCCTTGACCCTGGGATTCCGTTACCGGGGTGAACCGGCTTCTCCCACACTCACCTTGAACCGTAGAAAACCGCGCATCAGTGCCGAGACACAGACCCTTGTGGAGGTCCGGGAGGCCTTCTATCAAATGACCACCCATCTGGTCTACCAGGTGGAATATGCCGGAGTCGATGAGTTTTCTTTCAGCCTCCCTGCCACCATCGCGGATCACATCCAGATCGAGGGCCCCGCGATCAAGGAGAGGACGAAGGAAATCAAGGAAGACCAAGCCACCTGGAAAGTAATCCTCCAAGATAAACAAACCGGGAAATATGAGCTCACTCTTTCCTACGAAAGCCCTTATTCGACGGTCAACGAAGCCACTGCTACATCCCGCGCTCAGTTCGATGTCCCACGGATGGTCCCACTCAATGTGTTCCGGTCGACTGGACTTATTTCCGTGGTGAAGGGAGGGAATCTGGATCTTACCCCGGCCACTCAAGCGCTCGAGGCGATTGACAACAAGGAGCTGCCCGAAAGACTACGTCCTCCCGGAACCTTCCTGGCTTTCCGGTATGACCGTGGCACCGCAGAGGAGAAGACACCCTGGCGTCTAGGAATCGCCGTAGAACGCCATGCCTACATCGAAGTTCCGACATCGGTGGTTCATCACGCCGATCTGCGGACCGTGGTCAACAGAGAAGGGCATCAGGTAAGCCTGGTGACCTACTCCCTCCAGAACAAGCGGGCCCAATACCTGGAGGTCGAATTGCCGGAGGGTGCCCAATTCCTGTCCGAGATCTTCGTGGGAGACAAGAGTGAACAACCCGCATTGAGGGCCACCGATAAGAAGATCCTGATCCGCCTCGGAAATGTGGAGGACCCCAACGCCTATATCCCTGTCAGGTTCGCCTATGAACAAAATGTCCCCGATGCAGAGATGGGCATCCGGGGGAAAATCCGGATCCTGCCTCCTCAGTTGAGCGGAACCAGAATCCTGCAGACCCATTGGACCCTGTTTCTGCCTGAGGGTTATGACTACACCCATTTTGATGGACAAATGGTAGAAGCCCAACAATACCGGAGCGGCTGGCACCGTTGGAGACGGTACCTGGAATGGACAGTTCCCCAGCCCGGAATCACCTCACCTCCAGTCCAGATGGTGGTCCAACAAGCAGCCAGACCTGCCTCCCAACAGGTGGAACCTGGCCTGAAGGTCACCATTGTCGAGGAGGGCCAATGTTTTAACCTGCGCCGATTGGATGCCCCGGCTCCAATTACAGTCCGGTACCGGAAGATGGCCTGGAGCCTGGTGTATGAGCTGGCCACTTTTCTGTTGGCAATTCTGCTGGGTGTGTTTCTGGTGAAACGTGGGAAGTTGAAGCGTCTGACCTATTGCGTGACCGCGGCCATCCTCGCGATCCTGGCTTCCGTCCTTGCTGCCCCACGAGCCGCCGGACCTTACCAGTCCTTCTACCTGGGGGTTTTCTGCCTCGCGGTGGTGTGGGGATTTCTCTTTATCATTCAATCCTGGCCGGCACCTGCCTGGAGGCGGGCTCACCAAGATTCAATGAGTCCCGAAGCCAAGGCAACACCATCGGTCCCGGAAAACAGCGAAGAGAAGGGAGAAGTGGCCTCCTCTGGTCCGGAAACAGCCGGGACGGAGTCGAAGGAGGGGAAAGATGCGTAACCACACCTCTCCTCCACATGGAATTATTCATCCACCGGGATTGGTGTTTCTTCCTCTGTGTCTGTTGATGATCACAGTGTTGGGAATTCTGGTTCCCATCACCCTTGCGCAAGGATACCAAATCGATCGCAAGGTCTTCCTTCCCACGCCTGAGATGCATCTGATCGCCGGTGAGGGAAAACAAGGTGTTCTGCTTTCACATGAGGAGTATCAGAGATTGATCAAAGAGGCCTCCCCCTGCAACCGGGGAGTCAAGCCTGAATTACCCTTGCGGGCAGCCTACGAATCGGTCACTGGTGAGGGACTCTTCCTCAGTTCTGATACTGGCGAATGTGTCCAGATCGATCTGGCCTATCGTGTACGAGTCCTCAGCGCGACATGGAATGGAGTGCCTTTCACTTTCAAAGGGACCGCGCCGATCCAGTTGGAGGCTTCCAGCCGTTGGTTGGTCGATAACAAGACTGGACACCTCTTCCTGTATGGCTCAGGGACCCACATGGTCTCTGTCCGGTTGCTGGTACCAGTAAAGAAGGAGGGAGGAAAAAGCCATTTCTCTTTTGAAGCTCCAAGAGTTCCCTCCGGATCGATCCAGATCAATCTGACAGGCAGACAAGAGGTTCGTGGTTCGGTCCCAGTCCATACCACATGGGAAAAAACCCAAACCGTTGTGAAAGTATCCATGGGGGGGAATGCCAGGGTGGAGTTGGAATGGTTTCCTGCGAAAGGAAGAGAATTTCCGCAGGAGACTGCGGTTTTCGCACAGTCCCACCTGGCTTACTCGATCCAGGATGGAGTTCTTCAGATCACCGGGTCGCTTGGCTTCTCAACCCTGGCTGGAGACCTTCCTGAAACTGTAAGTTTTGTGATCCCACCGAATGGAAACCTGCGGAAACTGGCCGGCGCCTCAATCCGTGACTGGCAGATCAAAGACCATCAAGTCACCCTGATGAGGGGAAGTGGTGAAGGGAGCCGTCTGGATGCTGAAATCACCATTGAGGTTCCCTTTTCCCCTGGTGGTTTTCCAGTTCAACTCCCTGTCCTGGAGGTGCCTCACGTCACACGGCACTATGGTGAAATAGCGGTGGTCGGTTCCCCGGGATTACGATTGCGTATCGACAATGCTTCCAACCTCGAAGGAATCGACACGGCAATCTTTTTCGGAAAAGAGATCGAAAGCAAAGAAAGGTTCCTGGCATGCTTTCGTTTTTTCACCGAACCAGTGGCTTTAAGCATTCTGTGCCAGCGGGATATTCGTTCACTTGAAACAGTCGTGGACAACTGGGTGGAGTTCCGTAAAGACGCCATCCATTTCGAACGGAAGATCGGTCTGATCCAACTGCGGGGAGAGACCCCCAGAGTCACTCTCAAGGTTCCTCAAGAGGAGGAGTTTGCCAGCCTTGTTGATGCACAGGGGCAGCCGGTGGAACTGGATATCCGCCAGGTTTCCGGGGAGCAACAACTCCAGATCGAGCTGACACATCCTCTCAAGGCAGGCCAAAGGTTGGCTTATGTGCTTCAGACCACGCTCTGTCCCATTGGATATCATGACCTGAACAGGGATGGCCTGAATGTTCTGGCCGGGCCGGTTGAGATCCAGGAAGCATCTTCTATCAGCGGATTGCTTGTGGTGGGAGCAAAGGATTCTCTCCAGTTGACCGACCTGGAGTGGGGTGAAATGGAACCGGCTCCGAAACCACCACAATATCCCAATGCAATCCAATCTTTCTCTTACCGTGGCCATGCCGAGCTGCTGGTGCATGTTTCACGGAAGCCTGCCGAGACACGCGCACAGGTCCTGATGAGCCTGCTCCCCAAGGAGGGATTCCTTTCGGTCCATGGAGAGGTGACCTATTTCCTGGAGGGTGGTGAACAAAAGGAATTCCAGCTGGCTTTCCCCAAGGGCTTTGGGAACAGCTTTTTCCCTGAGAGCGAACTTATCAGCGAACGGGCAATGGCCCAAACCGGGACGGGGGATGTCTGGAATCTGATTCTCAGAGATGAAGTCAATGGAGAATTCGAAGTTTACTTCCATGGCGAGATCCCGATGAATGGAGAGATCACTTCCCCAGAGGTCTCGATTCCCGGCGCGCGCCGTGAACGTGGCTATATCATCGTGGAGGCCAACACACAAACCGAAATCGAGTTCAAAACTGAGGGGCTTTCGAGTCTCGATCCCACAGGAGATAACCTGCCACGGATGAGATCCTATACCCCTTCACGCCGCCTGATCGCAGCGTTTGAGTATTTCGTCCACCCCTACTCGCTCCTTCTCAATGCGACCCGTCACACTCCAGAGCCAGTACTTTCCGCCATGGCGGATTCACTCGCACTGACTACGGTGTTGAGTAAAGATGGCCTTGCACGGTCACAGGCGGTCTATGCATTACGTGGTGTCCGGATTCCGTTCCTCTCTGTCAATTTACCCGAGGGGAGCGAGCTGTGGACCGCACGTGTCGCTGGGGAACCAGTCAAACCGATGAAAGGGGAGGAGGGAAGCATTCAGATCCCGCTGGGAGACTGGCTCAAAAGGGATACCGCCGTTGAGGTCGGATTGGTCTATGAAACCCGGATGGAGCCTCTCGGCAAAGCCGGGTCCTTTGAAGTATTCGCTCCCAAACTTCTCAATACGGTCCCCGTGGCAGAAACCACTTGGAAGCTCTATCTGCCCGAAGAGTACCTCTATTCGGTCCTCGACAGCGATCTCAAGGAGCAAAAGGGAATATCCCCAGATCCCCTGATCCTGACCTCCCTGAAAACCGGGATCAGTCTCATCGCCCAACCCAATTTTCTTGCCTCTCAACGTCGAATATCAGATTACTACCTGGTCGATACAACAAGGCAATTCAGAGGTATGGGCTATATGGGTGGCGGAGGAGGTGGTGGAACTCTCCCACTTCCTCCACAGCTACAGGTAGGGGACAAGCTGGACGCAGCCGGAAATCCCTATGTCATTGAAGGCTTCGATACTTCGGCAAGCGAACAGATGCCAAGCCAAGACTGGTCAAGGGATCTTGAGCGAGCTGTTCCTTCCATAAATCCCCCAGTCCTCAATCAGGAAGAATTCTCTATGGATGGGGACAATTTACATCTGGCACCAAAAGAACAAGCAGGTTCAAGAACGGAATCAGAGCAGATGGGGAGACTCGATGTGGTGAAACTGCCAACTCCTCCACCCCCAGCTGAGGGAGTTCAACAGGTTCAGGTACCCACGAGTGGTGCAGGCGAAATAGCTGATAAAAAAGAGTCAGCCCGTGCAGCGGGTCTGCTGCCCCTGGACATCCAGTTGGGTTTCCAGGGAGTCGAGTATGTTTTCCGTGATCTGCGTGCTGGAGAGCATATCTCGATGGGCTTCCGTCGGGTGGAAAGTCAATACCGGTGGGATTATCTGAAGGTCCTGTTTGCGGCCCTCCTGTTTTTCCTGGTGATCCGTGAGCGGAGCCTTCTCAGAAGGAGCGTGTGGGCGGTTTTCATCCTGAGCACGGCCCCATTTGTTCTGGGAGATGAGTGGACACCACTCTGCAACCAGTTACTCATGGGAGTTTTCCTGGGTGTCTGCCTTGCCGTGGTAGTCCGCATCCGCGACCGTTGGCTTCCCAGGGCTGGTCAGATCGCTTCCCTGCTCCTCCTTGTCATGGGGAGTGCCGCCTATGCGGAAACTTCCACTGTCTACATCCCATACAATTTCCACCATCCGGAATCAGCAACCGCTGAAGCGAGGTACTGGCTGCCTTATGAGGATTTCACGAAGCTGTGGAAGGCTGCCAAGGCAAACCTTCAGAAAACCGGTACGGAAGCAGGGCCTGTGGCCTTCTCCCTGGACCGTGCGGAATATGTTTTCACGGTTAGGGAAAGCAGGGTGACTCTCAAGGCGAGTTACCGTATCACTCATGCTTCCGGAGGCTGGGTATCAATTCCCTTCCCCTTTGAGAGAACTCGCATTGAGAGCGCCCTCCTCGATGGGCAATCCGCCCTCCTTGAGGAACGGGAGGGAGGATGCTGGCTGCACCTTGAGAAACAGGGGCCGCACCTGTTTGAAGTGGTGAGCTCTTACCCATGCAAACCGGGGGCGTTGTCAGGCGCTGTCTCCCTGAAGATCCCACCCGTCATCCTCTCCACGGTGAAAGTCATTCTCCCCAGGGAGCAGCTCGGAGCGAGTATCCAACCCCGCATTGGAGGAGTGGACTCCCAGATAGTTGATGGACACAAAGAGATCGTGGCCGCCATCGGGAACACCCCCTTGGTGGAGGTGAGATGGTATCCCGAGGCCTCGCGGGAACGGCCACCCGTGCCGGTGAAATCAAACATCCAGATCCAACACAGTGTGGTCGGGCAAGTGGAGAACTGGAAAGCGGATGTGACCCTCCATTTCCAGGGAGAGAAGCGTGCTGAGTTTCTGCTCCAGCCAGATCCCAGCCTGTCGATCACCTCAGTCCAGGCATCCAACCTCGCCAGCTGGACCCAAGAGGAAAAGGAAGGTCAAAAAACACTCCAGGTTCAGCTGTTGGAGGAGGTGGCCGATACAGCACACATCCAACTGACTGCGGAAAGGGTGGTGGATGCCACACACCGCGAGGTTCCACTGGTACTACTCCCGGATGCCCTGGAAACCACCTTCCGGATTACCCTGTTTTCCGCTCCCTGGCTCGACCTGCGTGTTGAAACCACGGAGGTCCGCCGCGCTGGGAACCCCGGTGTCGAGCTCCCCAATCTGCACACCGTGGGAGCTTTTGAGACAGAGAGTCCTTTAAGTGTTCTGCGGTATGAGGTTCTCCAACGCCGCCAGGAGACCTCCTGGCGGCTGGATTACCTTTTCCAGGTATCGAGCAGGAAAATCGAGGAGACGGTATTAGCCAACCTTGAGGTCAGGAAACATCCTCTCTTTCGGATGAGTCTCGCGATTCCCGCCGGTTATCGCTGCGAACGTATCGAGGGACCAGACATCAAAGACTGGTGGCAGGAGCCTGGCGAGGACATGAGAGAGGCGCGTGTCCAGGTGGATTTCCGTTCAGGACTGCTGGGTGCCACCACGCTGATCATTCATCTGGTCAACCAGTCGCCAGAGGATCTGGACATCCTTTCCATCGCGCCGGTGCGCTTCATCCCAGAGAACCCGGATTCCCTGACAAAGGTCGAAGGAACCGTAGTGATTGCCAGCCACAGATCAGTGACTCCCCACCCAGTTGAGGAAACAGGATTGGTTTCGACAACCCTCTGTGATGATCAGACCCCGCCGGGGCAATGCCAGGTGGGTGGGAAGCTGGTGGTGATGCCACCTCTTGAGAAAAAACTCGCTTACCGTGCCGAGGTCCCCCGTTTTTCAGCAAAGTTCCGGCTTGACCGGACTCCATACCGCTATGGAGTCGTCTGGGTCACCCTGGCCGAAGCACATGAAACCTGGATTTCCTATTCCACTCATATCCAGTTAAAGGTTTTGCAGGGATCAATCAGAACCTGGGAGTTCCTGGCGCCTGCCAGTCTGGGAGAGATCGAGGTCCAGGGGGATCTGGTCCGTGAAGTCTCTTCTCAGGTGGAGGGGGAATCGAGAAGGTACAAGGTCCAGATGGATTCGGAGCTTTTCAGTGAGACATCGCTTGTGCTGACTCATGAGGTTCCAATCCAAGGCCCGGCCACAGTTCCGCACCTGTCTTTTCCCGGGGTTGAAAGATCCAATGGATATCTTCTCACCGCGAATGATTCCAGTTATGAGCTCAAGGTCCAACCCAAGGGAGCCTTGGAAAGGGCTCAGCGCTCGGACATTCCCTTCCTGCCACGCGAAACCGGCATCCTCGACAGTTTCAAGGTCTTCCGTGAGGACTGGAACCTGGAGTTGGATCTTGCGCGCACAGTTTCCGCCGAAACCCTGGATGCACTGATCGACTGGGTGGACATGGAGACCCTCATTCGCCGGGATGGAACCTGCCTGACTCAGGCCAGCATCCGTATCTCCAACAAATCACTTCAATTCCTCTCTATCCAGCTCCCCAAGGGTGCCGATCTGCTTTCATTGAATGTGGCTGGTGAAGCATCCGGTGCCAACACGACTCAGCGAGAGGGGGAATCCATTCTGTTGGTTCCCCTGATCAAAACCGCCCCTGGTCAACTCTCCTTCGTGATTGAAGTGGTCTATGAACTCACCCTGCGTGGGCCCCTGTCTCTTTTGAATCACCTGGCTTTTGAAGGTCCCAAAATCCTCGACATCCCGGTCGCTCAGACACTGTGGACCTTCTATGTACCTGAAGACTATGAGCCCTACTGGTTGAGAGGGAACATGGAGGAAACCACGCAGACCCTGCGGGAGTATTCGAAGCTCGCCAGCCTGGAAGAAGAACGTCAGCAACTCAAAGCGCTCATCGTGGGAGACTATGACCTGAGCACTCGCAGGCGTGCCTATGAGAATTATGAAAAAGCCAGTGAGCAGGTGGTGGAGCAACAGACACAGCTCCTGGGACGCGACACTTTTCAGGAGGCGCAAAAGAACCGGCGCCTCAAGGGAAAGGCAGGAGGAATCCAACAGGAGCTTGGGAAAACCAGCCAGAAAATAACGAGCAACATCCAAGAGGAAGATGGGGATGAATTCCGCACAAAGGTGGAGATCCTGAAAAGAGAAGTCCAAACCCAGGAAGAAGCCAGGAAAGTTCCTCAAGCCCGGTTTTCCCAGTCTTCCTCAAGTGGCCAGGCAAGGGGGTGGTTTTCGAATCTGCTGTCACCGACACCGGCTCCCTCGGCTCCCCAGCAGGCTGCCGAATACCAGCAGATCAGTTCCAACACTTATTTCTATGGTGCCCCAGTGTCCGGCACCGTAAAGGGAGTTCCGCAGGCTCGCGGGAAGACCTCGCAGTACCTCAATTTATCCCAATCCGGCACACAACAGGATCTTTATGAATCCCGGATCAGTGCCTCCAACAGTGCGATTGTGGAAGACCTGGGTTTGCAGCGCGAAGAAACCTCGTTTGACGATCGATTTACCCAACAGCAAGAGCGTTTTGCAGGAGCTGGACAATTCCAGCTGCAATCCGATTCGATGCAAATCCAGCAACAATCCCAATCCATGCCGGAAACACCCTCCCTGGTGGGAGGTGCAGCCGGATTGGCCCCCGGTCAGGCTGTGGATCAAGCACCCCAGATGGAACCTCCCCGGCGGAAGGCTGAGAGCCAGCTTTCAGCCACAGGAGCTTATTCCATCCCGGTTCGGTTTCCCCGTGAGGGGAACCCTGTTACTTTCAAGAAACTCCATTCAGAAGCGAAGGTGGAGTTTTACGCCCTGGATCATGAAGTCAGTGGAACCACCCTCAGGGCTGTGGTGGTACTGTTGACAGCCGTCCTGTTATGGGCCGTAATGACTATCCTTTCCTGGCCGTCAATCAGGCAGCATATACATCGCCGGTGGTTTGACTACATCGGCCTGATGGGGGTTTTCTGTTTGATCTTCACTCCCGTGTTGGGCATGGGGCTATTGGCGGTTTGGTTGGTAATAAGGTTCGGGCGGGTGTATATCCGATCGTTCACCGCGGGACCGGTAAGGTAATAACACCCTCAGTCACAAAAACCTCACCCCCCAACCCCCTCTCCCGCCGGGAGAGGGGGAGATTGGCTCTCCTTTCGCCCTCTTTTATCGCACAGGTGTGTGCAATGGCAGAGTGGGTTGGGTGGATGAGGTCTGTCATCGCATGTATTGCATCACGGCAGCCGTTATCGCCGCAATAACCGCGCTCAAAACAAGAATTCCGATCGTTGCACGAGTAAAGCGCCAGACAAAAACCTGGTGGGCTCCCTGGTAAGCCATCGCGATCCAACCTGTAAGGATGACAAGGCCCAGCAGGTCCCAACAAGCCTGGTCGAACATCAAGCCACGGTAGGCAACACTGATAAGGACACCAAACTGGAGTACACAGTAGGCCAGACGATAACTGGCGTTCTCAACAGCAATGGTACGTTCATCACGGATGATTTCCTGATCGATCATGGATTCTCTCCTTGGAGGAAAAAGAGTTCATCAACCCGTTTCTCAAGTTTCTGGCTGAGAAGAAAGGCCAGGAGGGCGGAGGGGCAGTATTGGCCGGTTTCAATCGAGCTGATGGTCTGACGGGTCACGCCGACCAGGCGGGCGAGTTCCTCCTGGGAGAGGTTCTTCTCGGCCCGGGCCACCTTCAGACGATTGCCAAGCTGTGGATGGTTCATGTTTTTTCTTCATTAGGACTATGGCATAGCCAGGACTGGATGTAAAGCATACTTGTCATAACGACAAGTATAGCAGTCATTTTGACTCACAAACCTGACAAAAGGGAAAAACCATAATGGGAGAGATTGGGCTTACCTCTTTATGATGAGCGCGGCCCAGTGCCCCTGGCCGGGAACAGCCAATTCGACCTCAGCGCCTCCCTGAACCTCCTTGGGTGGCTGCCACTCGCTTTTCAGAATGCCCAGCCACTTCAACTGGAAGGAGCCATCCGCTCCTTTGAGATTAAGGTGTACCGATCCTCCATTCGGAAAGTAAACAGCGTACTCCTTCCCCTCCTTGAATCTCAGGTAGGCTTCATTCTCTTCCCGGTCCGAGAGTAGCGTGCTTTTCGTATCCGCTTTCGAGCCAAAGAAATCGAATTCCGCCTGGAGCATCCGCAGACTCCTGATATGTGACTTGGCGATCTCATTCAAACCGAGACCCGAATCGGGGCGATGGAACCTGCAGGAGGCGGCCCCTCCCAGAAGGTTTCGCCAGAAGCGTTCCTCTCCATCACGGTTGTTTCCAAAACGGCCTTTGTCCGCACCGTAGGTTTTCACACAGTTGACTGGAGGTGGGCTGGAGCTGGTGTAATCGATCGCCCATTGGAGTTTATTCCAATGCTCCTGACCGGAAATGTGGTTGTTCTGGGAAACATCGATGAAGCTGTAGAGCTCGGGGTGATCATAGGTCCGCCGGTGCACTCCATCCTCGAGATTCCAGGGATCCCACATCTCGGTCAGGTACACCTCCACCCCTTTTTCCCGTGCACGATCACGAATGTAAGAGGCCCAATAGGCACCCCATTCCTCCGCTCCGCTGGTCTCGTTGTCCATGCAATACAGAACATGCCCATGGTTCAGCGAATAGGAGAGCATCTTGTCTACAAAAGCGGTCTGGTACTTGAGGACCGGTTTGATATTCCTGAGAGTGGGAACCGAGAAAAAGAAAGGCTGCTCATTGGCGCCGGGGTGTTTGGGGTAAGTGGGTTTCAGACCGGTTTGTTCCTCGGTGTAGTTGATGTTGTTTTTCGGATTGTAGGGATGCCGTTGCCAGCGTGGGGAATCACCCGAATCCGCATAGTCAAATCGGTCCCAGACCTCGATCTGGACAATGATTCCACGCTCCCCGGTCCAACGCAGAAAATTGTCAAAGCGGGTCCAGTACTCCTCGTTCCATTTCTCCAGGTCATACTTGCCATTGCCCACCTCGGCAAAGGGGTAAACTTCAAATCCGAAATCATGCCGGTCGCTCATGGTGTTGCGGACATAGTTGCCGCCCACCGCCACCATCTCATCCAGATGCTCCTTGAGATCCGGGATTTGAAAGAGGCTGTCATCCTTGCTGCCTCCCGCCAGCAAGACCGGCTTTCCCTGGTATTCCCAGTAGCGGGGATTTTCTTTCCAGGGACGGATCGCTCCGGAGAGTTCCGCTGAAGCACTGACAAGGGGAAAAAGAGCGCTCAGAAGAAACAGGGAACACACACTCAGATAACCTGACTTGACGTCTTTGCTCATTACAGAGGCCTCCATCTCTAGCGGGATTCAGACACGCTACACCCGGTTGGAGAATCGGACAAGATTGGGGTATGAAAACAGGTTGTTTTGAATGAGGCGCACATATCTTCGCTTTACCACCAAGATAAGTCATCATACTTGTATCGATTGCGTAAGAGGTGGGAACTTCAGTCATAGCGAACCTTCTTTCCCCTGATCGATCAATCGGGAGCCCATAACCAGCAATCTGGTTTTTAATAGAAACCTTATATCGAGGAGGATCATGAAGGATGCACAAAGACAGTGTGGTATTGCTCAACAAGGCCGTGGCGGATGAGCTCACGGCGGTTCATCAGTACATGTATTTTCATTTCCATTGCGATGACCAGGGATATGATCTGCTGGCATCCCTGTTCAAGAAAACCGCGATCGACGAGATGATCCATGTCGAGAAGCTGGCTGAACGGATCCTGTTCCTCAAGGGCGATGTCGAGATGAAGACCTCCGGCCCGATCCAGCAGGTGCAGGATGTCAAGAAGATGCTGGAGATCGGCGCGCAGATGGAGGAAGGCAGCGCGAGAGATTACAACCTGTGGGCCAATGAATGCGCCGCCAAAGCCGACTCCATCTCCAAGAAGCTCTTCGAGGAGCTGGTCCTGGATGAGGAACGTCACTACGACCAGTTCGACACCGAGATAGCCAACCTGGAGAAGTTCGGGGCCAACTACCTGGCCCTTCAGTCCATCGAACGCAGCAAGTCGGTGAGTGCGGGAGCTCCCCGAGACTAATCACGAATTACGGTCATTGATAAGGTCCGGGCATTTTTCAGTCGCCCGGACCTTCTTTCCCTCCTCAGAAGCGAAGAGCCTCAGGCAACTCACGCAAAGGCAGTCCTCATAAAGCTCCGCAATTCGTAGTCGGTCCCCGGCGGTCAGACGAACCGCAACGCAATCGCAGGTGAATACATCCTCATTCCGGCAGACAAAGCTCCGGCCACAATGGGGGCATTCCTTGATTTTCCCTTCCGGAAGACCTGACATGGCGGCTCGGATTTGCTGATCTTTTTCCATGAAGTGGACGGATTCACGGCTGGAACATCGGATAGACACAAAAAAGGGAGGGATCTTTCGATCCCCCCTTCTTATTACAGTATTACTGGTTCTCTTACTGTGCGGCAACCATTGGGCCACAGGGGCTGCACATC
Organism: uncultured bacterium; assembly: GCA_964481775.1. GTDB lineage: Bacteria > Hinthialibacterota > Hinthialibacteria > OLB16 > OLB16 > OLB16. The sequence continues at coordinate 487 of CAYZUX010000026.1, read as the reverse complement.
GGACCACACGGAGCGCAGGGTGAGCAAGTCGGGCTGCAGCAGACACTCCCCAGCACGCACTTCACGGCAGAGGTAGTGCCACAGGTGATATCGCAGACGCCCTTGGTGGTGACGCATGTCAGGCACTGGGCACCCTTGCAAACCACATTCAGCAGGCAGAGAGGGAGCTTGAGCAGTTCGCAGGGATTGAAGCACGGACGGCAAGGTGCGCAAGGCACACATGGAGCGCACGGCATCATATTCACCGGCAATGGCTTGGCCTCTGGCGCGGGTGCAGGCTCAGCGGCGGTCACGACTGGCGGAGCAAACACCGGCGGTGGTGCCTGGGCAACAACCGGTTCCGGAATCGGCTGCGGCTCTGGAATGACTGGAGCAGGCGCCGGTGGTGGAGCTGGTTCGGCCTTCACAACTGGAACTGGAACCACCGGAGGCGGTACCTCGACAGCCGGGGCCGGCTTCGGCGGAGCAAGCTCGGTCACCACTGGAC